>JAESRW010000007.1 GCA_016764395.1 Flavobacteriales bacterium
TGTAAGCCGCCTTCGGTGGACCTACCACCATCTCATATACAGCATGTTAAAGAACTTTACTTAATTTGTCCACTCTTTAACTTCGTGGCACACCTACGCACAAACGAAGGTAGACGTGTCCACTGAAGCTAAAGCGAAAGTGGATTCTATAAGAAATGCTATCCAGAACGCAGGCCACGATACCTCAGTTTGCAGGGCCTACTTAGTTTGGGGTGAGGAAGTTTACCTCAACAACCCGGACACTGCGCTAATTCTTTGGCAAAAAGTACATGACCTGGCAGAAGAGAGCTTGGTTTCTGGCCAGCTTAACGGTGAGGCAGGTGCCTTTGAAAAAAAATATTTATTCTTCTTGGCTGAGGCCTTGAACAATACAGGGTATATCTATTATATTCAAGGGGACATACCCAATGCACTGGAGTTTTACCACAAAAGTTTGAAGATTCAAGAAGAGATGGGTCAGAAAAGCGGCTTAGCTACCTCTTTAAACAATATTGGGCTTATCTATGATGCTCAAGGGGACATACCCAAAGCACTGGAGTTTCACCACAAGAGTTTAAAGATAGAGGAAGAGTTAGGCAATAAAAGCGGAATGGCTAGCTCTTTAAACAATATTGCATTAATCTATATGAATCAAGGCGACATACCCAAAGCACTGGAGTTCTACCACAAGAGCTTGAAGGCCTTTGAAGAGATGGGTGATAAAAGCGGAATAGCTACCTCTTTAAACAATATTGGAGCTATCTATAATAATCAAGAGGACATACCCAAAGCACTGGAGTTCTGTCACAAGAGTTTGAAGATGTATAAAGAGGTGGGTGATAAAAGCGGAATCGCTACCTCTTTAAACAATATTGGTACTATCTATAATGCTCAAGGGGACATTCCCAAAGCACTGGAGTTCCACCACAAGAGTTTGAAGATCCGAGAAGAGATTGGTGACAAAAGCGGAATAGCTAACTCTTTTAAAAACATTGGAGATATTGAACTTCTCGTGGGAAACCTAACAAACGCTTTAGAATTAGGCCAACAGGGGTTGGAAATCGCGCAGGAAATCGGATCGCCAGATCTTATTTCATACAATTCTGGTTTATTGAACAAAGTGGCCAAAAAGCAAGGCAATTACCAAATGGCTTTGGAGATGTACGAACTACACATCCTCATGCGCGATAGCATCAATAACGAAGAAACACAAAAAGCATCCATTCGACAGCAAACAAAATATGAGTTTGAGAAAGCTCAGCTGGTAAAAGATCAACAAGAAAAAGAAACAGCCAGGCTTCAAGCTGAAGTAACAGCAAGGCGGGACAATCTGCAGTATTCTGTGATTCTAATTTGTTTATTGGCAATTGGTGGATTGGTAGCCATGCTCGGTAAATTATCACTGCCCATTAAAGTAGCTGAAGGACTCATCTTTTTCTCCTTCCTTATCCTCTTTGAATTTATACTGGTACTCGGAGATCCCTACGTAGACACCTGGACAGGTGGAGCTCCTGGATTGAAACTTCTGATCAACGCAAGTGTGGCTGCATTTATATTCCCCCTACACGCGTTTTTTGAAGCTAAGTTGAAAGGAAGGTTGGTGAAGCCTGCCTTACTCGCAGGACTGAGGAAGAGGTGAGCGATAGGGAAGAGTCAGCTGAAGCTAGGAATTATTAGGCTTTAGTTTACAATATCGTTGCACCTTGTCAGGATATCGAGCGCATTTTGATTTGGAATAAACGATTAGGTTGCAACAAGTCATATGCTCTAACCGCAAAGGTTTCGCAAGGGGCGCAATGAATGACACACTACTTTTACCTTGGCGCTCTTAGCGAAACCTTTGCGCACTTAGCGGTTAAACTGGAAATTCAGACCGTGCAGACCACCAATGAAAAGGGGGATTTGACATTAATTATAAAAGGATTCAATTTACAACGGCATCTAAACTAATGCCAACCACCACCTTAGGTCAATGATAATGAGGCACTTCATTTAAATCGTTTTTCCCTTACGTCGCTACAGCACTTGCCGGCCAAGGCCTCAGCAATACGCCGCCTGTTTCCTCTGGAAGCGAATTTTTCTTACCTTAGCCTACCCGTTCCAATAGAATAAAAAAGCAGATGCAATCAAGAATAATCGCGTTATCCGTAGTCCTTATAGTGACTATGTCCTCATTATATGCCCAAACTTCCATTTCAAGAGGGCCCTATCTTCATATGGGAACCGAGTCCAGTGTGGTTGTGAGATGGAGAACTGATTCAACGGTATCAGACGTTGATACCAGGGTTTGGTACGGAACACAACTGGACATCGCCACCATGATGACGGTGGATGATGCGACCCTAACCAGTGAACATGAGGTCAATATCACAGGCCTGACTGCGAACACAAAGTACTTCTATGTAGTCGGAACGAGCACGGGCATGTTGAGTACGCTTGACAGCTCTTACTACTTTAAAACTTCGCCTGCGATTGGCACCAAACAGCCCATTAGAATTTATGCTATTGGTGATTTTGGCGAAGGCAACAACAAAGGCCCGATGATTAAAGACGGTTATCTAAACTACCTTAATGGACGACACTCTGACGTCTGGTTGTGGTTGGGGGATAACGCATACGACAGTGGAAGGGACGACGAATACCAGACCAATGTCTTCGACGTATACCCGGATGTTTTCAAAAACACGATCCTCTATCCTGCTCCAGGAAACCACGATTACGGCCAAACGCATCCTGTCGTTTCCCTTGGTGCGGGACCGTATTTCGCAAATTTCACCATGCCCACCAACGGTGAGTCTGGAGGCTTAGCGAGTGGGACAGAAAAATACTATTCTTATGATTATGGCAACGTGCATTTTATCTCAATAAACTCTGAAGAATACGACTTTAACATCGGATTCGGAGGGGTCACGATAGATCACGATCCAGCCATGCTCACGTGGTTAGAAAACGACCTGGCGGCGAATACCAATACTGACTGGGTGATCGCTTACATGCATCAACCCCCCTATTCCCGTGGCACGCACACAGAATTAGATCAATCTCTCACGGCAGTTGATGGTGCTGTAATGCGCGCTGTTAGGGACCACATTATCCCAATTCTTGAAAGTTATGGGGTTGACCTCGTATTGAATGGACACAGTCATGCGTACGAGCGCTCCTACTTACTGTTTGGAAATTACGGATCCGATAGTCCACACCCGATTGACTCCACCATTGTGGATGGCGGTACCGGTAGCCTTTCCGATGGCACTCCATACCTGAAGTTGACAACCGGGCCGAACCCCAATCGAGGAACCGTATATGCCGTTGTAGGCTGCTCGGCAAAAACCGGAAATTTAGGAAGTGATGGGCAGCTCGACCACCCCCTCATGTATGCAAGTGGTTATGAAGGAGGATCCTTGGTCATTGAAGTCGACGGCGACCAACTGGATGCCTTTTTAATTGATTCCCTTGGAGGTGTATACGACGATTTCACCATTATAAAAAACGGCCTTGTAGTTCCTAGTGTACCGGAAATAGACATGGAAATTGATCAAATCGCCGTGTTCCCCAACCCATTTGACCAAGAGCTAACGATTAAGTACACGCTTGAAAAGAATGAAAACCTGTCCCTTGATATCATCGACCTATCTGGCAAGAAGGTGTATACCATCGTTTCAGGAAAACAGGCAGCAGGGGATTATTCATACACCATTAATGCAGAAAAAACAGGACTTGTTGTTGGAGCCTACTTGCTCCAGTTCAAAACAGAGGGAGCATTAAAAGTTCAAAAGACCATAAGGTTATAAAACGGGTCCTTGTAGCACCCCTTGACTGGGGACTTGGCCATGCAACACGATGCATTCCGATTATTCGGGAGTTGGTTGAATGCGGAGCGACCGTATTGATTGCCGCCGATGGCGGCGGCCTCACCTTGCTCAAAGAAGAATTCCCAAACCTGGAAACAATCCATCTTCCCGGGTACAGGATGCGTTACTCGGGTACCAAGTCGATGAATTGGCAGGTGTTGGCCAGCATACCGAAAATCTTCTATCGAATTTATCAGGAGCACTCCAAGCTCAAGCAACTCATTGCCCAACACAAACTGGATGCGATTATTTCGGATAACCGGTATGGCCTGTGGTCAAAAAAGGTCTACTCCGTCTTTATAACCCATCAGATTATGATCAAGTGTCCTCCTGGATTAAAATTCCTKGAGCCCATCTTACGGGGTATTACCGGCTATTTCATTAGGAAATACGACCGCTGCTGGGTGCCTGACATGAAAGACGCCAACAATYTATCWGGTGACCTCTCGCATGAACGCATCTTRCCATCRTTAAAGTTCATTGGCCCTCTGTCGAGATTTKCCCATGCCAAYGGCACCTCACATGCGAAGAAGTATGATCTTATGGTRAGCCTCTCYGGCCCCGAACCTCARCGGACCATCTTTGAAGAATTAATCATGGAGCAATTGAAGGAGAGCCAATTGAAGAGCATTGTGGTACGTGGATTACCAGATGAGATGAGCTCAAGCGTGAATGGAGCGGTTGTACATTCCCACCTTAATACCGAAGACATGCTCAACGCCATGCTCGCCTCRGATGTAGTRCTTAGCAGGCCYGGMTATTCAACCATTATGGACCTTGCAGCGGTAGGGAAAAAGGCGGTACTGATACCAACTCCCGGGCAAACTGAACAAGAATATCTTGCCGGTTCAATGAAAGAAAGAGGAGTCTTTTATTCAGTCAGTCAAGGGGATTTTAACTTAGAGACGGCGTTGGATTCGACACACAAGTTCAGTGGCATAACGATGAAGCCGCAACCTGCGCTACTGAAAGAGGCTGTGGAAAACTTGCTGGCTAAGATATAGATCGCTGGCGTATCGCCTCATAGAGCACAACTCCTGCCGCTACAGATACATTCAAAGATTCAATCTTGCCCTTCATTGGGATTCCGGCAAACTGATCTGACAACGCTAGGCAAGCTTTTGAGATACCTGTTTCTTCCGATCCTAAGATGAAGGCTATCGGCTGGTTGAGCACTGTTGAATAAACATCCCCGTCACCGTGTTCTGTACAGGCCACGATATTCAGGCCATTGTCTTTTACCATTTTTACGGCATCTACGATGTCTCTTGTTCTGCAAACGGCAACCCTGTTCAATGCGCCCGCAGACGTCTTTATCGCATCCGCAGTAACCCTCGCGCCTCCAGTTTCTGGAATGACTATCGCATCCACACCGGCACATTCTGCTGTGCGCACAATGGCTCCAAAATTCCGCACATCGGTGATTCCGTCCAGTAATAAGATCAGTGGATCCTTCCCACTTTCATAAATAGTTGGCAACACATCCTCCAGCTTGGCATAGGATATCGGAGAGACAAAACAGATAACGCCCTGGTGTGTTTTTCTTGTTAAACGATTGAGCCTATCTGAGGGAACCCGCTTGATGTGCAGCTTGCGCTCATTGATCAATTGCAGTAGCTCATCGAGATTCTCTCCCCGCAAGCCTTTCTGCAGGAGTAAGCTATCAATTTCTTTTCCGGATTTCAGGGCCTCCATTACGGGGCGCATACCGAAGATCATTTGGTCATCTTCCTTTTTATTGTGGCGTTGTTCGTACATATGATGTTTGTGAAAAATGAACTTGAGCTGAGGGTTTGCTTGCTTTTATTTTAACGCAAAGATCGCAAAGTTGGCGCAAAGGTCGCAAAGAGCTAATACTGCTTTATTCGTAAACGCGAAATCGAAATTCGCCCATTGTTAATACACGATCCCCTGGCGCCATGCATCAACGGCATGAAACCAGCTGTTTTTATAAATCGCGGAGCGGCTTAGGCGGTAGTCATTGTCTGAGAAGGGGTTATTGGCTTTATAGAAAGTGAAATTCACTGAAGTGATGTTTCCCTCCTCTCCATAAATCCAATTTTCAGCGTTGGAACTTTTGTACACAACATCAGGTGGCCCATAGACAATGAAGATCATACCTCGATCCGATTTCCAACCCTCCAAATAGGATGAGAAAAACTTATTGGCCTCCTCAACACGGCCATAGAATTGCTTAATGATCTTCCTTCCCCTATCAGGATTTCCAGTTACATTGAGCCAAAAATTATCCACTGCCACCTTTTTACTGTTCAACAGCTTCATTTCTGAGTACTCCTGCCGGGTAGTGATATATCTCAGTGGTCCGATGAGTTCTTCAGGCTTGGTCAGTTGGGGGAAATCATTGTCATAAACGAAGAAGGTCRGGCCCCCATTATTGGCGGTGTCGGAGATGAGGTGGTATATGCCCGCTCGGTTGAAGGAAATCGACATTTTACCATCTTCCAAATGCACGTTTGCCAGGCTATCCGGTTCAGCATTAAACGGAGGTTGGCTTTTAACCGAAAATGGAGGAGCCGATATTGGAAACTTCAACTTATAATATTTGAGCAGTAATCTATCCACTCCTTTTAATTCTGAAAGCACATTGACTTCCTCCCGCTCGTTGAGATAATTTTTAAAGAGGGGCCTGTCGGGAGATCGCTTGTACACCAAAAAGGATTGCCGGTTCGCCACGCCCGTTTTATTAATGTTGATAAAAGATCGTGCCGTTTGTTTTCTTCCATTGTCCGATATCAACACCTCCAACAAGAACTTTCCAGGGCCTGGTGTCTTGAAGGTTACCTCTTTAAGGATGGCCGAGCTCGCTTCACCTTTACTGGGCTTATACTGAAAGGTAGCGCTATCAAGTACCTCCTTTGTCTCATAGGATGGCAAGAGGTTGTAGTGTATCGAATACGATGCTGAAAACACATCATTGCCATCTGGCCTGGTAAATAGGAGCTCCTTGGGTTTGATATAGACATAAAGCTTTGACACGGTGTCGGAAAGATGGTAAACGTTGTACTTGGGGTGAAGAATCCCTGATTCCTTCCAATAGAGATACGAGAGGTTCTGATTGCTGAGCCGCGTTGTTGAATAACAGCCAGCAAGAAGAAAAGACAAGGATATAACGATTAATTTTTTCACCGGTCTGACTATCCAATCCCATCATTATCAATTTCAAAATACAGAATTGGAATTTCGAATTGATGAGCGTTGAGTGCTATGGTAGTTTGTAATTTGATACGTGTAGGTGGTTATTTGATCCGAATTCTTTTATTCGTCTCCATCTTTTTGGACGTCATCAATTTGGAGCGATGTACTTCCATCAGATGCAACGGCCCTTTCAATAAGCGTTTCTGGAAGGCTCTTTGAAGTCTTCACTCCGAGCGACTTTATAATTTCTGTTTTCCTGACCAAATTATCTTTCCCCGTAGACAGCTTATTCATTGCGCCATCATAGGAGTCTTTCGCAGAGTTTAACTTTTTCCCAACACTGAGCAGATCGTCCACGAAACCGACAAACTTATCATATAAAGCGCCACCTTGTCTTGCTATTTCAAGAACGTTCTTTTTTTGATCTTCTTGCTTCCAAATGGAGGATACCATTGAGATCGTTGCTAATAATGTGCTCGTCGGAACAATCACTATATTCTTCTTCTCCACCGCCCAGGCCATTAAATCCTGATCGGTTTGAATGGCAAGCATGAAGGCAGGCTCAATGGGCACGAACATCAGCACATAATCAGGTGCATTTATCTGATACAGTTTTTGATAGTTCTTTGAACTAAGGTCCTGCACATGCTTTTTCATACTGGAGATGTGATCTTTCAAGTACGCCTCCCTTTCCAGTTCATCTTCGCTTTGATAGTAGTTCGCATACGCGGTTAACGACACCTTAGCATCTATTATCAGGCATTTATCATCAGGTAAATTGACAATTACATCGGGCCTTTTGTTTTTACCTTCTTCATCCTGATAGGAGCTTTGAGTTGAATAATGAACCCCTTTCATAAGGCCGGCTTTCTCAAGTATCATCTCCAATTTAAATTCGCCCCAATCCCCCTGAGTTTTAGAATCGCCTTTTAAGGCTTTGGTCAAACTAATTGCATCCTCACTTATCTTAAGATTCAATTCACTCAAATTCTTTATTTGTTCTGCGAGTGTCGATCTTTCCTTGGTGCCTTTGACGTAGGTTTCGTTGACCTTATTCTCAAATTCTTTAATCCGAACCCCTAGAGGATCAAGAATGTCTTTAAGATTATTTTTGTTTTGATCCGTGAATTTCTTTGAAGTTTGATCCAATATCCTGGTCGCCAAATTTTCAAATTGGTCCCTCAATTTATCTTCTTGCTCCTCACTTTGTTCCTTGAGAATTACAATTTGCTGATCCTTGGCGGCAATTTCTCTGTTTAATTCAATGATGGTATTCGTTTCATCTGTACCACGTGCATTTTCATCCTGGTTTTTTCTCTTGGAGACGATCCATCCTCCAAGAAAGCCAAGACAAAGCGATAAGATTATCAGTAAAATATCAGTGCCCATTTTGATTATTTTTCAGCCATGTAAATGTACACATTTACATTCCGTAGCTGCTTTAAAAACTACTCACAATCCCAAAGTGCACCCTCGCTGCCTTGAGGTCGGCGGGTTGCCGGTTCGGGCTTCTTTTATTCCTCCCCTTCTTTTGGACGGTCAAGTTCCAACGCCTCATAGTCTCCACCGTCGGCACCATCTGTAATTTTTAAGACGTCCTTGCCAAGCTTCTCTGTCACCTCAGTTATGATTTTCGCACTTCAATTGAACTGTTTTTGAAGATTTTCGGTAGTATTATGCTGATGCTTGATGAGCTGTTCGTTTATTCTGTCGAGCCGTTCCGTCATCTCTACCCTGTTCTTACCACCAGATTCTTGCACTTCCTTACGCAGATTTCCCATGAGCTCAAGCATTATTTTCTGCGACGCATCTTCCCTGGGCTCTTCACTCGTCTGATTAAACAAGCGATATGCGACGGCCAGAAGGGCACCCAAAATGAGCACGAGTAGAATAAGAATGAACGTGTCCATAAAAAATGGTAAATTCAGGGTAACCTTAACATACAGGAACTTCTCTTACACCAATTCTACCGAGGAACTATTTTATCAACCCAAACCTATCCAATCTAAAGGATAAATGTGAATGCAGTGAAGATTGTCTTTGTCACATTACTGGTATGCATAACTTGTCTATACACATTGGCTCAACCGCAATGGGTCATCTATGACACAATTAATTCTGGTTTGCCTGACAACCATGTTTCAAGTATCGCCATAGATCGCGGCGGCAATATTTGGGTGGGTACAGATAGTGCAGGTATAGCCAAATTTGACGGAACCACCTGGACCATCTACGATACATCAAACTCTGACATGCCGAGTAACAAAGTGACCGCAATCTCTGTTGACAACAACAATGTTAAATGGATAGGGACCGATGAAGGCCTTGTGAGAATGGAATGTCTTTTCTGGACTGTTTACAATACTACCAATACACCCCTTTGTCAGAATGCCATTTCAGCAGTGGAGGCAGATGCGTATGGCAATGTTTGGGTTGGCACACCACGGATCGGTAAAGAATGTGATGATGATCCAAGTTGCTTGGTCAAGTTTGATGGGTCTGGTTGGACCCTCTTTAGTGGAGGCTGGGTTACCATTAAATTCAATGTAAACTCAATTGATGTCCAGGACAGTACTCATGTATGGGTTGGAGATGATTGTTTTGGATTGCTAAAATATGACGGAAGTAATTGGAGCTCTTTTTCTCCGTATGGATCCCCCGGCTTCCTGGAAGATTTGGTGTATGTTTCTGTAGATGATAGCGATTATGTATGGCTTGCTCTAAAATGGATGAGGAAATTGGTTAAAACTAAAGGCGACAGCGTCTTGGCATCCTATAGCTTGGACACTATTGTAGGGGTTGATTCTTACATTAATACATTACGTACTGAATCCACCAATACCGTGTGGGCAGGCACTGTCAGGGGGTTATTGGAGTATGATATGGATACAACATGGACACTTTGGACGCCCTTTAACTCATCGCTGCCAGATTCAAATATCGTCACGATAACCATCGATAGCCAAGGCAATAAGTGGATCGGTACGGACGAAGGGGGATTGACCATTTACAATGCTGGAGGTGTATCCATGATGGCGAGCACATCAGTAATTCATGCAGGTTGTTCTGGTGGTAACTTCGGTTCGGCATCGGTATCTTCCGTCTCATACGGCACTCCACCATTCACGTATCAATGGAATGACCAGAGTAATCAAACAAATTCAACTGCCACTGGGCTTATTTCGGGCGCTTACCAAGTTATCATTACCGATTCTGYAGGACTGAGCATTTCACGATACGCTGAAGTATGTCAGGTAAGTGCGATGGCAGCAAGTTTATCAGGGCAGAACATATGCGATAGCATACAAAATACAAGTACCGCTTCCATCTCTTTAACCGGAGGAATCCCTCCTTATACATACTCCTGGTCAAATGGTGATACTACCGCTACGATGAGTAGTTCTTCCCCCGGATGGTATTTTGTCAACGTTACTGATGATTGCGGAAATGTTCTCGCCGACTCCATACAGTTGCAGTACGCTCCGCTTTTAGTTTCAGTTGCTACAACTGATGTGACTTGCAATGGGACGCAGAATGGGTCTATCGATCTTACTGTAAGCGGTGCCTCGACCCCTTACACCTTTCAGTGGTCTCCCGGAGGATCAAGTGAAGACTTGTCTGCTATTTATGCTGGGAGCTATAGCGTCACCGTATCAGAGGCTACAGGATGTGAGCTGATCGATACAATATTAATTTCAGAACCTCTCCCAATCGCAGTAGGACCAATTATTACAACCCCTTCCTGTTATGACATTTGTGATGGTATGATTGCGTTTAATACATCCGGGGGAACACCCCCTTATTCCAGCTGGGTGGTTGATCCACCTGTTTTTCCCTTCTTTACCAGTCTTTGTGTAGGAACAACCTATGTGGCAACAGTTACCGATTTATTGCAATGCTCTGGATCCAGTACGTTCACGATAACCAATCCTGCTGAAATACTCATTTCCAGCACTGTAAATATAGCCACTGCAGGTGAGAGCGACGGAAGCATCCTACTTTCCGTTTCCGGAGGAATTCCAGCTTACACCTATGACTGGTCAAATGGTGCAAGTAGTTTGAACCTCTTCAACGTGCCTGGCGGATCTTACACTGTGACGGTTACGGATGGAACAAATTGCACTTCTTCTACTATTATTGAAATACCTGTATTCACTGGTCTGGATGAATCCAATTTGAAGAGCACATTACGACTGGATCCAAATCCAACAGAAGGAATTATGACTGTGTCAGCACCGAAAGAACTACGCGTTGAAAAAATATCTTTGTTCAATGTTCTTGGAACCAATATTCAAGTGGAAGTATCACCAAGCAATAAGCTAGACCTCTCATCCTTAACAAATGGTATTTATTTTCTGCGGATTGAAACCAATCAGGGGACTGTAACACGGAAGGTGGTGAAGGAAGGAGGGTAACTCCAATGCAGATCAGGGCAGTGGTTATTTCGACCCGTATACGTCACTTTGATTGAAGCCACAGCGTGCAAGGCAGCCAGGTAGGCAAAAGGGAGAAATCTCCCTGCGCTAATATTGGTGCTTGTTCAAATATTGCTATCAGCCAGACTTTCTGCATATTGACGGAGATCCCTCCCGTTGGTCGGGGTGACCAATTGGATCCACCTTGTTATGTCCTGCATCAATTGCGTATCACCAAGTGGTTTTATTTTCACTTCAATCAACCTAAAAACTACTCACAATCCCAAAGTGCACCCTCGCTGCCTTGAGGTCGGCGGGGTTGCCCAGCTGCTGCCCCAAGGCATAATTGACACTAAAAATTCCGGCTTTGGTTTCAAATGTGATACCTGCACCATAGCCAAACGGCGTATCCACCCATGTTACTTTGTTCACTCGGTTGATCTCATTTTCATAATAGGCACCGTTGAAGAAGGCATAGAGAAAAGAGTTTTGCTCCAATAAATAACGGTATTCTAAAAGATACGTTACGTACGATGAGGCAAAAATGGTCTCCTCATCAAAACCCCGTAGGGATTGTAACCCGCCCAATCGATAAAGTTCATTGACAAACATGGACTTGCTGGACCGGTGCCCTCCTGTTAATCCCAGATGCAACACATGTCTTCCCGCGAGCGGGACAAAACCATCTATAGCGGCAATGCCTTCATATTCGACACTTCTTGTATCAACCGAATCAGGATTGAGATCAGGATCGTTTTTGATCCGTTTACCACCTACCGCGCCCTCAATGCTAGCAGAGAATCCCTTTCTAGGATTGAGTGCATAATCCAGTCGGCGCACCTTGTATCCCATTCCGTATAAGGTGCTTTTAACATTGGAATAAATCGCGGTCCCTGGCCCTCGGCCCAGTACCCGGGTTTCCTTATTATGGACAAAGACCTTTAGCGCACTGCCTCCTCTCATCAAATACTGTAAGGCCGCCGTTGTGAACACATCCAGGTAGAGCGTGTCGCGTTTGTACAGCTTAAATTTCAGGTCGGCACCAAAAGGCGTGGAGAGCAAAAAGGGATAAACGAGGTTGACATTCAAATCCTGTGTTCTTGGCTGCAGGCTCCGCCAGTTAAAATCAATGAGCTCTCCCCTTCCGAAAGAGTTCAGCAATTTCAATTTTGCCTCACCCGTTACAATCAACTTATCCGTCGCTTTACTTTGGGGTAAAAAGCCAAGCACCCCATTAAATCGGCTGGCTTTCTTGTCCGCCAGATTCAAATATAATGTGGTGCTCTTATCGGTGAATTTGAGGGTGGCTGGCTTGGTTTCCTTCAAAAAAGCAATTTCCTTCACTCTTGYAGAAATCTCCCCAATCAAGCGCTCGCTRTACAAATCACCMGGCTTAATACCCAGATAACTGTAAAGGTAAATRAGGGATATCTTGGCTTCYCCAACAATCTCAACYGAATCAATTTTATAGAGYYTATTGGTMGTMACTACAAGAGAAGCCGATATTTTATCCTCCTCGACGCTTACTTCATCAAGYTTAACRGACGCAAATGGATATCCGTTGTTTTCATAATGCTCCAAAATAGACTCTTGCARACCTCGTAATTGTTGATGGTTGAAGGGCTTGTTMCGATAGAGCTTATCTCGATAGCCAATCTTGGCAAGCACCCCTTCATCCACATTCTTTGARTTAATCTGTGCCCATTTATAGACCTTGCCCTGGCTTATGAATGCCGTTAAACGAAGACTGTCGTACTCCAAACTATCAAAAGAGGCAGCCAGAAAGCCCATTCCATAAAGCTTTGACAGATAGGCCTGAACAGCCTGGTGCCGGGAAAGACTATCCGGAAATGTTTCTTGATAGCTCGCTTCTTCTGTTATCGTAGTTCCGGGATAGGGTTGAATTTTCAACCCAAAGGTGCGCTTGGTYTRWKYRTKKACRANNAKKSAMRATANTSANAWAAACWKWAYSNGAAAGCCCCTTCTTCACAACTAATTGACCGTTTTATCCGACATGACCAGGCAGCGCTCATTGACCCATTTGCCTTTCCAGTCCGCCTCCTTAAGAACATTCCCTKCTGCATCAAGGAATGCACCCTGAGCRTTTCTCTTAATAATYTTGCACTTCCCCGAGGTGACCGCGAGTTTAACGATATTTACCAATACCTCCTCCGTAACCCCTGGATTTTCCCTGGACAGCGCCGCACCTACCTGATTATTCCATAAATCCATTGTACTCGCAATCATATCCGGCAATTCTCCATCTTCCGTTTTTCTCTTCTTATAGTCTTTCTCGTTTCCTTTCTCATGGGCCATTCCGAGCTTCAGCGCCTTCTTTTCCTCAATCACCTGACATAAGGCCGCGATCCAGAAGCAATGCCTAAATGCATCTACCTGCCCCCCATTTCCGTATCCATCCAGATCAGGTGAGTCTTTTTGGGCATCACTAATCTTCTTGGCTTGTTCTGAAACCTTCAAGGTCTTCATCGCAATGAATGGGTGGGCCAGAACCCAGCGCTTTTCAGGTCCCGAAAGCCCGTGGAACTTCTTCACCTTGCCCTCCTCCTGTGAATATCCCTGGAAAGGCAA
Organism: Flavobacteriales bacterium; assembly: GCA_016764395.1. Lineage (GTDB taxonomy): Bacteria > Bacteroidota > Bacteroidia > NORP154 > NORP154. The sequence goes on from JAESRW010000007.1 coordinate 13,991, forward strand.
GAATAAACAGGCCAACAAAATCACGTATTTGTAACGGGTATCCGACATTGGATTATCAGGAGATGCTGCTTATATTTGTTATGATTCGATAAATCAATCTCAATGAGATGAGACTGCCGTTTTTCAGTCTCCGGTCGCTTACGCTAAAGCTTCAGCGACAGCGTGCGGCCAAAGCCTCAGGAGACGGCACACAGACAGGCTCGAAGTTAAGAATAAACAGATTTCTCATGAACGTAAACGCTCGAATAGTCATTCTTATTACGTCACTTTTTCTGATTAGCAGTTCGCTACACAATTCCCWGGCACAGGATAATGGCGTTCCAACAATCAGTTGCCAGCATGTAAAACAAAAAATAACCGGCATTGCTCACAGTGAAGGGACACCCAAATCCCTAGGCTCAATCACMAGAAGTGACACCATAGATATCGTCAACTTCACCATTAACCTCAACATCACCGACTTCTCCGGAAAGACCATTAAAGGCAATACCCAACTCGACATCATCTCGATGAAGGATGGCATTGATCAAATCCAGCTGGACCTTGTGGCGATGAATATCGACTCCATAACCTCTGGATCTTCAGTATTGGCGTATTTCTATAACGACACCTTGGTGAGCATACAATTAGCCGGCACCTTAAACCGTGGAGACAGCACAGAGGTGACTGTATTCTATAACGGTTCACCTATTGTGGATCCTTCGGGGTGGGGCGGATGGTATTGGTCGGGAAATTACGCTTTCAACCTGGGAGTTGGATTCGAGTCGATCCCTCACAACTACGGGAGGGTATGGTTTCCATGTTTTGACAATTTCGTTGAGAGAGCCACGTATGAATTTAACATCACCACTGCGGACGGGAGAATTGCCAAATGTAATGGGGACCGGATTTCTGAGATTCCTCTAAATGGGGATACCGTTGTCACTAAATGGGTGCTTGACAAGCCTATTCCAACCTATCTTGCCTGTGTGGCGGTATCAAGTTATGAAACCGTGAATATGGTTCACAATGGCRTTAATGGCCCCATTCAGATTGARCTCTATGCTGACGCGGCAGATACCAGYAATGTGCGTGCTTCTTTCAYCAATGTGGATCAGGCAATYGCCGCSTWTGAACAGGGKTATGGMCCYTACAGATGGAAYAAAGTAGGYTATTCSATGGTCCCTTTTAACTCAGGTGCCATGGAACACGCCACCAATATTACCTACCCTCGATTTGCAGCCAATGGGTCTTTGGCGAATCAAGATTTAATGGCCCATGAATTGGCGCATATGTGGTGGGGGGATTTGGCCACTTGCGAAACGGCAGGCGATATGTGGTTGAATGAGGGGATGGCCACCTATTCAGAATTCTTGTTCAACGAGTTCCTGGACGGACCTGAAGCTTACCGTAAATTGGTTAGAGACAATCACGAGTTTGTGGTWCATCTTGCACACGTTACCGAAGACGAATACCGGCCCATTTACGGCATTCCGCTGGATATCACCTATGGTGATCATGTATACCTCAAAGGTGCTGATGTCGCACATACGCTGAGGGGTTATATGGGTGACTCCTTGTTTTTCGGAGGCCTCTCCTCTTTTCTTGAAGCCAATCAGTTCAGTCATATGAACTCCTACATGCTTCGGGATCACCTGACCCAGTATTCAGGTATTGACCTYKCTGACTTYTTYGATAAGTGGGTTTTTAAGGGCGGATTYCCTCATTTTTCGATTGACTCCGTGTCCWTYGYCYCSAATGGGCCCAATTTCGATGCGACTGTKTACGTACAGCAAAAGYTACTKGCCTCTGARTTCTATTGCCAGGATGCCCCRCTGGAAATTWCCTTTTTYGATAGCGATTGGTCGGAAAATACGCAGACGATTGTTGTSTCKGGACCCTTGACYTCSAARACTTTTTCTGTGCCGTTTAACCCGGTRTACACGGCCATCAAYTTCTACAACAAAATATCTGATGCGACTTCCAGCGATGTCAAAACTATCAACGCACCGGGAGTCTACAATTTCGTRAAAACCACTGCGGGCCACATGTCGGTCACGGTGAATTCAATTACCGATTCAGCSTTGCTTAGGATAGAACACAATTGGACCCATCCAAATCCAATGACMGGKTTAAACAAATACAAATTRTGYCCYAACCGCTATTGGAAAATYGACGGYATTCTTCCTSCRAATTAYGCGATGACSGCCACGGTTTTTTACGATGGCCGGGAGAGTGGMAACAGTTTCTATGACCACGACCTCTTCTCAAGCCCARGCGACCATGAGGACAGCCTGGTCCTGATGTACCGKGCSAAYGCGGGTGAGAATTGGAGCGAGTGGCCCTACCATACCAAAACAGTRATCGCCYTGAATGATGAATGGGGCCGGATTGTATTGGATTCCGTGGTTTTGGGCGAGTATGTATTCGCGCTTAAGACCTCGCAGTTCAGTGGAAGCACCGTTATTTCSARCGTCTCCCACGTATCYTGCAATGGTGCYTGTGACGGYTCRGCMACSGTKYTGGCAGATGGTGGTGTGGGRCCTTATTCYTATTTCTGGAATGANCCCNGCAGCTCAGCAAACGAATATGGCGGTGAACTTATGTCCKGGAAACTACARCGTTGACGTGGTTGATGCTGGAGGCGATACGGTAAYGCTRTCCGTTAYGATAGCYGAGTTGGATTCACTGRGMGGAGMCGTAGTAGTGAWYCTGGAATCRTGTGTCGGWTGCAATGAYGGGACCCTTWCATTTACCGCCACCGGAGGTGCTACCCCTTATACCTATCAATGGGATGACCCACTCAACCAAACMACSTTTATCGCGACCGGKTTGTCRYCCARYGGAAAYTWYAYRYTKGTKGTGAGTGATGCCAATGGWTGCTCTKWSACCCTTTCCAATCTCACATTRGGAACYGAAAGCATTGTWGCGGAAAAACTCAGYCTCMGACTTTCRCCCAACCCAACTKCCGGTGACTTTGTCATCACCGCATTGGAAGGAACGTTGCMYGGTAAATCCATTTTGGTKGTAAGYGATATCAATGGRCGGGTTTTGGTGCGGAGGAAGATCAAGAAAGGCCTTCCTCAAATTGAGGTGAGCACCAAAGGGTGGCGATCGGGGGTTTATCTTTTGACTGTTCAGAATGAGGAAGGAGTGTTCTTTTCTGATAAGGTGGTGTTTGCCAGGGAAAGATAATTCCAGGTAGTGAACCACCTTTGGCTCAAGTGTGTTTACGCTTCCTTTAGCAAACATGCTGGTAAGGTCTGCGCCGAAGCACCTAGCTCCCAGCGTTTTGTAGTTTGTCTAATATGCTGTCCGTAGGTTTTCCTACGGACGCGGAGGGCTCGCAATCCGTTTTTATACAGCGTGTTAAAGCAGTATATTCACTGGCAACTAAATCCGTATATTTATTCTCATGGGCGGAGGATACAAAATACGAGACCAGTTCAAACCGCACCATTTAACACTAACGCTGGTCGATTGGGTTGATCTCTTCACCCACAAACGCTACTTAGATATTATAATCAGCAGTTTAAAATACTGTCAGGATCACAAAGGACTTCTCATCTATGCATTTGTAATCATGCCTACCCACTTACACCTGATGGTTTCCAGCAAATCAGGACAATTAAGTGCAACCATTCGCGACATGAAGCGCCATACCAGTAAAACGCTCGTTGAAATGGTAAAGACCGAACCTGCGAGCCGACGAGAATGGATTTTGGAACATTTTTCCCGCGCTGCTGCACAACATAAGCGCAACAATAAATACCAGGTTTGGATGCATCACAATCATCCCATCGAGTTGTTTTCAAACAAATTTATTTGGCAACGGCTGAATTACATCCACAACAATCCGGTCAAGAAGGGATTGGTTGAATACCCGGAGGACTACTTGTATTCAAGTGCGAGAAATTATGCAGATAAGGAAGGGATTCTTGATGTAATCTTGGTGGTCAGGGAAATGAAAACAGTACGTAATAAAACATTGTGGTCATGAAAAGCTTTTGTCCGTAGCGGATGCTACGGACTGCGGGGGAAACTGATAGGGTGAGGCTGTGCTGTCCGCAGGTTTTCCTACGGACACGGAGGAGCTAGAATGCATCTCTTATGCAGTATGTTAATGCACGGTACTCATTTACACCTAAATCCGTATATTTATTCTCATGAGCGAAGAATTTATTAGGATAAAGCATTGGCCAACAGATCACGCAGAGAAAGCTTACAAGAACGGGAATTATATAGAAGCTTTACAAGTTCTACATGGTTGGATTGAGAGTAATTTGCAAGGATTGTTTCACCTATATGGAGTAATCGATTGTAACCAGGATAGCAAGAAAATTTGGGATATTGTAAATCAAATCAACCTTATTAATGTTACTAAAGTCCTTTACATTCTTAATGTGTTATCTGAAGATGAATATCAACAGAGTATAAAATTTAATGGCTTGAGAAATCAACTAATTCACAAAATCTTTCACGATCCATATGAGAAGATTTATACAGGTATCTCAAAGAAAGAATATGATAATGTATTTAAGCAAGGCCTGAAATTGGCAGACATAATTCGATTAAAGGCTGAAGAAAAAGTTTAAACGCCTCACAATAATTGGCATGAAGTAATATGGGGGAAGTTCGATTAATGACGTTTGGCAGACCCAGGAAATAAATGGTTATTAATAAACGGTGACCTGCACTACTCATACCAGGACCATTGTGGTGCATTATTATGAGACGACCAATTGCAATATTGACTTTACTAATAGGGATTTCCCAACCAAATTTAGTACACAGCCAAACTACTGAATTTGATACCGTTTTTGTCAAAAGAACTATAGGTGAAAACGAATTTGAAATTGATACCTTGTACATTCCTGGTGGAAGAAGTTCAACTCAAGTGCTTGCAGGAACTACTTTTCTTCCATATTCGGACAAAATGGTAAGGTTAATGAACAATGGACTTTCTCCTATCAGTCTTCAAATAATCCAAGAATGTGACAACACGACTGACCCAAAGACTTTTAAGGACTATCCAAAATTTATTGTAGTCAAAAGAGACTCATCAGTATTGACAATTGACGTGTCTGTGGTTGCGAATTGTTGTCACAACTTCTTAGGGGAAGCTGAAGTAATTGGAAAAGATACGTTGAACTTGGTTTACACCTCTTATGGTGGATTTTGTTCTTGTAGCTGTTGTTTTACGCTACGTTACAAGTTTGATACAACAATGGAAGATTATTATCAAGTTTTAAAATTTGTTACGATAAACGGAAGTAAGACACTTGGACAAATACCAAAAAAAGAATAATAACACACAATTGGCTATTTCGGTCTAAGCGTGCCACTGATTTCGGAGTATGGGTGCCACTCTGAAAGACCCTACAATGATAATGGAATCTAACATGGAGAACGGCGTGTCCGTCCTCAATTAGCACTGTCCCCATCAAATAATCCCATATAGAGCCCCCCCTTTAACCCCCAAAGCATCCACCTTCTTCTCCATATCAGGATCGAGCCGTACGCCCTGATTCTCAAAAATCGAAGTCTTGATTGGCAAAATAGACGCTCATTAATCCCTTTTTTCTACACCAATACCTACCATTTCTTGCGGGAAGAGCTGCTTTTGATCGAATTCTAAGCTCTTTTCTTTCCCAAGATCGAAAAACAGGAATTTTTGCTCATTTTCAATATCTTAGTTGGAGTTAATGCACAGACTCCCAGTTGTGACAAATTGAGTATGTTGTCGTGAAGGAGAGTTTTTCGCAGGATGTTTTTTGAAAGTATCGTTTGATTCTCTCAACTTTATATGAGTATATCAAATCGACCAAGATTTAGCGCTCCTGTTTAACCTTCTATCACTAGATAATGAATCCTTCCGCTACTTCTGACTTTGACCTCAATCTAAAAAATGTAGTAGTACAATTTGAACTTCCTTTCATGTTACGGGTGGTTGACGCAATTAAGATGGAAACCAGAAGGGATGAATACCAAGAATATGTTTTTCAAATAAACGGCATTCCTGCCATGGTTAGGTTTGAGAAGAAATTGAAGGAGAATGGTGGGATGGGAGTGGCTACTGAAGACAGAAGAGGATTACTAAGTAATTCCATAGTGCAAGTATGGTTCGATAAACAATTTTTTAAAGTCTATAAAGTAGATCAGTATAAAAAGCACGCTCAATTGTTCATGGCCGCTAGTGTCATGTATGTTAACAAATTCACCGAAAAATATGCCGAGGTGACAAAATCATTTTGGATCTACCCAGTGAGCGTAAAAGACACGGCACTGTTTAATCTGATAGGAAGATATAAAGATGGCACGGATGATCCTTTTCACTATGGAACTTTGGGCACTGGTTTAGGTCTTGGCTCGTTGCTAACTCAAGATCAAGACAGGCAGTTAAGAGAAGATTTGGCACAAAATCGGCCACTTGACAATATTCAAAAGTTAGCTTTTACGGCACGGGATCATTTGGAAGGGGGTGATTATTGGATGGCTAGTTTAACAATCGAAATCGTATTCGAATCAAAATTTGCTAGAATATTGAATATTGCCTTTACAAATCAAGGCTTATCAACTCAGGATGTTGAAGGCAAATTTCAATTACGCCATGGGTATCCAAGGTCGATCACAAATCTGGTTAAGACGTATCTAAGAGATTTGGCTTGCCTCCAGGTTGAAGAAACTTCGTGTGTACTACATCAAGAGTATATAAACTGGTGTCATGACGCAAGGGATCTGAGAAACGATATTGCACATGGAATAACTCTGAATATTTCGCAAAATCAGGCTATCAATTCTTTTAATGCGATTAAAAACTTTCTCAATGCAATCGAACCACATTTACCAGATGAATCGCATACCGAGATATTAATATAGCGTTTCGTAATGGTGCCATAACAATGAACCGTCCTGAAATCGAAGGTATAAATTAAACGCTGTCTAGTTTCTGTCTAAAAGTGCCTAGAACCAGAAAGTTAACTGTGTATCCCCTCCTCGGAGAGAGCTAGACAGACTAAATAATCCCGTGCAAAGCACCTCCTTTAACCCCCAAAGCATCCACCCTCCTCTCAATATCCGGATCCACCTCCAACACCGGAGCATGATGTGGTTTCACCCGCGCGTCAATAATCATCGAGCCTTCACAACCCCAATGCTTCGCCCTGATAAAGCTGTTGACTCCATGCACATCCTCCGCAGGATTGCTTCTGGTGAAGGTGACCCAAAGAAAATTGTTCAGAGTCTCCGCTACAAAGTCGCTGTCATCGGCTATGATGATCAAGGGAGTTCCCTCCATGGAAATAGTTGAGAGCACATTCGACAATTCTTTCATCTCCTGTTCGGTGGTGAYAGCATCCACAWACGCAGTGGTTTGAAKACATAACACYCCCGGCATGAYAATCCTTGGATTYGAAAARCCATYGGGCAGCTTAAAGTCAGTTGGTATTYCCCCGGAAAGCTCCCGCTTCGATTTACCCACGGCWGCRATGACCAGTTTRGACCCCGCATTGAGGCCCGTWCCACTGTAATCCAGTGTGTCGATSGTTGAGTTGGTATAAAAATGCAGGTCCCGGGACCAGTCAACSCGCTCGAGCATGTGGGTAATAAATTGTTGACTGTCGCTCACGGAGAGCTGAGCATTGTCTTCTTTGGCRGCRATAAACAGGTATTTCGCCAGCGACATTTGTCCGAAYCCTAAGATRTGGTTGGCAATGGTCARCAGCTCTTGMGGYRSCTGTTGCTCGACATARGGYGTGTATCTTTCACTTCCCARCGCCAATAATAACGGATGTACRCCGGTAGCATCTACCGCCYGAACGGCGTGTAAGCCCGCGATCTCGGTGGGAATGATGGGTCCCGTTAGTTCGTGAATGAGCTTCCCAAACTGCGTATCCTCCTGAGGTGGACGGCCGACCACGGTAAAGGGCCAAATGGCATTCTTTTTAGCAAAAATGTCATTGACCTGCATCACCGGAAAATCGTGCTTCAGACTGTAATAACCAAGATGATCCCCAAAAGGGCCTTCCGGTTTGTTATCCGATGGATAGACGACTCCAGTTATGACAAAGTCTGCATCTGTGGAGATTGCATAACCATTATCGTAACCATACCTAAACCGTCTGTTGTTCAACAGGCCCGCAAAGGTCAGTTCTGAAACGCCTTCAGGCAACGGCATGATTGCAGCCATGGTATGTGCGGGAGGGCCTCCAACGAAAATACTCACCTTAAGCGGTTGTCCCATTTCGTTGGCCCTGGCCTGGTGCACCCCGATCCCACGGTGAATCTGGTAGTGCAACCCAATTTCTTGGTCTTGTTCATAGTTGTTTCCGCCCATTTGAATGCGATAACAACCGAGGTTGGAACCCATAACACCGGTCTTGCTTACATCTTCCGTGTACACCTGGGGTAACAATACATAGGGGCCTCCATCGTTTGGCCAACATTTGATCTGAGGCAACTCTGACATCAGCGGTTGATTCTCAAAAAGATCCACGGGCCTGCTCACTTTTCTCGGAAGCGCCTTGAGTGCAATGAGGTTTTTGAAGGGTGACTTCATCGCCTTCAGTGGATCACTTTTCAGGGTGAGCAATTCTCTAACCCGATCCAACGTATCCCGGAACATGAATTTAGAGCGTTCAAGGGTCCCGAACATATTTGACACGGCGGCATATTCACTGCCTTTTACATGCTCGAATAGAATTGCCGGTCCACCTGCCTGGTGAACACGAAGATGGATGGCAGCCATCTCCAATTCCGGATCGACTTGCTCCTTTATCCTTACCAGGTGGCCATGGGCCTCCAAGTCAGATACCGCTTCTTGTAATGATCTATAACCCATCTCAAACAAATGTAATGTTTATGAGCAGGCTGTTGGCAGGTGTTGGCCAAAAAAAATCCCGCCCCGAAGCGAGCTGTGTGCTACTTCCGAGGCGGGAAAATTATGCTGTATAGAAACCTAGTTTCTGGGAGAACGTCTACGATTGTTAGACCCTGACCACCTTCCACCAGACCGAGGGGGTCTTTTCCTGCTTGTATCCCTGGTTCGTCGACTGGGTTGCGTGATTTTGCCAACTTCTGCAAAAACAAACCCCTCAGGTAATTTGAGCTTTCCTCCGGAAAGGTCGTTAAGGTCATCAATGATCTTTGTGTCCTCAACCGAATCCCGGTTCCAGGTCAGATAAGACTTCTTAAGATGATTAGCGATGGTCGTAATCAACGCCTCCTTCTCAGGCCCATCCTTATAATCAATGGCCTTTTTAACCATTTCAGAAATGGTCTTACCATAATGTCTGTATTTATAGTCTTTGGTGGGATACCCGATTCTTTCAGGCTTAACGTTTACCGTCTCCGCGGTTGGTATGGTATAAGGGGACTCCACATCCAATTTAAATTCTGATATGATAAAGAGGTGATCCCAAAGTTTGTGTTTAAAGTCTGCAACATCCCGAAGGTGTGGATTTAATTCACCCATAACGTCCACAATGCTTCTTGCACACCTGTTTCTCTCTTCCTTATCCTTAAGGCTGATAGCATGCGCTACCATCTTTTGGATATTCCTTCCGTATTCTGGTATAATGAGACTCTCTCTCTGTGTATTGTATTCCATAAATATTTATTGATCCCTATTTGCGAATAGGTAATTTCTGAAAATAAGATCTATTGTAAATTCTTCAAAAAATCGTCAGCAAAACTTTCAAGAGGAAATTCTTTATTGAAAGCGTGTTTTTCGCTGAATGCAGAATTGATTTGCATTCAAAGTTATTCTTTTTTCACAGAACCGCCAAACCAATATGGCTAGTTGTTGAGAATCCGAAGCTTCGCATACTTCAGTAACAACTGTTTTTGTCCAACTTCCGAAAAGAATACCGTTGCCTTTTGATTTGCGCTATCCCCTTCGAGATGCAGCACCTTTCCCATTCCAAATCGCTCATGCTCCACTTCCATACCAACCTGTAAATTGGCCGTGTCATCAGCCTCAAATTCAGTCGTGTTCTTTCTTGCTGACCTGCTCAACTTTACCAGGTTTTTCCGGAGGCCCGCTGGTGGACTCTTGGGAGCCTCGGCGGTCTTTTTCTTGTTGAAACCCCATCCCTGCTTCCCTTTTTGCCATCCCGTATTTCTGTTGGGCCTTGCAATAGGAGGTGCCTCAAATATTTCCGGCTGAATCAAATAGGTGCTGTCGATTTCTTCCAGAAACCTACTGGGCTCGCATTGCACTAAATTGCCCCATCGATACCTTGTTGTAGCATAAGATAAATAGGCCTTTTGTCTCGCCCGGGTTAATGCAACATAAAACAACCTTCTCTCCTCTTCTAAATCTTCCCGTGAGTTGATCGACAGCTGAGATGGGAACAGATTTTCTTCCAGGCCAACAATGTACACAACGGGAAACTCCAGGCCCTTAGCCGCATGTATCGTCATCAATGAAACTCGATCCGTATCCGCAGGATCACCGGTATCAGCATCAGTAAGGAGCTCAATATCCTGAAGGAAATTAGCCAAGGTCGGTGGTTTGGGTTCACCACCATCATCTACACCTTCCTGCTTCTGAGACCAGGTGTCTGTAAATTCTTTAATTCCATTTAAAAGCTCTTGCAAGTTTTCATACTTGCTGAGTCCCTCTGGCGTTTTATTGTCGTAGAGATCTTTGTTAATGCCTGATGAAGAGGCAATTAAATCCGCTAATTCATACGCCGCCTTCGATTCAAGCTCCACGGAGAAGCTCTTTATCATGGATACAAAGTCAAAAATCTTACCCTGAACTGCCGGGCTCAAACCCAGGGTATATTCACCGAGGTTACAGATCAGATCCCACATCGTCCTGCCACTTTCATTGGCTGCAACGGATATTTTCTCCATGGTACGATCTCCAATACCCCGGGCTGGGTAGTTGATTACCCGCCGCAGAGATTCTTCATCTTTATTGTTCACCGTCAAACGGAAATACGCAACTAGATCCTTAACTTCTTTTCGCTGATAAAATGACAACCCCCCATAAATCTTGTAAGGAATATTCATTTTTCTCAAAGACTCTTCCATGGCCCTTGACTGGGCATTGGTACGATAGAGAATGGCGTGATCAATATTGTGCAAGTTGCGATTCACCTTTGATTCAAAGATGGAATGTGATACCAGCCGCCCTTCTTCATTGTCCGTAGGGGATTTCAACACGGTGAGCAGATCTCCCTTTTCATTATCTGTCCAAACCTCCTTGTGTAGCTGTTGCTTATTGTTCAGAATAATGCTGTTTGCAGCCCCTACAATGTTCTTGGTGGACCGATAATTCTGTTCCAGTTTGAACACTTTTAAATCAGGATACTCAGCTTGATAATTGAGGATGTTTTGAATATTAGCCCCCCGGAATGCGTAAATACTTTGGGCATCATCCCCTACCACACAGACATTCTCATTAATTGCTGAAAGCTTTTTAACGATTGAATATTGCAGGGCATTGGTATCCTGAAACTCATCAATCAGCACATATTTAAACTTATGCTGGTACTTGTGTAAAGCGTCTGGGATTTCGGTGAGCAGGTAATTCATATTGAACAACAGGTCATCAAAATCCATCGCACCCGCTTTAAAACACCTCTTCACATATGTTTTGTAAATCTCACCCAACTTAGCTTTTCCGCTTTGTTGATCCTCTTTTTGAATGTGGAGATCATTGTTATAAACCTCAGGAGTGATCAGATTGTTCTTTGAAAGAGAAATTCGATTCATCACCATGCCTGGTTTATAAATCTTCTCATCCAGGCCAAATTCCTTGGTGATCATCTTGATCAAGCTCTTTGAATCCTGCGTGTCATAAATGGTAAAGTTGGTGGGATAACCCAATTTTTCGGATTCAATTCTCAGTATCCTGGCGAAGATGGAATGAAATGTTCCAATCCAAATATTTCGGGCATCACCATCTCCGAGTATTTCCATAACCCTTTCCTTCATTTCCCTGGCCGCCTTGTTGGTAAACGTGAGGGCGAGAATATTAAAAGGGGCTACGCCTGAATTAATGAGGTGTGCAATTCTATAGGTAAGCACCCTGGTTTTACCCGATCCAGCTCCGGCAATAATCATCACCGGCCCATTGAGTTCGGACACAGCATTTCGCTGAACATCGTTCAGATCGTCAAGGTAATTGCTCACAATAATTGGTAAATATTCGTCGTGATGTGAATGCAAAAGTACATTTTTGACGTCTAAGTCAAACGAAATAACCGCGTATTTTAAACCATTTATCCACCAGAAATAATCTAAATTATTGCTAGTTTACATTTGCCTTGAAAATTGTTCTTCAAATAATCAAGATAATGCACCATCTCGCTTGCACCGCGTGTGCGATGTTATGTATGGGCGGGGTATCACCAACGTGCATGGGGCAAGGATTCTCTGACGTCACCACTTTGGCCGGAATCAACCAGCTTCACGTGGGCCCTATGCTTATGGGTGGGGGCGTCGCGTTTATTGACTTTGACCTTGATGGATACGAGGATTTGTATATCACCGGAGGAACGGCTGCGGATAAGCTGTATCGCAACAATGGAGATGGCACCTTCACCGATGTGACAACGCTGGCAGGAATCCTGGGAACGGACACCGTGAACTCGATGGGAGTTGTTGCAGGAGATTTCAACAACGATGGGTTCAAGGAGCTCTTTATAACCACGTGGGATGGTTATCACAACCTGCTGTTTTTGAACAATACCAACGGCACGTTTCAGGAAATTTCAGTGAGCGCAGGCATCGTGGATACCGCTCTTAGTACCTCCACGTCCCTTGGGGACGTCAACAAAGATGGATTATTGGACATTTATGTGGGCAACTATATAGATTTATCTATACAAGCATTAAACGGGTTTGACTATACCTGCTTTGCCAACTATCTTTACATCAACAACGGCAACAACACCTTCACTGAATCGGGATTGGCTTACGGTGTAGCCGATACGGGATGCGCATTGTCTGTAGCTTTTACAGATTATGATGGAGAACGGGATGTCGATGTTTATGTCGCCAATGACTTTGGGAAATGGGTATTGCCAAATGCCTTGCATACGAGTAACCACCCCACCCCGACTTATTCCAATACGTCACTCTCCGCGGGCGTTAATGATTCCATATTTGGAATGGGCCTGGCCATCGGAGACTATGATGAGGATGGAGACTTTGATTATTACATCACCAATCTAGGGCGCAATATGTTGCGTCAGAATCAGGGCAATGGTACTTTTTTGGACTACACGGACAGTGCTGGCGTAACCAATACATACACGGATAGCACCTCTATGGCCGTTGGATGGGGTACGGCTTTCTTGGATTATGACAATGACACGTATCTCGATTTGATCATCTCGAATGGATTTATCCCCGCAGACTCATTTATCTATAATGCCCCCAGCAACCCCAACAAATTATTCCGCGGTACTGGAGGGGGAGTGTTTCAGGATGTCTCTGACCTGACCGGCTTTAATGACACTTCTTTGGGCCGTGGACTCGCCATAGGCGATTATAATTATGACGGAGCCCTGGATGTGATCGTAGGTGTTGTATTTGCTGACCCATCAAGCCCTGCACACACGTTGGTTTATAAAAATGAGGAGCAGGATAACAATTGGATTAAAGTCAGTCTGCAAGGGGTTACCACCAATCGCGATGCTTTCGGAAGTCGAATAACCCTATACGCTGGCGGGCGGACTTTTATCCGGGAGGCGGATGGTGGCTCCAGCCACCTTTCTCACCACAGCAGCATCATTCACTTTGGACTGGGAGCTATTTCATCCATAGACTCACTGGTCGTAAACTGGTTAAACGGGGCCAATGATACCCTGAAAAATATTATGGTTAATCAGCAAGTTCATCTTATAGAAGACTCCCTGTTTTTCACCATTCATTATCAAAACATTCAAATGTGTAGCGGTGACAGTGTTTTGATCAATGGGGCCTATCAAAACAACCAGGGAACATACCATGACACATTGGCTTCGGTGATCGGAAATGATAGCGTAATTCACACGACGCTGACCTATTTACCCGTTGTTGTTGATACCATACAGGCCACGCTCTGTAGTGGTGATAGCTCATTGATTGGCGGCTCTTTTCAATTCACAAGCGGGATATATACAGACACTTTATTGGGATCGATGTGTGACAGCATCGTCGTTACCAATCTCACCATGCTGAACAATGTATCCAACAGTATTGGCGCTACTATTTGTCCTGGCGAAATCTATCAAGGGATCAGCTACGCTGCGGACACTGTATTAACGACCTTACTGGTAGGAGCCAATGGATGCGACAGTATTTTAACGACCAATCTAGCGGTATTGGCAACCTCCGGCTTCAGCATTGATACCGCCATTTGCCAGGGGGAGCTGTGGTTCGGAATGGCGCTTTCAGTAGATACAACGCTCATAGACAGCTTGACAAACTCCCTGGGTTGCGACAGCATCATATATACTAACATACAACTTCTCGCTATTGATTCGGTGGCGAACACGGTAATAATATGTGAAGGTGACTCAATAAATGGACAGGTCATCACCAGCGATACAACGATCATTGAAACATATAATGGAAGTAGCGGATGTGACAGCATTGTACTCACCCAGATAGTCGCTTCACCCAGCTCTTTTTCCAATACTAATATATCTGTAGACTGGGGAGATACATTAAATGGGATGATTATGGTATCCGACACCGTAATTATTGACACCTTAACCGCTTCAAATGGATGTGATAGCATAGTACAGTTTACTGTTACTGTGGCACCACCCTTAGCAATAGAAGAATGGGAAAGCCCTCAAGTTCTTGGGCTGAATTGCTACCCTAACCCTTTTAGCGTAGCGCTAACAATAGACCTCACACTGATCTCCCAACAAAATGTTCAAATCACTATTGAAGACCTGGTGGGACAAACCGTTGCAGTTGTTTTTCAGGGAACTTTGGCTGAGGGAAAGCGCATATTTGCGTGGGATGGAAGAGCTGATTCCGGGGTGCCGGCTTCTCAAGGCCTTTATATATGCCGAGTTCGGTCGTCGCTTACCAGCGTATATCATCAGGTGGTCTTACTGAAATAGGATTGCGTCGCAAAAAAGTTTGAAAAAGGCCTCATTTAATTATATTTGTTACAGCTGAGTTTCAGAGCCGACCTACTTTTAACGAGGTTGTATAGAATATGGACGAAGATTATGACTGTGAACATTGACAACATATACGGGATTCACCATAAGATGCTGGATAAAAAAATTCTGCTTGCATATAAAGGCGATTTCAACCACGGTATCGTAAATGCATTGCTTACCAATGCGAAGAGCCAAATGGAGGGATTAGGGCTGGAGCTGGCAACCAGGAAAAAGCTATACAATATTATGGTCGAATGCCTGGAGAATATCAATCGATATGCAGGTGAAGGGGCCTTTGAGACGCGTCTTTTGAAAAATTTTCCCTTGTTTCTTCTGGGCATGAGTGAAAGCGGATACTATATCACTGTGGGGAACCTTATCAAGGAGCAAGACAAGGAGGATCTAAAAATTCAGCTGGACGATGTCAATAAATTGAACAGAGATGAGTTAAAGGAGAAATATCGTGGCGCAATCTTAAAAGCAGAGGTCACGGAAGGAAGTGGAGCTGGATTGGGGATCATTGATATGGCTATTAAATCGGATAACCGCCTGGAATACACGTTTAATGATGTAAAGGATGATATTTCCTTTTTTATTTTAGAGATTAAAGTCTAATTAGACATAAGTACTACTTAATAAATGGATGCACTACGAATAGACGCAACAGAATTTACACCAGAGGTGATTATGGATCCCTCAACAAATTCGTTTGAGATTACTGGCGAATCCAGGCCTGAAAACGCCGGGAAATTTTATCAAGAGATCCTGGATTGGCTTGACACCTATTATAATCTAAGGTATTGGAAAGACAGCAAATTCAGCGGCGTTGATGCCGTTTTTGAATTTAAGCTTGAGTATTTCAATTCAACTTCAGCTAAGTTTCTACTCGATATTTTTATGAAGCTTCAAACATTTCGCAAGGATGAGATTAACATCTCAGTAAGATGGCATTATGATGAACCTGATATTGACATGAAAGAATCGGGAGAGGAATTTGCGGAAATGACAGGGGTACCTTTCGAGTATATCGCGATCTAGCATTGCTGAAGGGTTGGAGCGCATCAAGCTCCGCAATAAATTCAATTGTTAGCAAAATGGGCGCAATCTTTAGGAGATTCTATAGTACGCCGGCCCTCTTTACAATTTTGCTTTCAGGATCCATTTCATTTGCGCAATCCCAGCATACTCCTTGGGAAAAAGCGCTCTTTGATGACAAGGATTCTTACAAAGTCGCTTACAAGCATTTTCAAAAAGGAGAATCCCTGTATAAACAAGGGATTTACTCTCAAGCTTTAACAGAATACCTCCCTGCACAAAAGTTCAATCTGAACAATGCAGAGGTGAACATGAAAATTGGACAGTGCTATCTCTATTCATCAACCAAGTTAGAGGCAAAACCCTATCTTGAAAAGGCCTTGGCGCTCGATGAGCRCATCAATATCAGCATTCATCTTTTACTTGGAAAGGCCTACCATTTGGAAATGGATTGGGTGCGGGCCATTGAACATTATGAAAAGTTTGTTAATCTGGCATCGCAACAGGATGCAGAAAGGATTGCGCTTGCCCGCAAGAGAATTGAAGAGTGTAAATACGGGCAAACAATGGTTAAATCACCACTCGACRTTAAGATAGAGGCACTCCCTGCTCCCGTGAACACAGAATTTGCGGAATATCATCCCCTCATATCTGCCGACGAAGGGGTTATGTACTTCACCTCCAGGAGAGCAAGCACAACTGGGGGAAATCGAGATGTAAACTATGACATTTATTATGAGGACATCTACAAAACCAGCGAGAAAGATGGCGTTTGGGAAGCGCCTGTTGGAATAGGGCCCACAGTAAACACCAACTTCCACGATGCGACTGTTGGGTTGTCGGCCGATGGGCAACAGCTATTCATTTATAAGGATGAGGCTGGAGATGGAAACATATACTATTGTGAGCTGGATGGGAATGAATGGTCAGCTCCAGTAAAGCTAAATGAGAATATCAACTCCGAATATACGGAGACTACCGCATGCTTCTCCTTTGATGGGATGACCATTTACTTCATCAGTGATAGGCCAGGTGGGTTTGGAAATAATGACATCTACGTTTCAAAAAAGGACGACAATGATGAGTGGGGGCCGGCTAAAAATCTTGGCGCTTCCATCAACACCCTATACAACGAAGATGCTGTTTATATGCATCCTGACGGAAAGACCTTGTATTTTAGCTCCGAGGGACACTCCACGATGGGAGGCTATGATATTTTCAAATCCGTGTACAATGAACAGTCGGGCTCATGGTCAACTCCCGAAAATATGGGATATCCCATCAACAGCGCTGATGATGATGTCTTTTTTGTACTTTCCGCAAGCGGGGAACGAGGTTATTACTCGTCAATCAAAGCCAACGGCATGGGTGAAAAGGACATTTATATGATTACCTTTCCATCAGAAGAGAAAAAACCGGAGCTAACATTGGTTAAAGGAGCCATCATCGATACAAAATCAGGGCTTCCGATTTATGCTCAAATTGAAGTCATTGACAATGAAAAGAATGAAGTAATTGCCAAAGTCAATTCGAATAAACTCACAGGGGAATATTTATTCTCACTACCCTCTGGCAGGGATTACGGCATTACCGTGACCGCTGACGGCTATTTCTTTCATTCGGAGAATATTAATATTCCAGCGTCTACCCCATATTTCGAAATGTTTCAAGACATCTCGCTTGGCGAAATAGGTGTTGGAGAGTCAATCGTGCTCGATTTTATTTACTTTGAGACGAATGAAACGACGCTTTCCTCGCAATCTTTAGTAGAGCTTGAAAGAGTATTGGATTTTATGCGTTCCAATCCGAATTTAAAAATTGAAATWTCCGGACATACTGATAATGTTGGAAGCGAAGCCTACAATATTAAACTCTCTACAAAAAGGGCACAAGCTGTTGTTGACTGGTTGGCGAGCAAGAACTCTGAGCGCTCTAAAATGACYTCAAGRGGATATGGGTTTTCCAAACCCGTCGAGAGCAATGATACGGAAGAAGGGCGGGCCAAGAACAGAAGGACCGAGTTTAAAGTACTTGAATATAAAGCAAGCTCACATAAAGCGAAAGGAAATAATGTGCCCAAAAAAGCCGAAGTCAAGTCAAAACCGGCTGAGGAACCAATTTCTGAGCCTGCGCCGGTAGTAGAACCGGAACCAACTCCACAAGCTATGCCTGAGCCCGAACAGATAATTTCTGTACCTGTCGCGATTGCAGAAAATACAGCAGAACCGATTTCAAAGCCCGAACCGGATCCAGAACCAGAGGCCACGCAAATATTTTCTGTGCCATCCATGGTCGCGGGAGCTGATCCGGAGCCAACTCCTGAGCCATCACCAGCACCCGAAAAAATGATTTCTAAGCCAGCTCCAGTAGAGGAACCGCCAAGCGAGCCAGCTCCATCTGGACTCCGAGAATTCTCCTCTTCGAAACCAAATTTTTACACCTCCAATCAGATCGATGTAGATCCAGCATTACCAGATGGGGTTATGTATCGTGTTCAAATAGGCTCTTTCTCGAAATTACCGACTGGTGCAAAGCTCAATGGGCTCTACCCTGTTACCGCAATGAAACTGGATAACGGATTATTCCGTTGCTTTGTAGGAGAATTCAGAACCTACAAGGAGGCCAAAACAGCTCAAAAGGTGATTAGGTCGTCCGGATTTTCAGATGCCTTTCTTATCGCCTTTAACAACGGAAAGAGAACAACAGTTTCAAAAGCAATTAATCTAGAATAAACAACATGAACAAAATCATATACAGAATTTGCCTTCTCGGATTTCTATTCTTTAGCGTACACGCTATGGGACAGTCTAAAATTGAGCAGTTAGAAGCAAAACTCGCCACCGCGGCGGAAGAGGAAAAGACGGGGATCTACAACGAGTTATCTATACAGTATTACGCGTCTGATGCTCAAAAAAGCTTGGAGAATGGGAAGAAAGCCCTTGAAGGCGCCTTGGCAACAGAGGACATTGGAGCACAAGCAAAGGCTCACATCAACATGGGTATGGCCAATCACAAGCTGAAAAACTACAATGACGCGATCGGCAATTACAAGGGGGCTAAGACCATTTATGAGACGCACAATAGCAAGGAGGGAGTTGCTTATACCCACATCCAACTCGGCGTCACCTATAATGGCATGAAGAATACCTCCTCTGCTATCTCCAATTTTCAAAAAGCATTTGATGCCTATAATGAATTAAAAAACAATGTGGGGATGGCAGGCGCACTCATGAGCATGGGCGACGCATACTTAAAAACTAAAAAAACAAACAAAGCCATCGCCAAGTACAAAGAGTCTATCCCCTATTATGAAGGAGGAAAGGACAACAAAGGGTTGGCCCATGTGTACAACAAGATTGGAGCTGCTTATTCCAATTTTGGCAACTTCTCGGAGGCTAAAAAGATGCTGACTAAGGCCATGGATATTGCGAAAGCCAACAATCTGTCTCGTATAAAAAAGGAAATTGATCGCAACCTTCAAATTGTTACCGATAATGAGCAATCAACCGTAGCGGGTAAATCAGAATTTGCAATGGCAGAGGAAGCAAAGGTTGAAGAACAGATTCAGGAGTTGGAAGATAAAAGCTCCCAACTTCAGGAACAAACATCTGATTTCCTTAGCAAGATCAACCAGTTAACCGGTGAAAAGAAAATTATCGCCCTTATGGCAAAAGTATCGGAAGACGCCTTGGGGAAGGAGAAATTGCTCAAAGAAAAGAAGGAGCAAGAACTGGCCTTGGAGATACAACATAGTGAACTGCAAAGTGCAGAATTGGAGAAAAAGAATGCAATTGTGAAACAACAGGARTTGGTCGTTGCACAACAACAAACGCAGTTACTCGCACTGATTGGGGGGGTGGTTTTCCTCGCGGCAATTGCCTTCTTAATACTGAACAGATACCAACAGAAGAAAAAGGCCAATACGCTACTCTCTCAGCAG
Source organism: Flavobacteriales bacterium (assembly GCA_016764395.1). Taxonomy (GTDB): domain Bacteria; phylum Bacteroidota; class Bacteroidia; order NORP154; family NORP154. Next base: position 34,064 of record JAESRW010000007.1, read on the forward strand.
AACAAGGAGATCACCGAACAAAAGGAAGAGATCAGTGGCCAGAAGGAAAAGCTGGAGGTACAAAAATCAGAGCTTGAGCGCACCAATACACAGATTAGTGACAGTATCGATTATGCAAAAAGGATTCAAAGTGCACTGCTGAGTTCTCAAGCAAAGATTGAGTCCCTACTCCCGGAGTCTTTCGTACTCTTTAAACCAAAGGCCGTAGTGAGCGGTGATTTTTACTGGGTCAATGAAAGCAACGGCAAAGTCTTGTTTGCTGCTGCAGATTGCACCGGCCATGGTGTGCCTGGCGCGTTTATGAGTATCATTTCCAACAACGTTCTCGATGATATTATCTCTCAACGAGGAATCACAAATCCAGGACAGGTTTTGAAATCTGCCAGTGATGAGATCATCGACAAGCTACAAGATAAAGATGCGAAAGCTGCGACATCGGCCAGTGGGGCAACGGCAGCGGTGGAAGTTAAAGACGGAATGGACATCGCGTTGTGTTCATTGGATAAGAGCACATTGCAGTTGCAATATGCCGGAGCCCACAATCCACTTTACTTAATCAGAAATGGAGAATTGATAGAGTATCGCGGGGACCGATTGTTTATTGGAAACACAGATGATTCAACCGTTTTCAAAACACATGACATCCAGCTGCAAAAAGGAGATATGCTCTATGTGTTCTCTGACGGATTCCCCGATCAGAAAGGGGGTGCGAACAAGAAGAAATTCTACTACAAGCCATTTCAAGACATGCTTCTAGAGGTACATAAAAAGCCGATGGAAGAGCAGCATACGCATCTTGACAAAGTGATCACAGATTGGATCGGAGACAATGAGCAGATAGACGATATACTTATTTTCGGAATACGGGTCTAAGCTCACCTCATGAAGAAGGCATATAACAGAGCGCTCTTACTGTTTGTGGCCTTCTTCCTCTATGCGCTTGCCATTGTAGCGCGAGCTCCTGGTGAAGTGGACTCCCTTGAGGCCATTATTCTCCATCAAGTCAACGCCACATCTTCCCCAGACACTTCAACGATCAAACTCATAAATGGGTTGAGCCATCGCTTGTTGAAGGGTGATCTCGAGAAGGCACAGTCCTACGCCCTGCAAGGAATTGAGTTGGCCAAAAAAATTGCCTATGCAAAAGGAGAGGCCGTAGCACACCAAAGACTGGGTGATGTTCATAAAGCCAAAAACGAGTTTGACCAGGCGATTGAGTCATACACAATATCTGCCGACCTGTTTGAGCGCTGCAAGCTCTTTACATCACAGGGTTACGTACTTGGCGAGATCGGCGGCATTTATAAAAACCTGGGAAGCTTTGAAAGCGCCTTAAAATATCACTTTAGCTCTGCAAAAGCCAAAGAGAGGGACGATGATTATGGAGGGTTGGGATATACCTATGATTTAATAGGCATCATTTACAGCGATCAAAAAATGTTCGACCAAGCCCTACAATACCACAACAAGGCAGTTGAGATCAAGAAGCAGATCGACAATAAGAAAGGCCTTGCTTTTACCCTTGATCAAATAGGCCGCATTTATCGTCACAAGCAGTTATATGACACTGCACTTACCTATCATCTGTTAGCATCTGAGATTAAAAAAGAGATTGGAAATGACATGGGCCTTGCGTATACCTATGATCAAATTGGGCGAACGTATCGCGCACAAGAAGACTATGATCGCGCATTGGAATTCCATGAAAAAGCCTCGGTGATCAAAGAGCGGATTGGGAACAAAAAAGGGCTGGCTTATACTTTCGATCATATTGGTAAAATTTATCTGGACTTGGAAAAACATGAGCTGGCCATTGCTTATCAAACCAAAGCTGCCGAGATCAAAAAAGATATCGGCAATCTGAATGGGCTTGCTATTTCATTGCTGAACATCGGCCATAGCTACGTCGTTAACAATAAATACTATAAGGGCATCCAATATTTGGAAGAGGCGCTGAAATATGCAAAAGCACTCAAATCCAAAACAATAACTAAGGATATTTACCTGGAGTTTTCGAAATGCTATGAGGCTATGCGTGATTTTGAATTATCCCTCATCTATTATAACCGATATTCCAATATCAAAGATTCTATTATTAGTGAAGAGAGCATACGGCAAATTGCAGATATGCAGACCAAATACAACACCGAAAAAAAAGAAAGAGAGCTTCAAATAAGCGAGTTGGAGCTTACCAACAACAGAGCTGAGCTGAGAACCAGTAATCTCATCGTGGCATCCCTCGCCTTCGGGCTGGTATTAATCGTTGCGCTTTCAGCCTTTGTTTACAAAAACTTTCGACAGAAGAAAAAGGCCAATCTGTTGTTAGAGACTAAAAATTTAGCCATCACAAAACAGAGCTCAATTATAGAAAGCAGAAACAAGAAAATAACCGACAGTATTGACTATGCCAAGCGTATACAAGAAGCGCTTCTTGCTAACAGGTCCAAATTGTCTGAATATTTTAAAGACTCCTTTATTCTCTACAAGCCGAAGGACATTGTCAGTGGAGATTTCTTTTGGATCAAGCAGATGAACGGAACCATTTTATTTGCTGTAGCAGATTGTACTGGCCATGGTGTTCCAGGAGCATTTATGTCCATCGTTTGTAACAATGTGCTCAATGTTGTGACCAATGACTTATCAACTGTTTCGCCCGCCAAAATATTAGAAGCCACCAATGATGAGCTCATCAACCGGTTGCAGAAAAAACAGACCCCTGATCCACAGAATCCCCGGCCATCAAATTTAGATGTAAAGGATGGAATGGATATCGCCTTGTGTTCTGTGGACTTGAAGAATAGGGTGCTTCATTACGCTGGCGCGCATAATCCCATCTACTTGATAAGAAATGATAAGCTTATAGAAACCAAGGGCAATAAATTGTTCATCGGCAACAATGTAGGTGTAACCTTCACCGACCACACCATTCCACTGGAAGCGGGTGATTGCTTGTATTTATTCAGTGATGGTTTCGCGGACCAAAAAGGAGGGCCAAACAATAAAAAGTTTTATTATCAACCGTTTCAAGAATTGCTGGTGAGCATCCAGCAAAAAGGTATGGAAGAGCAAGAGGAACATCTTCATGAGGTAATTGTGAACTGGGTAGACGGTAAGGAGCAGATTGATGATATCATTGTACTGGGTGTGAAAGTATAATGGGTCATGAACCTACTGTAACATGAGCTCTACTCTTCTATTCTTTTGATGTTCTTGCTCGTCGCATACTGTACAATGACTCACCGGGTTGGCCTCTCCAAACCATTTTCCACTCATTCGATCAGAAGAAATTCCTTTATTAATCAAGTATTGAATAACTCTATTCACTCTTCGCTCTGAGATCCACATATTGTAAAGTTCTTTCCCCAGATTATCACTGTATCCCAGCACTTCCAGATTAAGACTTGGATGGCTGGTCAGTTTATCATAGATTAACTTGAGCTTCACAGCCTCCTCCTTACTAAAGTAAGATGAATTGGGCTCAAAATATACCAACCCCGCACTGGCAACTTCACGCCGTACAGAAGCTTCCGATACCAAGGGCTCCTCAACCTGGGTTAAGGGTAACTCRGATGCCTCATCGTCGATTTGACCAGCTATTTCCTCTCCAGCAACTGCAACTTCTGAAGTCCCGTTAGTGGATTCAATGCTGGTCACCGTTTCAAGATTTGCCTTTTCCACCGAAGTTTTATCATTCTCAACAGGTATCGCTTCTTCCAAGACAGGCTCCTCCTCTTTCTTGGAACTTACTGGCTCTTCGACTGATACCCTGTTCTCCTCCGTTGATGCTATGTTGACCTCTTCCACAGCAGGGTCCGTATATTCTTCAAGTTCTTGCCCGACAGCAATCTTCTCTATTTCGGCTGCATTGCCTTCAAATTTAGTTGCTCCCTCTTCTTCCGTAAGTATCGATGCAAGCTCTGTGTCGTCCGCCTCCAGCTGGTCCTCTTCTACATAAGTTTCCAGTACGCTGGATTCAAATATATCACTGAGCATTCCACTGCGGTTACTACAGAAGAATATCCTGTTTGAGGGTGTAATGCTGAAAAAAACATCGAATCCCGCCGAATTAATAGGCTCCCCCATATTAATCGGCTCACTCCAATTGGTCCAAGTGTCGTCCAGGCGGTCCGATTTATAGATGTCTGCATCTCCATAGCCGCCACGTCCATTGCTCGAAAAATAGATGGACTTAGTATCGGCTGCCAGAAATGGCGTAATCTCATAACCTGTTGAGTTGATAACAGGTCCTAGATGAAGCGGGTCACTCCAGGTACCGCCTTCATTCATGCTTACATAAAGGTCCTCTTCGCCCAGCGTTGCGCCTGAATTCATAGAGATGATCAGGTATTCACCTGTTGGATTCATATTGAATCCATAAAAACCAGAGTTGGAGATAAGTCCAGGAATCTTCAGGGTTTTAGGTGCTGACCACTGATCACCCTCCCTGGTTGTAAACGATACACCCATCGACGTCCTATTTCCCCTGTACTTGTTCAACAAATAAAGGGTATTGCCATCTTCAGAAACGCCAATTACGGCATTGTCGCCCTTGTTATTTAGTTCAAGGAGGTTGCGTTCAGCCATAAGCCAGCCACCTTTCCCATCAGCTGTACTTGACCATATATCCTGTCCTCCTTTAATGCCGCCTGTATTGCTTAYGTGCAAAATGCGGGAGAAGTACAACGTCTCACCATTAGGAGATACGAACACAGCAGCTTCCTCTGCCTCAGAATTGGTTTCCGAAGAGAGCTTGATAGGTACTTGATACTCCAACCCCTCTTGAGCCATAGAGGCAGCGGGCGTTAGTCCCCAAAATATAAATATGCCAATCGCACGATTCAATTGTTTCAATAGGATATAATATTACAAGAAGCTGACGGTAGATTTACGTGCTGCCTTGAACACTTTATAGCCGACTACGATTTCGTGACTACCGGCAGAATAGCTATTTATCTCTGACAGCGTTACATCATAAGAGTAACTTACGTTTATTTTGTCTCTGATAGAGTATCCAGCAATAATCACCAATGCATCATTGGTCCTATAGGACAGTCCTCCCCAGAGTTGGTTTTTGTAATTGGCTTTTACGTTAATATCTACCGTGGAAGGTGCCGGCCTCATGTTCTTGAACATGAGACTGGGTGTTAGGCTTAAATCACTGTTAATCGTGAACCGGTACCCGCCTGTCACAAAATGGTGAATACTGACCCTTGCGTTTGCAGGAATTTCGATATCCCTGATCTGGCTCTCTAACAATTGCCCACTCGAAAAGCCAATATAAAACTTATCCGAAAAAACCCAAAGACCGCTGTTCATATCAAAAAACGACTTCTTCAATCCCTGTGTCATTAGATAAATATAGGTCTCGTCATTAGGATCTGCGACACCGATATCTTCAACATTCAGCCTCCAGCTTGAAAAACCACCGGCAACTCCTAGCGATAGCTTGATGGTGGAAGTTAGATTCATATGCAATGCATAAGTTAAAAACATCGAATTATTGGTAAATGCCCCGTAGTTATCACCAACCATGTACCCTCCAACGCCATGKTTRAWYNNTYTTTTGCCTCTTTTAACCTCGGTGTACCCCGGTCGACTCGTCCTTAACGACGATCCCTTAGATGGCCTGGTCAGAGCGCCATCAACGCTCACGTAATAGGTATTGGGGGCATCTGTGAAACCTGTCCACTGGTTCCTGTAGGATAACTTTAGGTTCAAGTTCTCATTCACCCCCGAAGTTGCTGGATTGATGACAATAGGATTGTGCAAATATTGACTGAATTGTGCCAACTGTTGGGCAAACGCATCACGGGCCCCTACTAGAAAGGAAAGCATGCTGGCTATGTATAGAATTCTTTGCACGTTATTTCAATATGGTTACAGCGCCTGTCACGGGTTCGCTACCTTCTCTCAAATCAATAATATAGTAATAGGAACTCATGGGCATAGGACGGCCATTAAACGTTCCGTCCCAAGGCTCCTCATATCCGATACTTTCAAAAATAACCGCTCCCCATCTTCCAAAAATTGTGACTTCTACATTCGGATATAAACTCATATCACCAATAGACCAGGTATCATTAACGCCGTCACCATTTGGTGYAAATGCTTCTGCAGCTTGAATGACTGCCGGTGTTATTTCAACCGTATCAATTGCCAGGCACCCCTGAATATCTTCCACCGTAATTATGTAGGTACCTTCAGTCAAATCCGTGATGGCCGGAGTCGATTGACCGTCCGACCAGCTAAATGTATAGGGTGGTACTCCGCCAGTTACAGTAACCGAGGCCGTACCATCGCTATTTCCAATTGTTGATGCTGTAGAAGTTGTACTGGTGATCAGTCCTGCGCCTTGTGTTATAACGCCAGATGCCATGCCAGTACATCCAAGGAGGTCTGTTACCGTTACATTGTACGTTCCCCCCGACAAATTGGTTGCGGTTTGATTGGTCTGTCCCGACGGGTCACTCCAGGTATAATTATAAGGGGTCACTCCACCAGTGGGTACCACGGTTGCAGTTCCATTAGACGATCCGGCACAAGAGGCTGTTACATTCACCACCAGGGTAAAAGGATTTTGATCTACCGTAACCACCAAGGAAGGACTAGGAGCTGAACAACCATTGCTATCGGTAACCGTAACGGTGTAAGTTCCTCCTGTTGTCACGATTATACTACTGCCAATCTCACCGGTACTCCATTGATATGAAGCTCCTGAATCAGCTACGAGCGTCACGCTGTTGCCGAAGCAGAATGTTGTTGGGCCGCCAGGTGTGATGACGGGTGATGGTAAGTCATTTACAATGGTCGTCTGAATCACATTATCACTACAACCATTGCCATCTGTATAGGTGTAAGTAATGGCATGCGTTCCTACTCCAGCAATGGATGGGTCAAAACTATTCCCGCTCACACCTGCCCCGTTAAATAATCCTCCAGCGGGAAATCCAGTCAATACTGAAGCAACGTCTCCCACACAATACGTAGCATCTAAACCCGAGAAAGTTACCTGTGGCAAAGTGTTCACCAAAATGATCTGTATGCTACTATCTGTACATCCAGAACCATCGGTGAATATATACTGTATGGTGTGGGTTCCGAATCCAGCTAGTGAAGGATCGAACGATGAGCCTGAAATTCCCGGGCCAATAAATACACCTCCGAGCGGTGTTCCGACCAATGCGGAAGGTGACGAAGAAATACATGCAGTGGCAGGTAAACCTGTAAAACTTACAATCGGCAAGTCAACTACGTCCGTAATTTGAACATCTGAGCTCACGCATCCATTCCCATCCGTATATGTATAGGTAATGGAATGTGTTCCCGTATCCGCTATGGCCGGATAGAATAAATTCCCTATTATCCCATTCCCAGAGAAAACACCACCAATTGGAGACCCTGTTAACCCAACGGCTCCCGAATTAACACAATAGACTGGATTGAGCCCATTCGAAGAAACGACTGGCAATGCATTAACTGTAACCGATTGAATGGAATCATCCGTACAGCCATTGCCATCTGCATAAGTATAGGTAATATTGAAAGTGCCCACACCAGCAGCAGCTGGATCAAACGTGTTGCCAATCACGCCAGTACCGGAAAACACGCCACCTGATGGAATTCCAACAAGTGACGCTACTACAGCATCCACGCAGTAAGCTGAATCCAGGCCAGTAAATGCCGCAAAGGGAAGCGCTGAAACAACTACAGACTGGTTTTCTGAATTGACACATCCATTGCCGTCAGCATAAGTATAGTTAATGGTGTGAAATCCAACTCCAGCTGATGCAGGAGTGAAGGAGTTTCCAGTAATCCCTGGTCCCGTGAAAACGCCACCTACAGGGAATCCAGTGAGCGCAACAACGGAGGCATCATCTTCACAATATGGACCCGTAATGCCGCTAAAGTTAACCAACGGAAGGCCGAGAATTATTGTGGAGTCTAAGGCGGTGTTGGTACATCCGTTGGCATCCGTATAAGTGTATGTAATTATGTTGATACCAACTGCCGCCAGGTCGGGATGAAAAGCATTTCCTAAGAGCCCATTCCCGGAGAAATTACCACCAATCGGAACGGGGGTTAATGGAACAGTTGTAGTATCACTAATACAGTAGGTAGCTCCCAATCCACTATAACTCACAACAGGTAAATTGAAATATCTAACTATCACGGTTGCGGAATCTGAGCACACCCCATTTACCTCTCTCCATTCAAAAGTGTAGGTGCCAAGGGTACTCACCGTAGCCGTTGCAGTTGGAGAATTGGCATTGGGAACATAGGTTGCCGTTCCCGGGCCAGCTTCAACGGTCCATGTACCCGTTCCTGCAGAAGGTAATGCGGCAAATGTATAATCCAAGGTACCGCAAGTTGAGTCTGTTATTCCGGCAAAGGAAACGGGCTGCTCAAAGAAATCCACCTGGACGTCATCAAAGTCTGAACAAGTGCCATTGAGCTCTGTCCACCTGAAAAAGTAAGTTCCATAAGCGGTAACTATTGCCGTTGCGGAGGGGCTATTTGAATTGGGAGAAAAGGTGGCTACACTAGGAGGCACACCAACTTGTGTCCAAGTTCCTGTACCGAAGCTTGGGTTAGCAGAAAATATGAAGTCAAAATCACATTCACTTCCACCGACACCGGCATCTGAAACAGGCTGTTCAAAGAAGTTGATCGTAATCTCATTAAAATCTGAGCACGTACCATTGACTTCCGTCCACCGATAAGTATAGCTACCGTAAAGGGTCACAGTTGCCGTTGCAGATGGGCTGTTTGCGTTAGGTGCATAGCTTGTAATACCTGGACCAGCCACCTGGGTCCATGTTCCTATTCCCACTGTAGGATTGGCGCCAAAGGTGGTGTTCAGCGTACATTCATTGCCTCCAACTCCTGCGTCAGCAACCGGCTGTTCAAAGAAATTGACCACAACTTCATCAAAGTCAATACATCCACCATTATTTTCTGTCCACCTAAAGGTGTAAGTGCCGTAAGTATCAACCGTTACCAAAGCAAGTGGATCATTGGCGTTTGGAGTATACACTCCTAGTCCTGGCCCTGTAGTAATGGTCCATGTTCCCAAACCGACATCTGGAACAGCACTAAACAGATACGTAAAATCACATTCATCTCCACCCAAACCTGCATTGGATATGGGCGTAGTGGCAACGGTTATCACTACGCTGCTTGACGTGTCAGTCAAACCACAACACGCTGTCATCCCTTTTACCGTATAGGTTCCAACACCGGTTGCAGCATAGGTCGAAGCTGTTGCTCCGCCAATATCAACACCGTTGAGCTGCCATTGGTAGGACGAAAATCCAGCACCTGCAGTAAGCAAGAGTGATCCTGGTAAACACAGCGTTTGCAGCCCTCCTGGTGCAACTGTCGGGGCTTGTCTGCTTTCTGTAATGTTTGCGAACCCTATGTAAGTAGATCCAGCTCTCACGATGTCCTTTCTACCAACTGAAGTATAGTCAGTATTTACTACGGTGCCGGTAGGTGTTGGATTGGTGGCTCCTGCACCTAGATTCCACAAAGCAGAAGGGGCTCCTGTAAAGTTCATACTGGTATAAGTGCAGTTAATGTCATCCATGGTTATGACCGATTGCCCAGCAAGATTGAATCCTACGTCTGACAAGGCCGGCGCACTTCCACCATTTTGATGAATTGTGGCGGTCTCCCCATTTCTGCCATTTCCGCCAATCCCTCCAAAGCCACCAGATCCACCAGAACCGCCATTTGCACCGGCCCCAACTTCATTGCCTCCAGTATAAGAGCTCCCCAAGCCGCCAGATCCTCCTGAGCCACCAGATCCCCCGGTCCCTCCTGAACCTCCAGCGCCTAACGTTCCACTGCTAAAATTACAGTCATCTAATACCCCATTAGCACCATTATTAAACAGATACAAACTATAGGAAGAACCTCCTCCTCGGCCTCCTGTTCCACCGGCTCCTCCTTCAGCGCCGCCGCCGCCGCCGCCGCCGCCCGATCCACCGCCATCTACACAGAAAAATCCACCTTCTCCTTCTCCTCCACCTCCACCTTTACCGCCGCGTCCCCCGGCACCATTTACACCAGCCGAACCTTGACTACCTGGCACAAAAAACCCTGCGACATGAGCACCAAAGAATCCTATTGCTCCATTTGTTCCATTTGATCCACTGGTCCCAATACATCCCGCGGTGGCATTTGGATTACCTCGGTCACATCCTCCATTATCAGGATCGCCGGCACCACCACAAGTCGTTGAACCGGTAAATCCTCCGCCATTTCCGCCATTGCCTCCATTATTTTCTTCTGTCCCTCCAGAACCACCACCGCCGCCGCCGCCGCCGGCTCGGCTATTACCAGGCACACCGCCAGAAAAGCCACCATTTCCAGAGGAGCAACAGCCTGGGTTCACCCCTCCTGCCCCACCAGCACCAGCTCCGGTACCACCACCACTGGCGCCATTTCCACCACTACCTGCACTGTTTTGATTGTCATTATTGCCTGCGCCACCACCGAATCCTGTATTACCATTTGCACCATTGGATCCATTCGATCCATTAGCGCCTAAACTGGCATTACCGGCTATGATCTGGCTTCTATTAAAGGTATAATTTGAGCAGTTCGTTAAATGAACACCATAAGTGGACATACCATTGCCATTTGCATTACTGGTTTGAATGGTAATATCCTGAAACGTAAAGTTTGACGATGTGTTTAGGTAGATGGCTACCAGCCGTTGCTGATTTACCGCACCTTCAGGGTTAAGGGTTGATCGAAGAATAGTGGAGGCCCCGAGAGCACTTGTTTTGGAAGTAAAGCTGACGTTAAATCCACCTTCCAGTGTGACACTACTACAAAGTGTAATTGGATTATCAATGGTATAGGTGCCTGTTGCAAGTTTAATAAACCCACCACCGGCGGCACAAGCATCTGTAACAGCGGTAACAAGTGCTCCCGCCGTAGAAACCTCCCAAACGCCACAGGTTTGRCCCCTGGCAGTGCCTGCGAGACTAGAGAAAAGTAACAATACCAGCTTGAAGTTGCTTGTTAATCTCATGTGTTGTTTTACCAGCGTCAACCCCTAAAACACCCCCTCTATGCTGTAATTCATCAGCTATGCACCCTGATTAGATACATATCACAGCTCACCTATACGCATACTTTTGATATTGGTTGCGTAGTACAATACCCCAAATATATCCTCCCGATTACTGCAATATAAAAACATGATAATTCACGGCTAGAATTGATAGCTTCTATCATCATAAAGGTTAGGTATAAGAGAATGCAGTAGCGATAAGTGGTGATGATTCGGCAGAAAGTTCACTTTAATCTTTCGCCTTACGAAAAAGGACATTTTATGTGATTCTCAAGCAGTCAACTCGCCCCTGATCCATCACCAATGAAACATTAAGGAGAGTTTATCGTATACGGATGCCTCAAACAGGGTGGAAATGCTTAATTTACCGCATTCTATAAGGATAAGAATCGCTTCAAGTCACGCAGTAGACTTCAGATAATTTGTATTGCTCATGAGTCGATCACTTCTCATTCTTGTTTTTTCTTGCATCGTCTGGCACAGTACGGCATTGGCACWGTCTTGTGGGGTGTGGACAGCCACCACCTCGCCGGAATTGTTGACGGCAGTTACGAGTGCCTGTACTGCTGGAGGAGGAATCGTAAAAATTGCAGCAGGCACGTATACCATTGATAACCCTATCACCTTATGTAATAACATTACATTAGAAGGGGGATACGACGGCACTTTCACCACTAAGTCAAGCATCGCTGGCGCAACTACTATTTCTCGATCTGACTTCAACCCAGAAGGAGGAGCAAACCAGGAACGCCTAGTGGCTTTTTACGTCAATACAGCATCAAATTTCAGATTTCAAGATCTAACTATCGCAACTGTAAATGCAACCGGAAATGGCATGTCTACTTATGCCATCCATTTGACAAATTGTAGTAATTATGATGTCACTCGCTGCCAATTGCTTCCGGGCAATGGATCTCAAGGATCTGATGGAGCCATCGGCCTTGCTGGAATAGATGGTGGAGTTGGGGTGAATGGGGGTGATGGTAGTGAAGATGGTAGTTGTTGTACGGCAGGAGGGATAGGTGGAACTTCCGCTGCTGGAAATCCGGGAGGCACAGGAGGAAATGGTGGTCCCGAAGGAAGTAACAATGGTTTGCCGGGTGTAATAGGTGGCGGGGCAGGCAACGGTAGCATCAATAGTGGTGGCGGGGCTAATGGCACCGGCGGCTGCGACAATTCAGGAACTGGATGCAGCGTGCCAGGATGCGCTGCAGGTTCGCCTGGCTCTCCGGGTACAGTAGGCACAGGAGGCGTCAATGGCTCAGTAGGCCCGGCAGGTTTGTTTGCCGCATTTTACACTCCAGGAGCTGCTGGGGGAACTGGAACAGCTGGTACTTATGGACTT
>JAESRW010000304.1 GCA_016764395.1 Flavobacteriales bacterium
TTACGGTCGTATTGCTGCCGTTGTCAGTTAGAGAAACGAAATTGCTCAAGGCATCAGTTGATGAGTTGAAATCAATAATATCCATGATATCCAGAACGTCGTTATCACCGGAAGCATTAGAGTCAAAACCTGCCTTAATCGTCGCGGCGGCTGTTCCTGCAAAGTCAGTTATGTCATCGAAAATAAATGTATCGCTTCCTGTGCCGCCTCGTAAAAAATCATTCCCTGCGGTGGCATATAAAATATCATCTCCCGCATCGCCAAACAGATTATCAAATCCTGATCCTATTCCGCCATTGAGGATATCATTATCATCACCGCCATAAAGTGTATCATTGTCGCTAGAGCCAACCAGCGTATCATTCCCAGACTCTCCACGGAGCGTATCTAACCCAAGGCCGCCAAAGATATAGTCATCGCCTGCACCGCCCCAAATTTTATCGTTCCCGTCACCGCCATCAATCTGGTCATTTCCACCCTTACCTTTAAGGTTGTCATTTCCTGCTCCGCCGAGAATTGTATTATCATTCGCATCACCGATAATTAATTCAAATGCAGATGTTCCCCACTGCCAATTGCTGTAGTCCGTGAAATCAAGAACAAGGCCATTATCAAATGATAGGTTTTCAAAATGGAGATTTGCGTTCGCGTGCACATTGTCCTGAAGCAGGATTTCATCTGTTCCGCTATTGAGCGTAATCAGCGTATCATCTGTTCCTGAATCTGCGATGGTGAGGTCGTAGACACTAACACCAGAACCAAATTGAATTGTATCTTCGTCGCCACTATCTTCGTAGGTGTCCAAGCCTGACGTATAGAAAAACGTATCATCGCCAGCCATGCCATTGATTGTATCGTTGCCTCCTAACCCATAAATTAAATCAGAATATTTTGTGCCATTCAGTACGTCATTGCCAGGCGTGCCATAAATCGCACGATCAATTGTAATAACTCCAGAATTCTCAATAAGGTTCTTTTCAGAATCAGCTAGAACAATCCGATGGTCAACCAATCCGTCACCCGTGCTATCTATTTCAATGATCGTATAACCAGAAAGGCTGTACCGCATTTCACCAGCCATGCTAGAAAATGCATTGGTGCCGATAAAATCGAGAGACGTAATCGCAGAAAGATCAATTTTATCTTCTACGCTAAAGTCATAAATGTAATCTCCGCTGGCTGAAATTTCTGCCAGGTCATTGAAGATAAATGTGTCATTGCCACTACCACCTTCCAAAACATCATCACCAGCACCACCAATTAGAATGTCATCCCCACTATCCCCCCAGAGCACATCATCACCTTCACCGCCAACCAAAATGTCATCTCCACGTTCGCCCCAGAGTTGATCATTATCATCCCCCCCATATAGAACATCATCTCCTATTCCACCCCAAAGGCTATCGTCTCCAGCATCTCCATATATTTCATCATTACCAGTCTGACCATAAAGACCAAAATCATCACCTGTTCCACCATAGAGCTTATCATTGCCCATACCGCCGTAGAGAGTGTCGAGACCTGCATCGCCATATAGTTCATCATCCCCAAAATCACCCATGAGACTGTCATCACCCATGCCGCCATAGAGTTTATCGTTTCCGCCATTACCTTCTAGGTAATCAACCCCTGCTCCCCCTCTCAGGGTATCTGCTTGTCCATAACCAATCATAAGGTCGTCACCAGACGTTCCCGTGATATCCATGACATCGAAAGGATTGGTATTCAATTGGTCAAAAGTGCTGGGACTGGTGATTATTTTGGCACTTATACTGTCACCAAAAGAATAGGGTGATCCATTCCACAAACGAAATTCTGGCCCATTAAAGTAGTAAGTATTATTAGTGGTGTGAACATATGCTGTCAGGCCTTCAATCGTAATTGTGCCTTTACCAGCGATTGTCACGACAAGGTCAAAAGTATATATCTCAAACGCTCCGCCGCCAGTATTAGGTCCCTGATTGGTTTCAGCAAATGTTATGTCGTTATCGGTAATTGCCGCATCGAATATGACATCACTTACTTGTGCCGCCTGTCCGACAATTACATCATTGCCACCGCTATAAATAAATTGATGAGCGGTGTATGTAGCTGCCGTCACATTATCATCGCCCGTCCCAAGCCAAATTCTGGCATTCTGACTACCCAGTGTAATATCATCGCCCCATTTTGACCCAACAAAATTTACAGAGACGGCATTATGCTTATCGCTGTCAATATTATCCTCATCAGACGTATTACCTGATGTGACTTTCCAGTCGGCGGTAGACAAATCAATATGGAGCTTGTCGGCAGCAGTTGTGCCGTATGAGGAATAATCCAGCCACGGCGTATCCGTCAAAGTTTCACTGAAATCAAAATTGCGACCTAAATCGGTAAGATAAACACTACCAGCACTTCCAAGCGTTACGTTTTCAACATTGATCGCTACACTGGCAGGTGTTTTGATGGAAGCTGCATTGATTTCAACATTCGTCGCAAAACCAGTAAATCCAAATGTATCAGTACCTGCTCCCCCATCAATAAAGGAAAATACATCTGCCAAACCTGCATCAACAATTAATGTGTCATTGCCAGCGCCACCATAGAGAGTATCAAAACCGCCATTGCCCTCCAGCGTGTCGCTACCTTCGCCACCAATTAAAACATTATCGAGGCTATTACCGATAAGATGATCATCATAACCCGTACCCGTGGCGTTTTCAATTTGCGTGCCGTAAGCAATGGCGACATTGCCCGCGTCATAGCCAGCAGGAAACTTTACAGGATCACTGGCCGTAGCTTCTTCATCCCACTGGACTCTTGCTAGAGTTGTGGCGTTTCCATTTTTACCAATCGAACTGAAATGTCCTTCGCGTAAATCAATCTCAACGCCATCTGCATAACCAGTGGCATCAATGATGTCGTTATCACCCCCGCCATCCCAGACAGTGTAAATAAACGGGTTTGTTGCTGCTGTGCCAAAAGCCTGATCTGTTCCAAATTTGTAAACCGTACCATCTTCGTCCCGCGTTGTAGTATTCGTTCCATAGACTTTCTGTAACGCCGCAATATCGTAAAGCTGAAGGCCTTTTACGTATTCATATGCTTTTTGAAACGACTCATAATGCATATCAGGGTGTTGATATGTTGAGTTTTCAGGTTCAGGTAGCATTACTGTATATTTTGCTGTTGCTTCATAACCTGTTGTAATATCTGGATGGGTCAATCCAAGAGCATGGCCTATTTCATGTAAAACAGTAAAAAACTTTCTTTCATCAATACCATTCTCTCCGATTTCATCTGTAAAGCCATCAAAATCAAAAAACACATCTCCCTGCAGTTGTGTATCATTTACTGGATCCCAAGGTAACGCCTTCATAAATCCGTCTGCATTGCTGTAATCAGGATTATCGTGTTCTTGCCGATCAAATCCTGCAAATGTAATAGCTGCTGTGGTTCCCGTAGGGGTAAAATTTAAATTGGCCACATCAGTGAAATAACTTTCAAATCCCGTTTTGGTTGTTTCCCCCAAAACTATTTCAATTTCATTCCATAAATCTGAATTTGAAGTAATCGGTTTAAAGACACCAGATTCCGCTTCATCTTCTGCAGAGGAATAATAAGATGGTAAAGAGGTCATAAATTTATACTCGATATTCGTGACACCCCCGCTAATTGTAACGGTTGGCACTGACTCATTTAATTCATCATCCCATATTTCCTCCGCACTATCCCAATCTTCCACAACCACGCTGGGATCATTTGGAGTATTTCCTAATAGTGAATTAATCGCATTTTGTTGGTTGGTCATGTTAAATCTCCCGTTGGTTTATCTTTCCAAAACTCCTGTAAAAATTATATAATGTTGCCCATCAAAACTCTGGAAACAACCAGAAGTTTTTGCAGCTACAATTGGATGATTTAATGTTGGTTGCCTACCCGTCGGCAAAACATAATCATTCACACCATCATCGATCATACGCTTGGTGTATAATGATGATTGATCACTCCGTAAGCGTGGGATGTTATTAATTTTGTGATATTTATTAAGTAGTTCGCACGCTTCTTTTTTAACGCCTATATTGAAAGCGATTATCTCGCTATTACCTGCAATATCATCGCGATCAAGACCTTCTATTTCGAACTCTCCATTATGAATCCATCTCCCTATTTCGCCACTTGCCATCATACCTACAGGTCTATCGAAAACTATCGCCCCACCTCCATCAGGATGAAAAACACCTAATTTAGAATCATCTAATGTTGAAAATTCTTCTGGTCGGTTAAACCTGACTTTTTCTAAAGGTGTACCACCTAAAACCATTCTGATAATGGCTGAAGTAATATGGTTCGCATAGCCACCCAAAGGGCTTCCTGTTGTAAGTCTGCTTTCTTTCTCTTGCTGCGCGTGTTCTTTTACACCTGCGAGATTATCTCCCTGTGCAGGTGACCTACCTACAGTCAGCTTATAAGTTGCAAAGCTAAAAAATAGAATAAGTATAAAAATTCCTACTACAATAATAAATTTCTTTATAATCATTGCTCTCCTGAATAAATTTATTAATAACTACAACCTATCCAAAAGAATAATTTTATTTGCTGTTTAATCAACGAATATAATAAATCGACACACAGAATTACCATAACTACGGTTGCGCGCGGACAATCCGCGCGTGCGCAACCGATCGAAGGAGATCAGATTCTTCCAACGGGCTTTTACTAACGGGAGGCGTTGCTCGATTTTGGTAATGGCTTCCTGTCAAAGGAAGTTCTAAGGACAATATCGAAGAATGCAGCATATCCCCTATGCTTGATACCGAAAACGGGTGTTGCGGTAATCGCAGCGCCCGTTTTTGTCATATTATAACGGTTTAGCCAAACCGTTATAATTGTAGATGCCAATCGTTTGACGGGTTGACTGGGTTCTCTAGAATTGCTGGTTTGGCATTGGCTGTGAATGCCGTTTTAACAGCAGGCGCGTTGTCAGAAGTATCAAAGCCAGGTACATGTGCCTTCACCGATGATGGCATGATTTCAAGCAAATCAGCGTCCAATTCATCAAGATCAGTTTTTGATATATCACCCCCATCAACTCTCTCGCGGGCAGCATCCACTTTTTCCTGAAATTCAAGGATTTGTCTTCGTTCAACCAGTAACTGTTCACGTTCGCTGAAAATGGGTTGATATGATTCCCAAGTTGGGCTTTCGGGATCGATTGCCGCGAAATCCAGTTCGTCAGGTAACACTTCTTTTCCGAACTCATCAAAGACTTGAGTACCATCCTCTGTTTTGAATACACGGCGGCCATCTTCCATGACATAGGCACGCTCAAGCATTTCTTCTAACTGGGCATTGATTAAATCTAGCGCCTGACTGTTTTCCATGAGCGCCTTAACGGTTGCCTCATCATAGGCATCAAGCTTAACCTTGAATTTTTCTATCTGGATTTCGGTGGCCATGATAATATCGGCGGCAAGAGACAACATACTTTGTTCCTGCTTGTCGGCTATATCATCGCGGCGCACTTGTTCATGCTTTGATTTGATGAACCAGCGCTGTTGACGGAGCCAATCCGAATGGCGGCTCCGATCATCAGTTTTGAAATGTTCACCCAATTGAATCATTTATTCTCCACACTCCTTTTTGGTCAATACATACATCAATGCCCCCGCTGGTTTATCAGAGTGACGGTTGAACCAAGTCGTAATCCGCCCGTGTATCTTTTCTGCATCACTGTAATACCAATCGTAAATACACTTCATTCCGACCTTGCTGGGTTTGTCTTTAATCCAGCGAGCAAAGGCCAAGCCTTCGACAATGCCATCCATGTAACCTATGGCCTGTTTGGGGTCCATTTTGTTTAGGACATCTCCGGCGGTCAGGGCATTTGCTTGTTGTACATTCGTAACCGCAAGCATAATCATAAGTATTATTACGGATAATTGTTGATATTTACTTAATTTAAACCATTTAATATTCGACATAAACGACCGTTTACGCGATATTTTACTTATGAATCATAATTTTGCTATAATTATTACAATAATACGGAAAATCAAGGGGTTGGCAGCACTGCTACTTTATCAACCCCTTCCAAATAACCTTAATGCAGGAACGGTCGT
>JAESRW010000284.1 GCA_016764395.1 Flavobacteriales bacterium
GTCCAGATATTCTTCAATTTGAGATTTTTTAGCGGCTTTTGCTGGTTCATTAATAGGGAATTTAATCCTTCCATTTCCATTACTCATTACCTTACTCATAAGCGCAGAGTACTCTGTATGAATTTGTTTATCATCGAAAGACAAGAAATTCACAAAGCCCATAACATCTTCATACCATTTAACCCAAGTGTTCATTTGTCCCCAACCTACATTACCTACCATGTGGTCTATATACTTAAGTCCAACCGGTTCGGGATTGTAAGCAGATTTCCATACTTTAAAACCAGGCATAAAGACGCCCTTGTAGTTTTTACGTTCTACAAAAACATGTACGGTCTCCCCGTACGTGTGAATACCCGACAACCGCACTTCTCCATCCTCATCGCTGATGGTTTTGGGTTCCATATACGATTTAGCTCCTCTGCTGACGGTTTCCTCGTACGACTTATACGCATCGTCCACCCACAGAGCTATCACTTTAACCCCATCACCGTGATCGTTTAAGTGCTTGTTAATCTCGCCTCCAGGCCCAAGTGGGGTGGTTAACACGAGTCTTATTTTATCCTGCTCGAGCACGTAAGACACCCGGTCCTTCACGCCTGTTTCCAACCCCGCATAGGCCAATGATTGAAATCCAAAAGCMGTYTTATAAAAGTGYGCCGCCTGCTTAGCGTTACCTACATATAGCTCAATATAGTCTGTTCCGTTCAACGGCAAAAAGTCCTCCGCTTCAGGTACAACTTTCTCTAAAGTGTCTCCAATATCTTTACTTGTCATAATGTTCAATTTTATTTGTCAATCCAGGATTCCCAATAATTGCCTTCGTCAATCTTCAGTGCGTCTTTGGTAATTTGCAAAGGCCTAAACGTATCCACCATCACGGCTAACTCATCTGTTTTTGTCTTACCAATACTGCGTTCCATTGCTCCCGGATGAGGCCCATGCGGAATACCCGCCGGATGAAGTGAAATGTATCCTGCATCCACATGATTCCTACTCATAAAATCCCCCGCTACGTAGTACAGCACTTCATCAGAGTCAATATTGCTATGGTTGTAAGGCGCAGGAATTGATTCAGGATGATAATCAAAGAGTCTTGGGCAAAAGGAACAAACCACGAAAGAAGCGGCCTCAAAAGTCTGGTGAACCGGAGGAGGTTGATGCACTCTTCCTGTGATAGGTTCAAAATCATGGATAGAAAATCCATACGGGTAATTGTATCCGTCCCAACCCACTACATCAAACGGATGCGTAGCATACACGTATTCGTGGATCATACCTTCCTTCTTAATCTTCATCAAAAAATCGCCCTTCTCGTCATACGTCTCCAACTCACTCGGTCTTTTAATATCCCGCTCACAATAAGGCGAATGTTCCAATAACTGTCCGAAGTTATTTCGATAGCGCTTCGGGGTATACAGGGGTGTAAAGGATTCCACAATAAAATGCCTGTTGTCTTCAGAGTCGAAATCGATCTGATAGATCACACCTCGTGGAACCAGCAAATAATCACCGTACTCGAACTTGATATTCCCAAGCATGGTTCTCAGCGTGCCACTTCCTTTATGGATAAAGATCAGCTCATCTGCGTCGGTATTCTTGTAGAAGTAATCTCGCATCGACGATCGTGGAGCTCCCAAACTTATGTGCAAATCCTGATTTACCAGGATTCGCTTTCTACTGTCTAGGAAGTCTTGCTCCGGAAGCACATCAAAACCTTGAAGCAGATAGGACTTCAGATTCTTCTCAACCGCTATTTCCGGTACTACAGAATATGACTTTATAATTTCCTTAACCTGAGTTGGCCTATGCAGGTGATACATCAGAGATGACATGCCTACAAATCCGACAGTCCCGAATAATTGTTCGAAGTGATAGGTTCCATCCTGCTTCGCAAAGGTCGTGTGTCTCTTGTGAGGTATTTTTCCTAATTGATGATAGAAGGGCATTTCAATGTGTTTAGTGCACCAATCAGAATAGCAATTGGCTAGGGATAACAAAAATAGACAAATACGGCAAGGGGATTCCATTTATTCCAACATTTACGATTCTACTATTTTTAATACATTTGCCTGATCTAACAACACATGTAACAGGATATGAGTGAGGTGATATTAGTAATCGGCGCATCTGGACAAATAGGGACAGAATTGGTGGTCAAGCTGAGGGAAATGTATGGCACCGCAAACGTCGTGGCTTCTGATATTCAAATTCCTTCGTATGATGTGATGGAAGGGGGGCCGTTCGAATTGCTTGATATTCTCAATAAGAGACAAATTCATAAGGCGATAGAGAAGCATAAGGTTACACAGATCTATTTATTGGCTGCTTTATTGTCCGCCACGGCTGAACACCACCCTAAAGCAGCATGGGAGCTGAACATTACAGGACTCTTAAACATCTTGAGTATTTGTACCAAGCAAAATATAAAAAAGCTGTTTTGGCCGAGCTCCATTGCCGTATTTGGCCCAAACACACCAAAAGAAAACGCGCCGCAGATGACCATTATGGACCCTAACACTGTTTATGGCATCAGTAAGCAGGCCGGTGAGCGTTGGTGTGAATATTACCACAGGCACCATGGCATTGACTGTAGAAGCATACGATATCCCGGTTTAATTGGACATAAGGCACACCCTGGGGGCGGCACAACGGATTATGCAGTTCATATTTTTATTGAAGCCCTCAAGAACAAATCCTACAATTGCTTTTTAGATAAGGATGCCACTTTGCCTATGATGTATATGCCTGATGCCATTGATGCCACCATTAAATTGATGGAATCAGAGAGCTCCAAGATAAATATTAGGTCCAGTTATAACGTATCTGGAATGAGCTTCTCTCCTTCAGAATTAGCAGCTGAGATTCAAAAGCACATAAAAAGGTTTAAATGTACTTACTCTCCAGATAGTCGTCAGCAGCTTGCAACCAGCTGGCCGAGAAGCATTGACGATTCTGTAGCCAGGGAAGCATGGGGTTGGAAACCGTCATTTAATCTACAGCAGATGACAGCTGATATGCTATCAAATTTAAAGTACCATTTGTAATTACTTGTACTTCAA
Organism: Flavobacteriales bacterium; assembly: GCA_016764395.1. Lineage (GTDB taxonomy): Bacteria > Bacteroidota > Bacteroidia > NORP154 > NORP154. The sequence goes on from JAESRW010000284.1 coordinate 3,063, forward strand.
CTATATAGTTATTGGTAATAACATTCAATAGTTTTTTGAAACTAATCCTGCAAAATAACGTAGACAATATTGGCCTACCTATCAGGCGGTTTTCTAACTTAATTAGAAATTTAACAACTACTTGGATTTTTGTTTGATTTGTCGTCATTTTTTTAAGGTTGGTCTAAAAACAAAAGTTTGAACAATAGTATAAACGTATTTTAGGATATAGCAAAAGCTAAAACAAGTACAAGAGATTATATATGAAAGCAATTTTACCCCTATTCAGTCTGATATTATTCCTTGGCACAAGCGGCACAACGTGGGCGACTGATCCTCAGACGGATCTTTCTTCGGATACGCTAAATTTCATTGATGAAGCCAACCTCAAACAGGGCTTCTGGATATTTTACGGAAAGGACAAAAAATTAGCAGAATATGCTGATGACCAGAAAGTTGAAGAAGGCAGGTACAATGACAATAGAAAGTCAGGGATTTGGAAAAAATACTTCGCAACGGGTACCTTAAAAAATGAAATAACTTACCAAAATAGCAGGCCCAACGGCTATGCTAAGATATATTATGAAAACGGGCAATTGAAAGAAGAAGGCATCTGGAAAGGGAACAAGTGGACAGGGCCCTACAAAATGTATCACGAAAACGGAAATGTATATCACGATTTCAACTTTAACCCTAAAGGCAAAAGAGAGGGAACACAAAGATATGTTTATGAGAACGGACAGACCATGATTGAGGGAGATTGGTTAGCTGGAAAGGAGAGCGGAGTAATTACTGAGTATTATGAGGATGGCTCTATTAAGTCAACCAAAAACTTTGAAGGCGGGACACTTGATGCGTCTTCTGTACAACATTATGAACCACCAGCTGAAGTTGAGGCATCAATTGCCGAGAAGAAAGAAGCAGAAGCCCCAAAAGGTGACGGCATCAAAGCGGAGYCAACMGAAGCACCGAGAACTKTGARTCGATTCACTGGAGAAGGAAAAGCAAARCTCTATAACATGAGTCGTCAAATTTCCAAAGATGGCATGTTTGTGAACAACAAGTTAATGGATGGCAAATGGTATCGCTATGATAAGAATGGARTTCTTCTCCGAATAGAAGTATACCAAAATGGCGCTCACGTAGGAGATGCACCCATGCCAACGGAATAATAAATTGATTTCAATCATCTGAACCCATGTATCCAGCATGGGTTTTTTTGTGCTCAAAATATTTCCTGAAAATCGATCTCGGAACACAATCACAATTGCCATTATAATATATATTTGCAATCTGATTGGATCACAATTACAAAGAGATGGCAGTAGATCTGGAAATATACMATACCCTTAGCCGCAAGAAAGAGGTTTTCGAACCACTAAATGCTCCCAATGTGGGCATGTATGTGTGCGGGCCTACAGTATATGGCGACCCACACCTTGGGCATGCCCGTGCTGCAATTGTATTTGACATTCTCTTTAGACTCCTTAAGTACATGGGATACAAAGTCCGCTATGTGCGTAACATTACGGATGTAGGGCATCTTGAGAATGACGCAGATGAAGGAGAAGACAAAATAGCCAAGAAGGCCCGGCTGGAACAGTTGGAGCCTATGGAAATTGTGCARCKMTACACSKWSSRKTWYCATAARKCAWTGGMNGCAMNTCAAYWWSMTYCMTCCYAGCATTGAACCCCGCGCGTCAGGACATATTATCGAGCAAATAACCATGATTGAGAAAATCATAAAAAAGGGGTTCGCATATGAAACGGATGGCTCCGTCTATTTTGACGTAGTTGCATACAATGAAAAACACCACTACGGAAAATTATCTGGACGGGTGGTGGAAGAGCTCTTAGACAACACCAGAGCACTGGAAGGACAGGAAGAGAAAAAGAATGCTGTAGACTTCGCATTGTGGAAAAAAGCCCAGCCCGAACATATTATGCGCTGGCCCTCACCCTGGAGTGACGGATTTCCCGGATGGCACCTGGAATGCTCCACAATGGGCGCTAAATACCTGGGAAGTCCATTTGACATACACGGTGGCGGCATGGATCTGCTCTTCCCTCATCATGAATGCGAAATAGCCCAATCTCAAGCCTCTTCCGGCCATGAACCGGTGAAGTATTGGATGCACAACAACATGATTACCATTGATGGAAAGAAGATGGGCAAAGCATACAATAATTTCATTACGCTAGACCAACTATTCGCGGGAGATCATCCTCTGCTCCACCAGGCGTATCCGCCCATGACCATTCGATTTTTTATTCTACAAGCACATTATCGGGGAACTTTGGACTTCTCAAATGACGCTTTAAAAGCAGCGGAAAAAGGGTTTAAGAAACTGATGACCAGCATTGCTACAGCGAAGAATCTGGACACAAGCGACAAGTCTTCATCCGATATCCCGGCCCTCGTAGAGAAATGCGACAAAGCCATTAAAGACGACCTGAGTACGTCCATATTGATTTCTCACCTCTTTGAAGGCGTTAGAATTACCAACTCCGTTAAGATGGGCGAAGAAACCATCTCAGCAGACGACCTTGCAATTTTAAACAAGATGTTTGAAGACTATGCGATGACCATACTTGGCCTACAGGATGAGGCAGATCGCGCAAACAATGATCTTGTCAATCCTCTTATGGAATTGATTATTGATATAAGACAGGAGGCAAGGGCCAATAAGAACTTCGATATCTCAGATAAAATTCGGGATGCGCTATCCAATATGAAGATTACCACCAAGGATGAGAAAGAAGGTACGAGCTGGACGTATGATGGATAGTAAACTAGCGACAATTCTATGTGGGCTGCTGATTATTTGCTCCTGTTCTGATCCGGAGGAACCCAACAAAACAAAGGCCCCTAAACGACCTCCTGCCCCGGTAATCTCCGCCCCTTATTTCTCTAGCGACTCAGCGTATGCATTTGTTGCACAACAGGTAGCCTTCGGGCCTCGAACCCCTAACTCGGTTGCACACGACTCTTGTGCGGATTTCCTCAAAAACAAACTTCGATCCTTTGGAATAAAAGTTACCTCTCAAA
>JAESRW010000119.1 GCA_016764395.1 Flavobacteriales bacterium
GTAGAAATTCCTGGTAGGGGCTCAGGTTAGCCAATACTTGAAGCAGTCGGTACATGCTGTGGAAATCCTCTTCGTCGGTGGCAACATCGAGTTTTTTGACCCGATAGGAGTTGTAATTAGCCAATGCGGTTCTTTCTTCTGCATTGAGCTGCCCTTCTTCCTCTTTGTCCCGAAGGTCGTTGATGCTGACAAGATCTTCAAGGGAGTGCTTATCGTTGCCTTTTTCGGCTAACTCCAGCGCGTCAAGTATGGATTTAACCTTGTTCATCCGTGCTTTATAAATATTCTTTGTGGGCATTTTAACAGCTAATATTTATTCTTTGTGCACCATAAGTGGAGAATGCGGGACTTGAACCCGCGACCCCTTGCCTGCCAGGCAAGTGCTCTAGCCAACTGAGCTAATCCCCCGTTTTTTGTAGGCTCAGGCTTTCCAAATGAAGGCCTGTTCGATCGGATCAAAAGTATTTTAGAAAACCATACTTTTGCTTTTTTCAATCAGGAGTTTTCAACAATAGTTATTAACAATGCTGCCTCCCTCGCTAAAGGAATACGCGGAAGAACTGCTCTCCAACAGTACAGGTATTTCGGTTCAAATTAAAGGGGCGACCACCGTCGGTGGTGGGTCGATTAATCGTACGGCKAAGCTTCAAACTACAAATGGGCCCTRCTTTCTTAAATACAACAGTGCGAGTTTGTATCCTCAAATGTTTGAATTGGAAAAAAGGGGCCTGGACTTACTYCTTCAAGCAAATGAAGCCCACATCCCTCATGTAATCGGTTTCGGTGAGAAAGGAGATCATTCGATGCTCCTGCTGGAGTATATCGAATCGGGATTGCCAAACAAAAGTTTTTGGGAGGATTTCGGAAGGGCGCTGGCAAAACTCCATAAGCATTCCGCTCCAAAATTTGGGTTGGATCACAATAACTATATAGGTTCCCTACAGCAATCTAATACAGAGCATGTCACATGGGTGGATTTTTTTGTCTCGGAAAGGTTGGAGCCACAGCTTCGGTTGGCGAACCTGCCGGCTGATCTAGTGCGAAGGTTCGGACAGCTCTTCTCAAAGCTAAATGAAGTTTTTCCGACRGAACCACCATCTCTGTTACATGGTGATTTGTGGAACGGCAATTATATGACAGCCTCGRATGGTGCTGTGGTRCTCATTGATCCTGCCGTATATTATGGCCACMGGGAAATGGACATTGGAATGTCGAAACTGTTCGGGGGCTTTTCGGCATCTTTCTACACCGCGTATAATGATGTCTTCCCAATGGAGYATGGATGGGAGGGCCGTGTGGATATCTGTAACTTGTACCCGCTRTTGGTGCACGTGAATTTATTTGGAGGCTCCTATTTATCTCAGGTAACCTCCATCCTCAATAAATATACTGGATGATTTTCCTAGTTTTGTTTCAATATGGCTACACAAGAAAAATTTGATTCTCAAAAAGCACCGGAACCGGTAGGACTGTATCCCCACGCACGTAAGGTAGGGGGGCTGCTTTTTCTCTCGGGCGTAGGGCCAAGGGAAAGAGGAGCAAAGGAGATTCCCGGAGTTACCTTGGATGACGCCGGGAATATCACGGATTACGATATTGAAAAGCAATGTCATTCCGTGTTTACCAATGTACGTTATATCCTCGAGGATGCGGGATCTTCCTGGGATGAAATCGTGGACGTTACCGTCTTCCTCACCAACATGAAAGACGATTTCAAAACGTACAATAAAATTTATGCCGACTATTTCAAGGACAACCARCCCTGCAGAACTACAGTTGAAATAAAAAGCCTGCCCACACCTATTGCAATTGAGTTAAAGGTGATCGCCCAAATTGCYGAGTAACATAAGGCAAACAATAGAGATTGTGCACCAGTGAATGAACCATTTGAAGGTGAATCGCTGTTAGATACAAAYGTTGAAATGTCACTTTCTCCACCCAGACACATTCCATCCGGTTTAACAAGCCCTTCGTATTTGATTCCACTCMTTGCCTTGGGATCGCTCCTCTKGTCCTGYGGTGARGTGGCTAAGGACAACAGTAACGTTGTTGTTTATTACTGCGATGCAGAGACGATTTCAGTGACGGATGAAGGCACTTTTCTAGGGGACTCCGCCGGATTTTATTATTTGAGTGCTGAACAACGGTCCCATGAAAAAGCGCACTCAGGAAAGTACAGCCTGCTACTGGACAGCAACCATCACTTTGGCTTTGGAATGACGGTAACCGATGTCAGGCCKGGTGAAGTATTTACCATAGAATCCTGGCAAAGTGTGGATAGCAACGCAAACCCTTGCGAATTGGTGGCTGCTAATGAAGACAACTCCTTTTACCACGCTGAGAATACCATCATTGGGAAATATGGGAAGTGGCTGCTGTTACGAACGCAGGTCTATATCCCCAAAGATTTTGAAGGAGAGCAATTGTCCTTTTACGTCTGGAACAAAAAAAGAATCACTGCCTACGTGGATGACTTCAAGGTCATTAGATACCATCATCAAACAAATCATGGGGCTTTTGACCTGGAGAAATTATATATTGAGATCAAGCCGGAGGGATTGGCACATTTGTCCACCATTAGGGATTCAGCGTTGGTAATCGGGATCTTGAAAAGGGGATCAGATGACTATGTTCCCACGCAAATTATTTATCAGGGTCAGAAAAGAAAAGGCAAAATCCGCTTAAAAGGTGACTGGACCGACCACTTGCAGGGAGATAAATGGTCGTTCAGAATAAAACTCAATGGGGCGTTGAAAGACGGCGTGGAAATCTTCAATATTCAAGCGCCACATACAAGATATTTTTTGAGCGAATATGTCTATCACAAGATTCTAGAAAAGGAGAATCTGCTAACCCCCGAGTATCGCTTTGTTCAGGTATATATCAATGATGTTTCATACGGCATCTATGCTTTTGAGGAACATTTGAGCTCCAGGATCATCGAGAGAGCTTCCAAGCCCAATGGAATTATCTTAAAATTTGAAGACAAACCTTATTGGGACGCCATGAGTATCCTCAAGGAGGGTGAGATTGAAGGCAATGTGATTGCGGAAGCTGATGTTAAGGTTTATGGGAAGTCAAAGAAGGACAAAGCGTGCAGACAGGATGTGAAAGACGCCCAATTGATCATGGAGGGCTATCAGAAACAAGACTCGGCTGTTTATCATTCCTTCAATATTGATCAGATGGCAAAGTACTATGCTTTGTGTGATATAACCAGGGCCTACCATGCCATGGGCTGGATCAACATTCGTTTTTATTACAACTTTTCAAACAAATTAATGGAGCCAATAGGTTACGATGCCTATACCGCTGAGGGGGACAAAGGCTGGGCGAGCCCCTATTTGGGTTACGCCTTCAACCATGAAAAGTACGCCAAGTTTGAAACCGAGGCCATTGTCTACGATGTGTTTCGTCACCCTGCGATGTACGGTCTTTATGATCAATATTTAAACAAATTTTCTGATAGCCTTTATATCCGACAGATCATGGATGAACTGGAAAGCGATCTGGATTTTTATGAAACACAGCTCCAGTTTGAATACCCGCACTATACTTATGACAGGGAATTCCTTTTTGCCAACGCGAGATCCATAAAAGAAAGCGTGGCAGCAGCGCCAAAAAAATCTGGAGTTATCGATTAAACAAGCTTATAATTACCGGACTTCCAAAACCATCAGCAATAGGATCTTCGCTGCGGCTTTTGGGTTCAGCGTTTTAGTTGCGTAGAAACCAAGTATCCAGTACCGTTGACGGTCATATTGTTTTTGCTGAACCGCTCCATGTATCGCTTCATGGGATCCGTGATGACGCCAAAAAGGGTGTCTAGCGGAGCTGGGAGAATCGCAAAGTCGAAGTAGCGGTGTTCCAATTTTACGAATCCTTTGGCCAATAATTGTCGATCAAATGCTTTTGGAGCATGAACCTTTGGCTTAAAGGGGAAGTAGTGCAGCTTACCCTTTTTCAGGATGCTCTCCTTTACAAAATTCATTGAGGAATGGAGCAAGCGGTTGGATTTAAGCGATTCAACCAGCAGAGCCGTCCACTTGCGGACAGAGAACTTATTGGTCACATTGATGATCATAAATCCACCGGGCTTCGTCACGCGTTTGAGCTCGTCCAAAACCACTTCGTCATCTTTCAAATACTCAATCACACCAGAACAGATGACCAGATCAAATGCTCGATCATCGAATTGAAGTTTTTCTATATCTCCTGTGTCGAGTGTCAATTTGCAGTTCTCTACAACCGAGGCCTGACTTTTCTCCCTGGCGATTTTAATCATATTTGAAGAGATATCGACCCCATAAATCTCCCTGTTTGGCGACATAAGATCAATGACCAACTCCCCGGTTCCGCACCCCACGTCCAAAATGCTACAGGGTGAAGGCAGGTCCAGTTCACCAACCATTTCAAGTATATAATTGTGCCTGATTTTCAACGTAGGGTAGCTGGAATCCGAGTCATAGAATTCCTGCTGGTAGTCCTCCGCCTCCTCCTCGTAATAGTTTTTTACACGATCTTTCTTTATTCCCATAGTCCCATCATAAACAGACTGTTCTTTACTGATTGCTTCATTTGACGATAAATGGTACTGTTTTCCAACTTCTTCTTAAACGCTGCAAGGTCGTCTATATGCTCAATCTCTACTCTTTTGAGCCTGTAAATATCGTCAATCGTATTGCGCTTACCCCAAATAGTTGATAAGCCGGCAACATAACCTAACTTGTTAAGAGTCGTTTCCGTGCCTTTTCCCAGATCTTTTAATTGACCGAATGGATAGGCAAAATAAACAACTGTTGTGCGTAGCTTCTCCTTCAAAATCCGCCTGGAGTCTTTCAACTCAGTAGCAATAGCGGTAGCATCGAGTTTTCCGAATGAGGTGTGGCTCATCCCATGGGAACCGATGGTAACCTGGTTTTCCATCGCCACATGATCCAATTGCTCCCAGGTCATAATCTCACTCATTCCAGGCCCTTCCTCAACATCCCATTTGTTGTGTGCTCCTACATAGTCAACTGGTACAAATATGGAAAAAGGTATATCCTCCTTCTTGAGTAAGGGTAGCACGATATCACAAATGCTGATATAAGCATCGTCGAAAGTGAGCGTTATGAGGTCTCCTCGCTTACTGCCGGTTTGGATATTCTGCACGTATTCTTCCAGGGAAACCAGCTCGTATTTACTTGTTTTCAGGTACTGGATATGCTCCTGGAAGTAAGGCACAGGCAGCGTGTTAAATTCACGATCCGAGCCAATATTGTGATACATGAGAATCATAAATACCTCCTGTTATTGTCATGCTAAGATAAATCTTATGTTCTTAACTTGAGTTTAAATTGGGCTCTCAAATAGTAAGCTATAGTATATTAACGTTTCTATCTGCACAATTCAGATCTTAAGCCCTTGTTTTTGCTGGAATGGTGACTTCCTCTTAGAACTTAAGCCAAGGATGCGGTTAGATAAATAAAGTCTTAGCAAGCCATGTACCCCACAATTCATGTTCGCTTTCCCCATCTCGTTATATTAACATTCTGACGACGAATGCGTTTCTTCTTGGCCCCTTCTTAATAATGCCGTTCTAATTCCTTAACTTTGCACCCCTTAAAAAGGGGTCAGATATGAGCAAATACACGGAATACAAGTCGTTGGATCTTTCTCAAATTGGGAAAGACATGTTGGAGTTATGGAAGAAAAACAAGGTATTTGAGAAAACAATCTCAAATCGAGAGGGATCCCCATCCTTTACCTTTTACGAAGGCCCGCCATCGGCAAACGGCCTTCCTGGCATACATCACGTCACCTCCCGATCGATCAAAGATATCTTTTGCCGTTACAAGACCCTCAAGGGATACCAGGTGAAGCGAAAAGCCGGCTGGGACACACATGGCCTACCGGTAGAATTGAGTGTAGAGAAGGCCCTTGGAATTACCAAAGAAGACATTGGCACAAAAATCTCCATCGCTGATTATAACGAAGAATGCCGAAAGGCGGTACTCAAGTACAAAAAGGAATGGGACAACCTCACTGAGAAAATTGGGTTTTGGGTGGACCTGGACAACCCGTATATCACCTACGAGAATG
>JAESRW010000120.1 GCA_016764395.1 Flavobacteriales bacterium
AACCTTGCAATCCCAGAATAGCGAGTTGAACGATAAGATATCTACACTTGCAACGGATGTAGCTCAGTACCGAATTCAAACGCAAATGGAGTTGGAAGAAATGAAAAAGGTGCTTGGCCTCACCACCACTGTGGCCGAGAAGAAGTGAGAGAGTAATAAACGGAAGGGGATAAATTCGTATAGTTTGCGAAAATAAAACGGGTTGGGCGTGTTGAGAGCAACCTGTTTCGCGGCTTGCATTTTGGTGGAAGGATGAACAAGATATTAACCTTTATAATGGTGGCGTTCATAGTAGCACATCAACCGCTGTTTTCACAAACAACCTGGACCGGGTCCACTGATACCGATTGGCACAAGGACTGCAACTGGAACACCAATGCCATCCCTACTTGCACTGACGATGTAGTAATCCCGGATCTTGCCAACGATCCTGATATTACAGGTATCGCCCACTGTCGCACCATCGAAATTCAGGGCGCTACAGTAATTGACCTCAATAGTACGGGTGGCGCAAGATTGGATGTGGGCCAGGTGGGGGGATGCTCTGGCGTCCCAACGAATAATGGAGGGTGCTGCACGGTCCCGGGTGCCACGACCGCCAACGCTGCTACCTCAATTACGGATAACGCTTTTAGAGCCAACTGGTCTCTCGTTGGAGGAGCTACCACCTATTTCCTGGATGTTTCAACGAACTCTTCATTTTCCTCTTTTGTTACCGGATTTAATAATTTCAATACGGGAAATATTAGTTTTAAAGCAGTTTCCGGACTCTCCTGTGGAACCACCTACTACTATCGGGTGAGGGCGTCTAATGCCTGCGGAACCAGCGGCAATAGCAATACCCGGAGTGTGACCACTACCGGTACGTCAAATCCCTTCTCCGGATGCCCTGTTGGTACAAGATGTTGCGAGCCAGGCCTCGCATGCGATGGTTGCCTGTTATGTGTTCTCAATGCTAATCCATGTCCTTAGTGAGGGGCGATAATGTAACTAATTAAGATAAAAGGTATTGATTTCCAATGAGAAAGAAGAAGGTTATGAGCTTTAGAAGCTGAACTAATACACATTGTGCAATAGGACCTTTGGGTTCTTTTTATATATTGGCCGGTAGAAACACCATTAACCTTGACCAATGATGAAGAAGATTTTTACTTTTTTGATTGTGGCGTTCATCGTTGCAAATCAACCACTTTTTTCACAGGCCACCTGGGATGGGTCAACGGATACCGATTGGCACAAGGCGTGTAACTGGAACACCAATGCCATTCCAACGTGCACCGATGACGTGATCATAGCGGATGTAGTCAATGACCCTGATATTACCGGTATTGCCCATTGTCGCACCATCGAAATTCAGGGCGCTGCAATATTGGACCTCAATAGTACAGGTGGAGGGAGGTTGGATGTGGGTCAAGTTGGTGGCTGTTCTGGTACCGCAACTGATAATGGGGGATGTTCGGTTTCCGGTTGTGCCTGGACAGGCGACGGCTCCATATTTTTCTATAGTGCATTTGGGTCTCCGTGCATTTGTTCTCCATCTTGCAGCGACCAAACCATATGTAAGAGTTTTACCAACAATACGGATTTTGATATTACGGTAACCCTACCTTCCATCGGATGTACATCTTGGAATGGGGGTAGTCCAAAGGTCATAAGTGCACAAACCACTCTAAGTATTTGTCTTGCTTCAACGGGCTGCTGTCCGGCTAACTTTACATATGCTGGAACCTGGACCTCAACAGATGGTTGCAGCGGTGGCTTTACGGTGGAGGTAGCAAATTTGCTGTAGCTTTTGCTGTGGAAAATTCAATGAACTAGCTGAGGATATGGCTTTCATCTGAAAAGAAGGCCAAACAATACCATTGATAGGCATATCAACAGTGCAGCTAATTGCAATTCAAGCTTAAATAGGCTATCTGATCAGCATAGCTGTCAGTAGTCCAGATTGCCTTGATATTTTATAACGCTAGTTTTTCAATAAGGGTGATTTGCGTAAAAACTACAGGGTATTCACCATTGTCGCACCATCGAAATTCAGGGCGCTGTAGCAGTAGACCTCTACAGTTCTGGCGGAGGAAGATTGGTTGGGGGGCAAGATGAAGGGATGTGCCATTTCGGACTGTGCCTGGGTGGGAGACGTCTCTCTATTTATCTCTAGTGTATGTACATCACGGTGTCTTTGCTCTCCTGGTGGCAATGAACAAACAAAATCTGAGAACTTTACCAACAACACATATTTTTATGTTACCGTAACCCTCCCTTCCATTGGAGGTACCTCCTGGAATAGGGGCGCTGCAAAGGTCATTACCGCACAATCTACTTTAACGTGAGTTCCGGATAATCAGCTGCTAAAATTCGCCTTATCCAGATCCATCACAATAATAATGGAACGCGGATGGGTGGACCTGCCTACCGGCCAGGAATGTTGAACTGATAACCGCGGATTTTGATTGTGGTTATCATCTCAAATCCGCTATATCCGGTAGAGGTTGGCCAATTAATGCAGAGTCCAATGGCGAATATGACTTCTTTCACAAAAAAAACAAAAACACCTTAATGTCGTGTCCACGACAAACACGGAGCCAATGCCGCACCTGATTTCAAGCCGTCAATTGTACCTTTACAAGATGGCAGTGAGCAGTGGAGTAAGCATTGTGTTGATGATTCGAGTTTGTAATAATTCTTTCGTTTCAATTCCCCTTTCTGTATATAATCCTCCTATAAATACGACAGATATGGCATTGCTGTGTGCCAATTATTCACCTCTAATTTGAGAAGAGTGAATAATTAGAAGAAGCTAGAATTGTGAACGAGATGGACATAAGCATATTTTATATCAGTGGCTTATCATAGATACACTTACTCTTGATTATTGACAGTGTTAAAAAGTGTTGCTGGATTATTCTGAAAAAAGGCTCGACTGCCCATACTCCTCGATAGAACATGATTATCATGGAGCCAGCTGGTTGGACGTGTTCACTGAAGCGCAATAAGATTAATGCAGACAATTTGCAAGTAAGCAGTTTTATGAAAATAAAGGATTATCAGATGGAGAGATCAAATAAAATAAAGAGTGAAGTCACACTGGAACACGGGAATTCCGTCAATCTCGATAAAGTGGGATTGAACAAAGTAACAAGTTTAAAGGGTGTAAATGGAAACAGGATTGTGTGGAGAAAAAAGGCACTGGCCTGGGTCTTCTTGATTGGACTAACCGTTTATAACATGCCCACAGCATTTTCCCAGGTAGGGATTGGCACCGCTACACCTGATGCTTCAGCCATCTTGGATCTCACCAGCACCACTAAGGGCATGTTGATCTCACGAGTGACTTTGGTACAACGGAATGCGATCGTCTCCCCGGCCACTGGATTGCTGGTTTTTCAAACGGATAACACCCCCGGTTATTACTACTGGAACGGTACGGCTTGGGTACAGATGCTCACGGGCAGTGGCTCCGGTAGCGGCTGGGCCACCACTGGCAATTCCGGGCTCAGCGCTGCCACTAATTTTTTAGGAACTACTGATAAAGTGCCTTTAGTTTTTCGCACTGATAATGCCGAAAGAATGCGGGTAGATACCACCACCGGTAACGTCGGCATCGGCACGACTAGTCCGTGGGCGAAGCTTCAGTTATTCACGAATTCGGGAGGAATATGGGAAGTAATAGAAACAACTGCAGCGGGTTTTGATCCAAATCTGTTGTTAAGAACAGCTACAAATGGATGGACAATAAAGGCCGATCAATCAGACAATGATAAACTGAATATTGGAGTTAATGATACTGTAGGTGGAAGTTTGACTCCCACTGTTATGACATTCACAACTGCTGGCAACGTCGGCATCGGCACCACTAGCCCGGGTAGTTTGCTTCACGTAAGTGGTGGCGACTTGAAGCTGACAGGAGTCTCTTCGACCGCTGGTACTGGTTCTCACCTTCTGTTTGATGGCAACCGCCCTGCTCACATCTGGTTAGATGACCAGTTGGATGTAGGAACACCAGACCAGGCTGACCTCTATTTTTCTGTGCAATCCGGAAGTAAGGCATTCAATTTTGGGCACTCAGCAGGCTTGTATACTAAAGCAGATTTTGTGAATTGGATGACCATCAATGATGGTCAAGTGGGCATCGGTATCACAAGCCCAACCAAAACCCTTGACGTAAATGGTGGGGGACGTTTTCGTACCGGTGATCTCAACATTTGGTCTTTCGATGCCACCGAAGGTGGTCAAATTAATCTTGCAAATGGTGGAATAAATGCTGATGGTCAACCGAACGCATGGTCCCTTGACGTATGGAACGATCATTTCCGTATCATGGATGATGGGACTGTTAAGGTGTTCATTGAAAACACCGGCAACGTGGGCATCGGCACAACAACACCCAGTGACCTTCTGCATCTTGAAGGGGGGAAGTTAAGAATGCGCAGTGGTGGTCCAATATCCCTACCAGCTGGAAACTTTGGAGCACTGCATTACGACGAAATTCAAGGTAACCTTGACCTCGCGGCCCATTCTACTGGAGGCAATACGGCGATTCGATTCTTCACTTCAGACAATGCCACTGCAACAGAAAAAATGCGCATTGACAGTATCGGTAGAGTGGGCATCGGGACAACGAGTCCATCATCAACACTTCAATTAGAAGGTTCAGGATCGGGTTTTGAAATTAGTCTTAATAATGTAGCAACAAATGGGAGAGAGTACCGTATTCTTAGCGGTGACAACGGTCCTCTTAGATTTCATGATGCTACTGCGGGTGTTGATAGAATAAGAATAGACCCTTCTGGTAATGTAGGCATTGGCACCATAACCCCTTCGGCACTATTGGACGTGTCGGGAACGGCCTCAGGAATACTCATTCCAAGGGTTACCCTGGTGCAACGAAACGCTATTGTAGCCCCAGTAACCAGTGAATTGGTCTTTCAAACAGATAATACCCCAGGTTATTACTATTGGGATGGTGCGGCCTGGGTACAGATGCTCACCGGCAGTGGCTCCGGTAGCGGCTGGGCCACCACGGGTAATGCAGGACTCAGTGCAGCTACCAATTTTCTAGGAACTACGGATAAAGTGCCCTTAGTTTTCCGCACCGACAATATAGAGAGAATGCGGGTGGATACCACCACCGGCAACGTAGGCATCGGGACAACAACCCCAGGTGGAAAACTGCATGTTGTTACCTCAGCTGTTGATGTAACAAACATTGCAACCACATTGAGTACAATACCCTCATCTGATGCGGTCACTTTGGCATACTCTCCTGGAGATGGGAGCACCAGCACTTGGCTTCTCCGAGAGAAGTGGGATCCAACTAACTGGGGATTACTTCATGATAACACCAGGGATGATTTTCACTTTGTTGGAAATAACCTATCCCGACTTATGATTAGTCTCAACACCGGCAACATCGGCATCGGAACGACCACTCCGGGAGCAAAACTGCATGTTCTCACAACTTCTGGCAGTTCCAATATTTTTGTGGAATCTCCCACGGGGAGTTATGGGTTTGTTAGATATAAAAGCGGTACAACGTTTTGGGATTTAGCGGAGAGGGACAATGAATACTCCGGAGCTTTTCAATTTAGGTACGCYGGTGGTGTCCCACAGATGGTTATTCAGACTGCTGGCAACGTCGGCATCGGGACGACGAGTCCGGGTGAAAAGTTAGAATTGGCGGGTTCGGCCTATATAAATTCGGAAGGAGCGGGTTTCATCGTTGATGCATCTGGTAACCAAAGGGTTGGTTTGATAAAAGAGCTTGGGTTTGCTGGAGAATTAAGGCATTTGAGCGCTGTTGACTTGAGCGTGCGCAGGGTAACCGCCGGCACCTTAGTGGCTCCAACGGCTTCAGACGTCGTTATGACCTTTGATGGTCCCACCGGCAACGTCGGCATCGGGACAACAACCCCAGGTGGAAAATTGCATGTTGTTACCACAGCTGTTGATGTAACAACCATTGCAACCACATTGAGTACAATACCCTCATCTGATATGGTTACTTTGGCATACTCTCCTGGAGATGGGAGCACCAGCACTTGGCTTCTCCGAGAGAAGTGGGATCCAACTAACTGGGGAT
>JAESRW010000155.1 GCA_016764395.1 Flavobacteriales bacterium
CTGGCTCTGGCACCTATCGGAGCCTATCTTGCGGTAACGGGCGAATTTAATCTAATACCCCTTCTCATCTCCTTCGCCGTCCTATTCTGGGTGAGTGGATTTGATATTATCTATTCCCTGCAGGATATTGACTTTGACAGGAGTCATAACTTACGCTCCTTTCCTGTGTTATTAGGGCAAAAAGGTGCGCTGATACTCTCTTCGATCTTTCACCTACTCACCGCGGGATTTATCTTCTTCGCCGGTTATTATGGAGGATTTGGCAGCTGGTATTGGATAGGATGTGCCATTTTTTCTGCCTTGCTCGTTTACCAACATACGTTGGTCAAAGTGGATGACCTTTCAAACATTAATCTGGCCTTCTTTACTACCAATGGAATTGGCTCCGTCGTATTTGCAATTTTTGTAATTCTTGACCTCGCCCTCTAATGAACGCAGCAGTAATTACGGTAGGCTGCCTGATCTTGCTGTTTCTCGGTTACCGCTTTTATTCTAAGTTCCTTGAGCGGTACGTATACCATACTTGGGATTCCAATGAATCTACTCCTGCCGTGGAGATCGATGATGGAATGGATTATGTCCCTACCAAGAAACATGTGCTATTCGGACACCATTTCTCCTCAATTGCCGGAGCTGCGCCCATATTGGGTCCGGCTATTGCTATTATTTGGGGATGGGTACCGGCATTGTTATGGGTGGTCATCGGTAGCATATTCATGGGAGCGGTACACGATTATGGAGCGCTGGTAATTTCTGCAAGAAATGGAGGCAAATCGATTGGACAAGTGACGGAGACGATCATTGGACCTCGATCGAAGATGCTCTTTCTTACCGTGATATTCTTATTGGTTTTTATAGTCATTGCGGTGTTTGCTTACATCATTGCAAGTTTATTTGTAGCCTACCCCGGAACCGTCATCCCGATCAACTTCCAAATCATCGTCGCTATATTTATCGGATGGTGGACCTATAAGAAGAAACAGAGTTTGCTAATACCCTCCATCATCGCGCTGATCATGCTCTACGTAATGGTCTACGTGGGCTTTCAATATCCCGTGCATCTGCCGGAGTACTTATGGATCAATGGCTCTGAGGTCATGACCTGGATCACATTCCTGATGCTTTATGGATTCATTGCTTCTATCATTCCCGTTTGGACCTTACTGCAACCCAGGGATTATATCAATTCACACCAGCTTATTGTGGGACTCATTTGCATTTATACCGGCATCATGGTGGCTCAGCCGATGATGGATGCGCCTGCTTTTAAAATGAGTGGGAATCCTATTCCCTGGTTTCCTTTTCTGTTCATCACCATTGCCTGCGGAGCCATATCGGGTTTTCACGCATTGGTCTCCTCCGGAACCACTTCCAAACAAATCAGCAGTTTTAAAGACTCTCGAATGATAGGCTATGGGGGAATGATCGGTGAAGCCACACTTGCGGTTGCTGCGACGATTGCTGTGGCGGCGGGGTTTGAAAGCGCGGGAGACTGGCATGCACACTATGGCAATTTTGCTTTAGCATCGGGTTTAGGACCTAAGCTCGGCGCCTTTGTAGATGGAACGGCAGGCTTCCTTTCGGAAATAGGCATTACTGCTACACTCACAGACTCAAATGGGGACAGTCGATCCTTGGCTGCGGTTTTCATAAGCGTTATGGTAATCAGCTTTGCGGCTACTTCCCTGGATACCGCTGTGAGAATACAGCGGTATATTATTGGTGAAATTGGAGAGGCAATCAGACTAAAACCACTTGCCAACAATAGGTACTTACAATCCGGGCTAGCGGTATTGTTTTCCTTGATTCTTGTGCTCTCAGATGAAACAGGAACTGGAGGCCTTAAGTTGTGGCCCCTATTTGGATCCACCAATCAACTTTTGGGATCGCTCACACTGTTGGTCATTTCGGTTTGGTTATTCAAATCGAAAAGCAAGTACTGGGTGACTTTAGCACCCATGATCTTTATTACCATCATCACCTTTATAGCCACTTATTTTAACATGATGTCTTACATAGATTCCAAAAACTATTTATTGGTTGGAATCGCTTTAATTATAGGATTTTCTCAACTTTGGATATTATTCGAGGGAATACGTGCATTTAAAACGCAAAGAGTAGATGAAAGTTAGCTGGTTCAAGTTCGTCGTATCCTTGACTGCACTGGTTTGCCTGGGAAGTTCTGTGCAAGCCCAGAAGGTTACGTTTGAGAAAACACGCATTGCCGCATCTAAGCTTGGCCAAGTACATCCGGGTGATATTGAGATTGATTGGAAACCCAGTCTGGTCAATGTGGAAATGCCGATGCCGGGATCATCGCGTCATGCGATGAATGAAATAAAGAAACGCTCAGCAACCAAGTATCCAAGAAAGGCGACCGGTATTCAATCGTGGAATCCAAGCGGTACCCCACCTTCAATTGGAAAAAACTTTCCAGTTGCCAATACCTTTCAACTGCCCAATGGAGATACACTAGTTGCACTTATCGCCAGCGGAACACCCAACGATAACACCTTGGCCATATCAGATAGTGGCATTGTACTTACCGCCTTCAACAGCAGCCTGTTTACGTATGACTCCAATCGAGATAGTATGGCCATGCCCACTATCAGTCTTCATGCTTTTACTTCCCAGTTCACCAATAATGACAAGTTTGACCCCAAGGTTATTTACGACCCTAACGCTGACCGCTTCATATTGGTTTTTCTCAATGGACGTGCGAGTTTTGAGAGTTTGATCATCGTCTGCTTTTCAACAAGCAATGATCCTTCAGATCCTTGGAATATTTATTCCTTATCCGGAAATCCGTTTAATGATTCTACCTGGCTGGACTACCCGGCAATTGCTATCACGGAAAGTGAGCTTTTTGTCACTGGCAACCAAATTCACGATGCAGCACCTTGGCAATCCGGTTTTTCTGAAAGTGTCATTTGGCAAGTCGATAAGAGTAATGGTTATGATGGTGACTCGATCCTTACCACTACGCTGTGGAGTAATATCTTATTTTCGGATACCAATATTCGCAATATTCATCCCGTACAGGGCGGATCATGGCCCGCCGGCCCAAATCAGTATTTACTCTCGAACAGAAATTTCAGCATCTTGAGTGACAGTATGTTTTTACTTGAAATAACAGGGGATCAGTACGATCCCAACACAGTGCTCAATGTAAGCCTGGGCAGACCCAATGTACCATACGGAATGCCGCCCGAAGGTAGAGAGAGCAACGGTGATATGATGGCTACCAACGATGCACGTGTGCTCGGTGCTTTTATTGAGAATGGTGAAATCCAATATGTATCGGTTACCCTGGATACTGCAACCGGATTTGCAGCCATCTATCACGGGTTTATCAAGGAGCTGGATACGACTCCAGCTTTTACCGCGCGCGTGCTTGTTGACGACTCGCTAGACCTGGGCTATCCCAATATTGCATATACCGGCTCCCATTCATGCAGCAGGCAATCCATCATCGGAATGGATCACACCTCCCCGGAGCGAGATCCTGGAATTTCAGCGCTTCTTTATCATTCGAATGATACCTATTCTAAATTGATCTCACTTAAAGAGGCAGAAGGCCCCGTGAATAAACTGGGAAATACTGAAAGGTGGGGTGACTATTTCGGCATACAACGAAAATACAATGAGCAGAACACCGTTTGGACGGCTGGATTTTACGGCAGGGCCAACAACAACTACACCTGGGTATCGCAATTAATTGCGACTGACGAGGTGTCCCTAGCTGCAACCATTACCGAGGTAAATGATATGAGTGCATACATGATCAATGACGGATCAATGACCGTCACAGTAACTGACGGTTACACGCCCTATACCATACAATGGGATGATCCAAGTCAACAAACAGATTCTATCGCTAACGGTTTGGGAAAGGGCACTTACACCGTTACTATTATAGACGGGGCGAATTGTATTGTTCGAGATTCCATGACGATTGAGGAGCCCCTATTGATCGAAGAACCAAGACCCGAAAGCAATATATTTCCCAATCCGGCTGTTGATGTAGTTACGATTTATTTTGAACTGGAAGCAACGGCCGTGATTGACGTGAAATTATATGATGCTAAAGGGACCCTTGTTGAAGAATTATTCTCTGACCAAGCAAAATCCGGTTCGAATATATTTACGTTCTCAAGCAATCCGCTGAGAGCAGGCACCTACATTTTGCGGGTAATTTCAGGTAACAAAGTAATAATGACAGAGAGGATTGTAAAAGGCTAATTTCACGCCCAGTTACCGTTACGGATATCATGAACTTTCTTTACCCCAGTTTTCTCTTTGCTCTCTTCGCGGTCGCGATCCCTATCATCATCCATCTGTTCAACTTCAGAAGGTATAAGAAGGTGATGTTCACGAATGTGCGTTTTCTCAAGGAGGTAAAACAACAAACAAGGGCCAAATCCCAGTTGAAACACTTACTGGTGCTTGCGTCCAGGATTTTGGCAATTGCCTTTTTAGTTTTCGCATTCGCCCAACCATACATTCCGGTAGACAAAAATCAAGAGGTGGTCAAGGAGAATATCGTAAGTATTTATATCGATAACTCCTTCAGCATGGATGCTGTAAACGCAGAGGGGAGATTACTTGAGCAAGCTAAAAAACTCGCCAAAGAGATAGCATCTGGATTCAAGCCCACCGATCGCTATCAGTTGTTGACCAATAATTTTGAAGGGAGGCAGCAGCGGCTCCTCAATCAAGAAGCGTTTTTAGAGCAAGTAGACAATGTAAAGATGAGCTCTCATGTACGCTCAGTCGCTGAGGTAATACAACGACAAAGTGATGTATTTAAAGACGGGGAAGAGGGAGGAAATCGCTCCTTCATCATTTCAGATTTTCAACGCTCAAATGCAGCACTCAACCAAATCAAGGCTGATTCCAATGTCTTCTACTCGTTGGTTCCAATATCCCCGCAAGCGCAAACGAATTTATACATAGACAGCTGTTGGTTTGAGTCACCCATACGCCGGGCTAATCAACCGGACCAACTCATGGTCAGAGTTCGCAACGTGTCTGATAAAGAATACGACAACATTCCTCTTAAACTGATGATCAATGGTGCACAGAAGGCACTTGGAAGCTGCAGTGTCGGGGCAAACGGTTATGTGGATGTTTCGCTTAGCTTTACGGTGAACGAACCAGGTATTATCAACGCTGTTGTTTCACTTACTGATTACCCGGTAACCTTCGACGACGCATTTTACTTCAGCTATGATATTTCGGCTTCACTGAAAATACTGTGCATCAGTGATAGCGGTGATGGGGAAAAGCTACGTTCCCTGTATGGCAATGATTCTTATTTTGAATTCACCCAGGTCACCTTCCAGAATGTGGATTATTCAGTAATCCCCAAGATGAATCTCATCATCCTGGAGAACCTGGAAGCGGTTTCCAGTGGTTTGGGCTCAGCCTTACAACAATTTAAAGAGCGGGGTGGTAGTTTGGCCATCTTCCCAGGTTTAGTAGCGGATTTGAGCAGTTATCAATTATTCTTGGAAGATCAGCTCAAAATCGGATCGCTCGTGTATCTAGATACGGCCAGGACCAAGGTTGATAAGGTGAATCTAAATCACTACATCTTCAGCGATGTATTTGAAAAGGTTCCTGAACGGATGGATTTACCAGTGGTCCACGCCCACTTTAGAGTGAATCCTGCTTCGAACGCCTCTATGGAAACACTATTCACCATGGAAAACGGTTCGCATTTTTTAAATGTATATGAAGCAGGTTTGGGTACCGTCTACTTGTTCACCGTTCCACTTTTGGCAGCCGCCAGCAACTTACCCGAACACGCACTCTTTGTTCCGCTTATGTATAAAATGGCCATTCACAGCCTTAGCGTAGATCAATTATTCTATACGCTAGGCAGAGAAAACCGTATTAAAGGGCCTGTTTCATTGGAAAATGGAGAAAGTGAGCCAATATTTCATCTGGTAGAAGCAGATGATGGGATGCAACCCTTTGATATCATTCCAGATATACGCGTTGTGGATCAGACCCCTCAGTTATTGCTTCACAATATGCTATCCGATGCAGGCAACTATCACCTAACTGCAGGGGATAGTGCACAAAAGGGTTATGCCTTCAATTACGACCGACAGGAGTCCGTGCTTATTTGCTCCAGCCATGATGAGTTGAAACAACAAATTGAAGCGGCAGCATTGGTTAATTTTACACTCATCTCATCAGGTGAATCAGGTTTCAATATCGACCTTACCGCTATTGGAGAAGGCACCAAAATGTGGAAACTTTGTATTATTTTTGCACTGCTTTTTCTGGCGTTTGAGACCATTTTATTGAGGTTCTGGAAATAACTTAAGCTAATTACATTTGATTGATGAACTTGTTAATTAAACTTGCCAAAGTAGTTGACCCGAATTCTCCCCATAACGGAAAGCGCGTCGATATTCTTATCGAAAACGGACAGATCAAATCCGTTAGAAAAAACATCGCTTCGAAAGCCAAAACAATTTCTGGCAAAAATCTACATGTTTCACCAGGGTGGTTTGACATGCATGTTAACTTTCGCGATCCAGGAGATGAGCATAAAGAAGATCTGAACTCTGGATGCAAAGCTGCCGCTTTCGGCGGATTCACAGGTGTGGCCTGTATGCCTGGAACCAATCCTCCATTGCACACCAAGTCCGATATTGAGTATATCAAGAACAAAGCAAAAGGTAATGTGGTTGATGTACATCCAATAGGTGCATTATCCAAGGGGCTAAAGGGAAAAGAAATGACAGAAATGTATGACATGTCACTGTCAGGTGCGGTTGCCTTTTCAGATGAAAAAAAGCCCATTTCCAACGCAGGAGTACTTTCTAGGGCATTGCTTTATGTCAACGGTTTTAACGGACTGGTTATCAGCCACTCACAGGACGAGACGATCACCTTAGAAGGGCAGATGAATGAGGGAGAAACAAGTACCGCTTTGGGGCTCAATGGCATGCCCTCTTTGGCAGAGGAAATTATGATTACACGGGATGTTTATCTTGCAGAATACACCAATTCCAGGCTGCACTTCGCAACAATATCAACTGGCAAATCAGTAGAGATTATCCGCAATGCCAAGAAAAAGGGCATTAAGGTCACTGCTGAAATCGCAGCACATCAAATAGGCATTGACGATTCCAATCTGAACAGTTTTGACAGCAATTACAAGGTTAATCCTCCATTTAGGACCAAAAAAGATATTGCAGCACTCAAAAAAGGGCTTGCTGACGGAACCATAGACGCGATTTGCTCGGATCATTCGCCAGAAGATGTTGAGACCAAGAACAGGGAGTTTGACATTGCCTCCTTTGGAGCTATTGGACTGGAAACAGCCTATGCGGTTACCAACACATACAGCGGACTTACACCGGAAGAAATAGTCGAAAAAATGTCGCTCGCTCCTCGCAGAATACTGGGAATTGATGTTCCAATAGTTAAAAATGGTGAAAAGGCGAATCTTACCATCTTTGATCCCAAGGAGGTATGGACGTACGCTTCAAGTGATATCAAATCGAAATCAGCCAACAGTCCTTTCATTGATGTGAGCTTCACGGGCAAAGCGATAGGCGTGTTCAATAACAATAAATATGTTGGCGCGTAATCAAGTTCACATCTGGTACGGTATGCTCCAAGCAGTCACAACCATCTACCGGCTCCATGTTTAATTTTGCAATCAATTGGCCAAAGCCTTGCAAATCGGATACATTTAATTACATTCGCAGGCAACTTTTCAGACATTTTTGAGTCTATATAGTTAGTGCATGTAGATGCACACATTATTAATTGACATAAATTTATAGATCATGGGCAGACCGCCTACAAGACCAAAGCCGCTTCGGGATGGATATTACCTTGACATTCGTAACAAGGGTTCCAATTCAGGTGTGAAGATTTTCAGAGAAACTCTGGAAGAGATGGAGGAAGCTGCAAAAACATACCGTAAGAGCAAGGATGTAATTGTTCTTGGAGAATCCAAAAATGGAGAGTGGGTAAAGGATAAAAAACCCAAGGTAGCCAAAGCCCCTAAGGCGAAAGCCGAAACTAAGGACAAATAGTTCCGTACCTGATAATAGGTCGGGAATACCTAGATCTCCATCAATTAGCGCTCCTCTCTTTGTAGATCATGGAATTAGTCCGTATACCCCTTTGGGGTGAATCTATACGGACGGGCGTCGGAATGCGCGCTTTCTCAAATTGATTTAATCTCATATTGGGAATACTCTGTATTTGCTTGGGGCCTACTTTAGATTTCTGCAATTTTCACTACTTCTTTTGCTATATCTCCCCTATTGAGCAAGTCGGGATTGTGGCGATCTATTGGCTGAATAGATAAATTATTGAAATACTTTTGGATTGCGWAAGCACTCACAAAGCGCACATCGGTACGTCAGTTCAATAACGCAATCGGAACTTCTCGTCTTCTCTCACAAATTGACAGCCATAAAAAGCGACGCATTAATGCAGTGTCCAGAGAGCAGGATGTCCAGCTGAACGTTACTCTACCTTCTTCTCATCTTCCAGAAGTTCAAATTTGGCAGCTTTAAACTTTCCACCTTTCACTTTTCCCTCCACCTTCGCTTTTCGAATTGCATTGCAAAAACCATCTTCTGCATGGGCATCTCCATGTTCATTGATATTGGTACCATCAACCAAATACGCCTTTCCGTCGATCCGAACTGCAAGATGACAGCCATCACCTGAGAGGCCAAATTGACACTGGCCGCAGGAAGCCTCAACCTCCTGCTTGATTACTTTGCTATCAGCCTTCTTCACTTTACCATCCTTTACTTTGCTATCCTGTGCCATTGTGTTTAATGACAGCATTACAACGGACAAAATTGAAATAATTAGGGTCTTCATATTTTCTCCTTTTTACGATGAATACAAATTACAAAACCTGACTAGTGTCCACCTGGATCTATTTTCCAAGCCGTTACGACAATCAGCGTTACACCAATGTTACGACTTTCGACTTTAGCACCGAGAATCTAGCCTTGAGCGATCTCACCATCCCAACACCAAATGAACCTAGCTCGGATGAGCGCTTTTACATTCTTATGGTATCAATTCTCCAAATACACGCAAAGCGATCGGTGATGTACAACAAGCACCTTTACAGTTTAGAAGGCAGACTTGATGCACTGGGGCTAAGCTTTCCTTCCAATGCTTGAATGACCGTTTCTTTAAGGATTTCATACTTAAAGCCTTCATCAAACCCAATGTCAAAAGTGGAGTGAACCTGCCCCTTCGTCATTCCCAATATGTATTTGGGACCACCTTGCTCCATCCATATGGCTGAGCACTCCGTTTGAATCGTGAAGTCTACCTGGTCGTTTTTGTTTACCACATAAAATAAGTGCTTATAATGTAGCCCCCCTTCAGGTTCAGCAAATCGCTCAAATACCTGAATGAGCTTATCGTTCCACTTAAATTGATCAAAGCAATATTCATTTTTCAACTTACCCTTTAAAACACCTTTTCCATGGGCCTCATACAATATTTCCTTATAGGCTTCTGCCTTCTCAAATTCTTTGCGGCCATAATGTACCTGAATAAGCTTGGCGTACGACTGATAATCAGCTGGAGCAATGTCTATCAGCTCCCTGAAAGCAAGTTCCGCTTTGTCGTAATTCCTGGCTAACAATTCAGCTAAACCAATGTTATACACCACAGATGTATAGAAGCTGGCCTCCTTCGATATTCTTCCCTTGGCCACATAAAACGCTGTCAGCGCCTGGTCAGTTAGCTTGAGTTCATTGTATATCTGGGGAATCATCGTGAAGGGCCGATCAGGCGCATCGTCCAATTCCACAGCATTATGATAAGCTTTGAGCGCTTCCTTCAACTTATTAAGACTGAAATACGCGTCTCCAAGCCCACTATGATACTTAGCCTTTGAATCATCTAAGGCAATGGCTTTGTTGAAATTTGAGACTGCGTTCTCAAACTGCTCCATATAATTATAAGTCATTCCTTTGATGTAATGCGAAGAAGGCTCACCTGCCTCTTTTGCAATGGCCATATCCATATATTTCAAACAGTTCGTATCATCTGCTGTCATGTAATAGGACATCCCAATGTTGTATATGGCGCTAGCGGGATAATCTTTGGCTTTGTCGGCATGTTCCTCAATTATTCTCTGAAACTCCTTTTTGGCTAGGAGGTCATTCAGTTGTGCACTGATATCATCCTGAGCATGTGCAGGAATAATCAGCATTGCCAATGCGAGTAATGTAAATAGGTACTTCATGGGTGCGGTAAGTAAAGATACCACATTACCAGTTTTTAGCTAGCTGCATTTATCAACAACGGCGACGTTTAATGAGCATGATTACTCAGGCTTTAGTTAGGTATATCTACTAACATCCAATAAGAAAATCGATATACAACACAGTTACATTTTTATCTTCCCATTCTGCCCAAGAGTAGGTTGAGGCCTCGCCAATTCTAAATTTCTCACATGACGGAGGATCACCCATCTTGGTTAAAATCCTACATAGTGTACCGATTACTACTGAGTCGATTTCATTTAAAGCAACGGTTGGAATTAAAAATTCTGCTGTAACCGGCGAAATGCGTTCGTCGATACAGATAAAAGATACATTCAGTACCAATTTGTGCCATGTCATGCCGATCAAATATATATTTGGACCGGCACAACAAGCACATCCAGGGCAACAGCCACCCAAATTCGGGAAATCATCTCCCGTTTACTCATCGTATCATCACGCTTCTTGCGACTGGGAATCAAATTCTTCCCGCATCTGCTGCATCGCCCTTCCGCAAACCTCGTTTATCTTTTGAACTAAGGCAGGAATTTCAACCAGGTTCTTCTTCTCTTTCGCATAAGATTCAATGAGGCGAATAATTTTCTTTAAGGACTTGAGGCCTATAAAATCAACGGACGGTTTAATTCTATGTGCAATGGCGCCTACCCTCTCCCATTCTTCATTTTCCAAATGTTGATTCATCTTGTCCAATGCTTCAGGTGTGTGTTTAAGAAACCCCTGAACTATTTTCAAGACAAAACCTTCATCCCCATTCGAATTTGCCCTTAGGTATGAGAGGTCATAGAGTCTTTCGTTTGTCACAGGATTTTGGTCCATTTCCGGATTTGAATCCGCCTCTGCCGTGGCCACTTGCTTTGGAGTAAAATCTGCCCTATTATCTTGAATTGAYTGCAGGCCCTCAACAACTTCGCGAACGGGCGGAGGATCCAGAATAGTTATTCCCCATCCGGTTAAAACAGCGATTTTATCCTGAAGCTCTTCTAACCTGAATGGTTTAGAGATATAATCATTCATACCTACAGCCAGATATTTTTCCTCCTCACCTTTCAAAGCATTAGCGGTGAATCCAATTATAGGCACCTTCAATTTCAATTCGTCGCGAATAATTCGAGTTGCCTCGATACCGCCCATTACTGGCATTTCAATATCCATCAGCACCAAATCGTAGTTGCCGTCCCATACCATTTCTACCGCTATTTTCCCATTAACGGCGGTATCTACCTGAATACCTGAACCCTCCAGGATTAATCGTTCCATCATCTGATTAAGCTCATGGTCCTCCACGAGGAGCACCCGCAGACCCGAAAGGTCCCGTACCGGCTTAGGCTCAGGACTGACTCGTAGATCTTTTTCCTTACTTTTTTGAAAGGTAATGGCAAAAGTCAGCACCGCACCTCTACCTTCTTCACTTTCAATGAACAACTCCCCTCCTTGCATTTCTGCCAACCTTTTGGAAATTGCCAAGCTGAGCCCACTGCCACTAAACGGCCCGGTAGCGTTGCCCTCAACCTGTTGAAAATCTTCGAAGATTTGATCAAACTTATCTGAGGAGATGTCAATACCGGTGTCGATGACTTTGATGCATAATTTCATCGAATCGGGGCACTCTGAGATAACTTTGCAATTCACTTCAATGCTGCCTTTTTTCGTGAATTTAATGGCACTCGACACCAAATTCACAAGCAATTGCTTAAAACAAATCGGGTCACCGAGGACTACCTTATTGGCACTACCGTTCATACAGTGATCCAGGTAAACATCCTTTTCAACAGCTTTGTACGCCATCGATTTGACGACGGTATCAACCAATTCCAATGGTCGAAATTCAATCTGATCCATCCGCAATTGATCCGACTCAATCCTGTAGAATTCAATAATATCGTTTAGCACTATCAACACGTTATCTGTAGATTTCTCAACTGCATTTAAATAACCCTTTTGTCTCTTGTTAAGACTTGTTTTCTGTAGCAGTTGTGTCATGCCTAATATCGCATTCAGGGGAGTCCTGATCTCATGACTTATATTGGCAAGAAAGCTCTCTTTTGCTTTCCTGGTTTTTTCTACCAAAGCTCTCGAAGCCACCATTTCAGATTCAA
The DNA here is from genome assembly GCA_016764395.1 of Flavobacteriales bacterium. Taxonomy (GTDB): domain Bacteria; phylum Bacteroidota; class Bacteroidia; order NORP154; family NORP154. Next base: position 12,398 of record JAESRW010000155.1, read on the forward strand.
TTTTCTTTTGGGCAGTAAGATCAGTTACATACACGTTCACGTGAGCTGATTCAGAGACAGGCACAATGTAACACCTGAATACCAGATCTTCTATGAACAACTCAGCCTGGATGGTTTTTTTGTCCTTGAATGCATTATGAAAGAGCCGAAGCCAATGGGCCTTTACCTCTGAATTCGCCCTCTTTTCAAAAAAGTTGATAATAACCTTACCCGGGTCATTGGTATAAATAAACACCTCTTCGAGGATGGAAAAACGAAACACTGGGTTTGGATTGTCTCTCGGGAAACAGGTTGAACGCTCGATTCTATTTTCGGGCTCGGCGGCATTGGTAACTGCCTTCATCCTCTCTTTACCCATATACCCGAAGTTCTTAACCCCTAAGCGTTTGAAGGTGTTATTTACGAATTCATACATATTGAAGTTATTCATGTCCGTTCTTTTAAATGGTTATTCATCTGCCCTTATTTTCAATATATCCAACAGTGCAGCGTTCGCGATTGTATCTACATTGGTGTATTCCAGCATCACAAATGGATTTACACCTACTTGTTCAAACGCGAAGCCACAACCCAAAAATGACCTAAGTGCCTGTATTCCTTTTTGTTGCGTGATTTATCTATCAGTACAAGATTCCCAGAATGGGAATAATTTCCTTAATTGGGAGTATGGGCCTTCTTGGAATATTTGTTAGCCAGTCAGCTTTTTGACAGTACAAAAAGCTTCAATCTTCGCTTTAGCGTATTGGTAATTGCTAAACTTTGGCTTCGTGATTAATCGTTAGCCTAACAAGTCCATACTAATACGTAACTTTATTTAGATTGAGTTGCTACAAAACTCAGGACCAATATGAGAAAACTGACACTTATCTTCCTGATCTTACTCCCTTTTCTTAGCCATGCTCAAAAAGGCACCATTACAGTAAAGAAACAAACTGACTTAATGTCGGATGAAGATGATTGGATGGTTGGCGCCTGGAAAATCCTTAGTCCTGAAACGGGCCTACCAACCTCCATTCGATGGGTATTTAATAATAACGGCGAAAGCTACACACTGCGCATTCCAAATGATGTTCCTGATTCCTTATTTAAAATAGACTCACTTAAAAATATTGAACCTGCCGATCGGGGATCATGGTTATTGGAAAAAGACACCTTAAGGATCATGGGGCAGGCCGTAGTTGAACATGACAACCCAAGGTTGTATAGCTATGCGATCCAAAAAATTTCGAATGACCGCTTTACCCTTCAGGCAAGAAGAAGCTCCGAAACTTCAATAACACCAGAAGTGATAATATACAGAGATATCTTTCTTAACCAACTCCTATTCAAAGAAGACCAGTGAAGGTATTTGTATTCATACCTTGAACCCGTCGCCAAGAGCGCTTCACGTCAAGCTCCATACTGGTCGTCAACATTGGAAGATCTATTACCAGTTTAGCTCTTAAAACACAAAAACCCTCCAGTTTCCTGAAGGGTTTTATCTGTAGCGAGAGGGGGGACTCCTATATCTAACTCATTCGTGAATGATCTGCTAAAAGTTGCCTACGTCTCCGAAAGGCTGACTAAGGAAGGTGTTCTTAAAGTTGCCTAACGAAACTCCATACTCCAGAGAGTTAATCAAACTTGCTCCACGCCATTGTTGTCATAACCTAAACAGTTATTCAGTTTCATAATCCACCAATTCCATCATATCTACCTGATTAAAATGAATCTTTCCCAAATCTACTATTTACAATTATTCGAGTTATGATTATCTTATTATAAAGCGCGCAATTCGTGTAATAACAATAATAAGTAATCAATAAATACACAAAAATTATGAAAAGAGAATACCAAGAATTAATAGATGATATGAACAATAACAGAGGTAAGTTGGGAGACCCTCCAAAGAAAATTAAAAGAAGTCTGATGTACAGATTAAGACGTTTTATGAGTAGTTTCTTTGCTCAGTTTTAAGTAACCCGAGATGAACTTCACTTTCAATTTTGTATCTTTATTCAGTATCAATCTATTGCATATTGTACTGATTCACATTGAGTTACTTTAGGGATTATGAGAATAAGTAATAACATCGTGTACGTTCTAGTATTGTTTGTGTCGTCCCTGTCACTCTCGACTGCCTATGCTCAATCCAAAGTTCAGGCTAACGGTTCTGACCTCGCATTTAGCCAAGTGGTCACCACAGATGATTCTGGATACATTATCTCTGGTACAATTGGCAATGATGGGCTACTGTTGAAAATAGATTCACTTGATAGTGTCACGTGGGGAAGTTCTTTTGGTAGATGGGGTTTGAGTGAGAACTTAATTGATGTTATTCAGACTCAAGACGGCGGATTTATCGCAACGGGTGAATATACGGTTGGTTATCAATCCAACGGCATCACGCCTACGGCAATTGACATTTTTGTCGTTCGCACCGACGGTTCTGGGAATATGCTATGGAATACTCAGATTAATAAGGTAGCTAGTGGATTATATACAGCAGGTTCTATCATTGAGCTTTCTGACGGCGGATTTATGATTACAGCTCAGAGTACTTGGGGGTCAACTATTAACCCAGTTGTGGTGAAGATCAACTCGATTGGAGATGTTGTGTGGATGAGAGAAATAAGTAGTGATCTCGGACACTATATGGGAATAAATAAGATTCAAGAGGTTGATTCCAATCAATTCATTCTTAGTGGAGCAATTGGTGACGGCTTTTCAGGGAACTGGGACATCATAGCTATATGGACAGACGCACAAGGTAATCTCATACGAAATAGATTAGTCGATTTCACAAATACAGACGTTCCAACCGACATTGAAGGATTGGATGATGGAGGCTTTATCATATCTGGGTGGTCAACGACAAACACGATGAATCTTACAAAAATCAATTCGGTAGGTGACGTTGAATGGGCTTATAAATACTCTGCCCCCTTACAAGAAGGATTTTTAAGCATCAAGGGAGTGGACGATGGAATACTATTGGGGTGTGAGGTGTATAACGATGATATAGGAGCAGAAAAGTATCTGTGCATTTTTAAAATTGATTTTGATGGCAGTATACTCTGGACTAAGGGATATGGTGATTTGGATGAAAATGACACCCGGCTGAATGGAATTACAGAGTTGGGTGATAAATCAATTGTGGCTGTTGGCTTTGTCGAATACCTTTCAGGGGAATATTCAGGATATATAATAAATGCAGACTCCATAGGAAATACGATATGCCCAGAATATGTGATCAATTTGGTGAAGGATACGCTCACGTATTTGAACGACTCAACACCTTTGCAAAGTATAAGTAGAACGGCACTAGAACACGACTACGCAACCGTTCAGGTGAACATAAATGGCTTTGTTAAACAAGGCTGTGTGATTACCGATATTGAATCTGTAAATGGCAATGAGGATTACGCTCCATTTAAGTTAGTACCAAATCCAATGACGGATCAAACTGTGATTAGAATTGAGGGAAATAGTTCAATGTACTACAAAATCAAAGTCTTTGACACTATGGGGCGAGTAATATCGGAGATTAATAACGTAAGCTCGGGCACCATCATAGAGAGAAAGTCCCTTCCAAGCGGTATCTATTATGTGCGGTTATATGCGGCGAATGTTCCTTCTCTCGCACGAAAATTATTGGTACAATGAATAAAATAGAACCTTCTTCCTCTTATAAATTCTGTAATCGTCATTGAAAATGGGCAAAGAATACCCTTTCATACCTTCCGGTCCAATTCACAAATATGCTGATTTCGAAACGGCATATAATATTCTGAACTCAAGCTCATTTAAGTTTACGTGTCCACTTGACTTTAATGACCCTTTTGATTGCAATTTGGAGGTACTAGATTTCTCACCTACAAAGGAAAGTGAAGAGTTAGTGAGAGAGTCAATAAAGAGAATCCCTCAAGGAACAGAGGAACTCAAAGAATCCGTAGTGACTGAAATTTTAGATTCACCTGAGGAATTTAGGAAGATGTACAGGCAAATTATTAAGGCAAAGATTAAGAGATCAGGAGTAACTTGCTTCAGTAAGAGCTATGAGAACACGTTAATGTGGTCACATTATGCCAATAAACATCAAGGTGTATGTTTGGAATTTAACTCTGAGCTGGATATAGATAATATTCTAAAGACACAGCAGGTGGGGATATTTGTGAACGTTGATTATGAGCCTGTTGATAAGATCAACTACAATGAAAATAAAGTTGATGCTACGGTGCAACTTTTTTCGCATAAGTCAGCGGACTGGAAGTATGAAGAAGAGGTCCGACTAGTCGTAATTAACCAGAAAGATACAGTTCAGTTCACCAAAGAATTTCTTACAGGAGTAATTTTTGGTTGCAGGATGGAAGCGGAACAAATTGACGAGTTGAAAGAGGTCATTGAACAAATGGGCTATTCCGTTAGCTTGAAAGATGCATTGTCCTTCATAAGAAGAAACTTCCTTTTGCTATTATCGACGGCTTATATTTGGTACTGAAGGAAGCTCAATTAATTGAATCAGGTACCGATAAAAGTGAACAATCGTGGTACGATGTGAAGGCTGAGGACTTTACAATCTTAAGCGATTATCTAAAAGACTCCTACGATGGTTTATTAACTCAAGTTGAAGGTGGGTTGCAGGTTGTCTTTAAGGAAATTAAGGAGCTAAAAAAGTCATCCGGCTTTGAACTTGTCGAACCGAATAACAAATTCAAACCTATCGATACACCACTGTCGGGGTCAACTGAGTCTATGCACATTACAATTGCATCAAGTGCTAATGTTGGACCTGCTTCAACTATTGAGTTAAAACGGTTTAACGACTAAAAAGAATTATATGAGCGAATTAGTGTCAGAAGCAAAGACTGAAATCATTTGTGACACCCATATATGGTATGGCTTTAGGGATAAGGCACCGGAGGGAGAATTTCTAGAGAAATATGCTCCAATTGCTACGTTTCTGAAAATAGATGAATTTGCCAAAAGTTACAAGGTTATTAGAAGTATCGACGAGGTCAGGGCTGCAATCTTAGCTGTAGGAGAATATTCCTATAATGGGTCTTTAATATATGATCCGCCGCTCATATATCTAAAGAAACTGTCTGAGCCAGACTTTGAGTATGATACGTATGCGAATCTACGTGGAATCTTGAATTTCACACAAGACATTGCCAATGGCAAGGAATTATCGGAGGATAAGATCGAAGAATTTAGGAAATATTGCGAACTCAGGGAAAAATGGCTTCAAGATGCAGTTGATATTTTCAACGATGAAGCGGCAGTTATTCAAGCAAGAATTAGGGATAAGAAGAAACATAGAGCCGAAGATAGTACCCTGTTAAATCGAGAATTCATATCCTGGTATGCAGGTCAAGTGACAAAGACTGATGGACTGTCAGATGATTTTGATTGGACTCAGATTGAGCTATTCGGGAAGGTTCTGAAGATCCTTTTTAATGATTTGGAACTGGGAGCGATCAGGCTAAAACCAAATGATTGGTATGATTTGTTCCTGTTGGTTTACGTGAACCCCAATCGAAAAGTATGGACAAACGACAATCGATGGACAAGATATATTAAAGAGAGGCTGGGGCTTGAGAGGTATCTATACGAAACTCAGTAGTTCAATAGACAATAACATACTAAGCAATCTGTACTCGGTAGAACTTACGCTTACCCCTTCATTGACTCTGGAATGCTTTCATACAGCGCATCAATAAAACCTTCTAGCTCCTCGTATGTGAATCCGGAATGATCGAACTGTGAACAAACAATCAAAGATTCCTCTTTCGAGAAATCCACTTGAATATATGCTTCACCATTGTCGCTAGATTCAAAAACATCATTGCGAATTTCATTTAGTTTTTCTCGCATTCGAGTGAATGAAAGAGTCACTTGGGCGAGTGAATACGCACCATTTTTAGGCGCTCCGCTAATCTGCCCGTTTTGCTTTAAGATATTGACTATGAAAGGATCATCCATTTTGTTCGATAAGTATTTGATTAGTAATGTGTGAGACTGAATTAATCGAAGCTAGGTAAGTAGATAGACAAAATCAAGAAAAGCAAGAAAATGGAAGAAGCTGTTACTAATACTAAAGAATCCTGTCCTTAAATTGATCAATTAAAGGACATCCTGTTTTACTACCTATTTACTGGGGATTCTGGTGCAACGTTTTATGGACAGCACTTTTGCTAACGAGTTTCTGATTCTTGTTTTTGTCCGTAACCTTCACCAATGAAGCGATTTCACGAATACTCTTTCCTTCCTGCCTCAAAACCAATATTCTATCAATCGTTTGCTTTGGTACTGGTCGTCAACATTGCAAGGTCTATTACCAGTTTAGCTCTTAAAACACAAAAACCCTCCAGTTTCCTGAAGGGTTTTATCTGTAGCGAGAGGGGGACTCGAACCCTCGGCCTCAGCATTATGAGTGCTGCGCTCTAACCAGCTGAGCTACCTCGCCATCTCTTTTTCGTCTTACAGTGAGTGGCTTTAACAACGTTCGTAACAAGCCCTGTAATCAGGTAAAAGCAGCGCAAATATAGGGGTTTTATTTTCTATGAATTATAATACTAAGCAATATTTTTTTTATATATTGCATACATAAGTAAGCCTATTTCTACAGATGGCAGAGAAACAAAAATTTGAGCTTGAATACATCATTCGCACTTCACCAAAGGTGTTGTTTACGCGCTTGAGCACAGCTGACGGGTTGGCCCAATGGTTCGCCGATGATGTAAATATCAACCACGGCATATTTACCTTCATGTGGGAAGGTTCCGGACAAGATGCGAAGAGGGTCAGAGAAAAAGCAGGAAAATCAATCCGCTTTCACTGGGTAGATGACGATGATGATTGCTACTTTGAGTTCAGGCTGGTGATTGACGATCTCACCTCTGAAGTCGCACTGATTATCACGGACTTTGCCGAGGAGGATGAAATGGAAGAATCCAAGCAGCTTTGGGATAGCCAAGTGAACACCCTCATGCAATTACTGGGATCATAGTACGTTCTACCTCTTGATCATTAAGTTCACTGCCAGTATATAATACCCAACAATTCTGCTATGGGTCGAACTAGAAAGGACAGCCTATTTTTACCGGTGCCCTTGGGTCTCTGTTTCCATAATAAGACTGCTAAGACAATTTCGTTTGTTCCGGCCAAAGGATTTTGTTCTCTTTCATCGTATCCAATCACCGTTTCCAAGACAGCATAATTGTGTTGAAGAAGATTCACATATTCACGCTTAAGTCATACATCGCACCGTTTATTCTCACTTTTCTGGTGGTGATGTTCATACTGCTCATGCAATTTGTATGGAAGTATATTGACGACCTCGTCGGTAAGGGCCTGGAATGGACACTTATTGCGGAACTCCTTTGGTACACTTCAGCAAGCCTTGTGCCCATGGCCATACCCCTTGCAATACTGCTCTCTTCAATTATGACATTTGGCAATTTAGGGGAGTATTATGAGCTTGTTGCACTGAAGTCGGCTGGGTTATCCCTCTTTAAAATCATGCAGCCGCTGATCGTTCTATCCATGGTTCTGAGCGTTGCTGCATTTTATTTTTCCAATAATATTCTCCCGGTTGCGAACCTTGAAATGGGAGCGCTGCTTTGGGATGTGACCGAACAGAAACCATCCCTCAATCTCAGGCCGGGAATCTTCTATAATGGAATTGACGGATACAGCATCCGAGTGGAAAAGAAAGACACAGAGCTTGGAACATTGGAAGGCATTCAGATTTATGACCACAGTGACCGGATGGGCTGCAACAAAGTAATCACTGCGAGGACCGGCAAAATGGAATCGAGCCTTGATGAACGCTACTTAATCCTTACCCTCTTTGATGGAACTTCCTATGAGGAAATTGAAGCCTATCCGATACAAAGACGTGAAGCATTTGCCCATCGCCGGATCAAATTCCAGAAGCAAGAAATCATCTTTGACATGTCTTCTTTCAAATTAGAAAGAACAAATCCGGATCTATTCAAAGAGCATGAACGAATGCTCACCATAAGTCAGTTGGAAGATGCTCAAGACACCCTAAAACTTAGACTAAAAGAAAAAAGGGCCCTGATCAACAGCAGTGTGAATAGTCGGTATTTCTTCGGATCTCATCTGGACTCGGCGAGATTGGATACGGTTGCTCTCAATCAGAAAACTATCGGTCTGCTCGATCCGGAAGGAGAAAACTATGGAATTCCGTTTTCGAGCAATCAAGAAGAACGCCTGGCCATCATCAATAATGCAACAAATATAGCCCGTCATAACAAGGCTTATGTCACCGTTTCGAAGAATGACTTAAATCAAAAGGAAGAATCCATTATCAAGCACAAGGTCGAGTGGCATCGAAAATTCACATTGTCCTTTGCCTGTATATTGCTGTTCTTCGTCGGTGCCCCTTTGGGTGCTATCATCAGAAAGGGAGGCTTAGGGATGCCCGGGGTAATGGCGGTTATGTTCTTTCTTATGTTTCACTTGCTTTCAATATTTGGTGAAAAAACGGCAAAGGCGGGAATTATAGAGCCTTATGTGGGTATGTGGTTGGCGTCCGCCGTCTTTCTGCCGCTCGGTATTTTTCTGACCTATCAGGCCTCTATCGATTCATCCATGTTTAGTATCGACTCGATGTGGGGCAGCGTTAAGTCGAAGTTGAAGCTCCTTTTCAGTTCATCAGTCGCCCAAACAGAATGAGCAGGAGGACGTTCTTTCTGCTTGGATTGCTCACGCTCTTTGGGTTCTCTTCAATGGGAGGATTGGTAATTGAGATATTTCTGAACATCCGTTTCCTATCATTGTTTCAAACAGCTACTCCATGGTACCTGGAAATTTTGATTGGACTGGCATACGGAATTGTAGCGGCTKYTMTAGGATGGTATATTGTAAATAGGGCGTTTTTAACTGAAACTCGAATCTTCTTTGCCAAGGTAATTCAAGATTTAAAGCTCACTATCCCCGACATTTTATTTATCTCCTTTTGTGCCGGCGCCGGTGAAGAAATTTTGTTCAGGGCGGCGATTCAACCCTATCTTGGCATCTGGCTTACAGCTGTCTTATTCGTGGCGATACATGGGTATCTCAATCCCAAGAATTGGAGAATCAGTATTTACGGGGTGTTCATGTGTTTGGTGATAGCAGGAATCGGCTATCTATGCGAACACTTGGGCATTACTACTGCAATTGCTGCCCATTTTGCAATAGATGTAGTGCTGCTCATTGCACTCGCCAAGACATCTATTCCCCCTCAAGAGGTGGATGATTCGATGGAGCTGGAATAGTAAGAAGAGAAGGTCAGCGACGACAAATGACGAAACCGGGATAGCTTTCGCTACCCCGGCCTACAATCATTATTTAATCAAGTTTACCTTATGTGGATAAACCTGATCACCAACCAACAATTTTACGGTATATACTCCCGAAGATAATTCCTCCATGGGGAGCATCATGGTATTCTGACCTGCCGATACAGTGCCCAGCTGATCGAAATAAACTTCTTTACCCAGATAGTTCACAATACTCACTGTGACATTCTCCTGATTTAGCAGTGTGAAGTTCAAGTGCACGTAGTCCCTGGCTGGATTTGGGTATACGACAACACTACCCTGCAGAACAACCTCTTCAATTCCCACAATAATACCCACGCTAGCAGTCACCATTGTACAACCACTGGCATCAGTAACCGTACTGGTATAAGAACCACCGTCAAGACCTGTTGCAGTCATTGTAGTTTGGCTCTGGCCGTCATTCCATAGGTAAGCGTAAGGAGTGGTTCCTCCCGTGGCTACCACGGTCACCGTACCATCATTACAGCCAGAACAAGTTGCATTTGTACCTGAAGTGGTTGCTGCCAAAACCGCTGGCTCCACTATAAAAGCTGTGGCAGTAATCGTATCGCCAATGGCATCGATGGTCCTAACCTGATAAACCCCTCCACATAATCCTGTTGCTGTAGCAGTGGTTTGCGCAGCTGGGTCATTCCAAAGGTATTGGAAAGGTGCCACACCTCCATCTGGTACAGCCAGTACAGATCCGTCACACTCACCATTACACGACACATTGGTAGTCGTGAATGCAATGGGTTGCGACGCCTGTGACCAAATCTTAAATTCATCCAATGCAGCCTCAACAAGACTCCCTCCACAGAAAGGAGCAGTACCACATCCTGGAGGACCCAGATCAGTTAATATACTATCTGACACTTGGAATTTCAACTGTACAGTTGCAGTGGGTAGAATGAAGTCCTGAACATTGAATGCAAAACGCCTCCAATTGTTGTCGCCTACGTAGGTAAACTCAACATCGGTCCAAGTGGTGCCTCCATCTCCTGATATCTGCACGAACCAAGGGTCATTTCCAGCATTTGCTGAACTGGGGGAAGCATTCGCAAACCATCTGCGATAGGTAAATACCGGGTTGAAATAGCCCGTTAGATCCATGATTGGCGACAACAGCGTAGTTTCTCCATTGTCCACATCATCCTGACCGATATTTCCATTTTGTCCAGAAGTATTTAGCCCGGTAACGGCGCAAGTGAATCCTCCAGGCGTGAACTGTGTAGCAGGAGCAAGTTCATAACCATTGTCTAACATACCCGCAGGTACTTCCAAGGACCATAATCCTGTAGTCGCCTGATCCGACTGAACGCCAAAAGTCCAGGAGCCGGGAAGATTGTTGTTGTCAAAATCTTCAATGGCCTCCTGCTGATAATCAACAAGGATAAAGTATGGCAATGTTGGCTCAGCAGCATCAGCTCCGATTGGTTTTACAGCGGATATGCTTCCACAAGTGTTGTCCGTTACACCTATATAATACTCTACAATGGCTCCAGGCGCCTGTCCGGGAATTGTTCCCTGATAGTTGGTGCCACCAATATTGGCCATGGCCACATTGGTCCAGGAAGTAGCTCCTTTTAACCTGTGGAAAAGCATTACATCGCCAAGATACGTCGTGCTTGCTACAGTAAGTGAAGCATCAATATTGATTGGCTGCCCCGTAGCTGCAGCAGTTAAATCCGTGTGTGCCAACGTTGCATTGGATATTAGTGTAATCCCATGTTGAGCAAAAGCGTCACAAATGTCCAGCATATTAGGAGTACCGTTTCCTATATTGCCATCAATATCATCCGCTTGAAGCACATCCAATAAAACATCTCTAAATGCTGATCCTTCGTTCCCATCAGCCGCTTGGGCCTGAAGTCCAAAATAAGCTTCTTCAAACAGGTCCATAGTTTGGGTCATATTGCTATCCAAGTTTAAGTAAAGATCCCACCATGAACCGGCAATGATCTCACCATCAGCGTGCACCTGACCAACAAGGTCATCTGGGAAAATCTTTGGGTCAATATCGTATCTCCTAATTAACGTCTCAGGGTCCGTATCACTCATACCTTTTCCCAATAGCGGATCTAAGGTTAGTGAGAATCCCCACACGTCAGCATAGCCTTCATGCATGGCTCCGTTCTGCCAAAATCCTCCATTGTCACTATAAAAAGCAGTATTGGTACCGTGTCCATATTCATGATAAACAACATCTCCAATGGTCGCTAAAGAAAGGCAGCCTCCGCCCTGTAGAAAGAAGTTCATCTGTCCTCCACCAAATGAAGCATTACAGGTACCCGGTTGATCCATATTCACCTTAACCTGGTAGTCCATACCAGTAAAATTGGCAAGAACTGTCGTCACCCAATCGTGTATTATGTTGACATGATAAAAAGCATTCCGTTCCGTATCAATAGCATCGCTATTGAAGCTCACCGCGTTGGGGCCATCTACTAGTGATGCTGTAAAGGAAGGTACGGATCCACCAGTAGTAATCTTCGCCCATGGTCCATCAAGAAACACTTGACCCGTAGTAGCTGCTGTGATATTGGTCGTTAAAAAACCCGCAGTATCGGTGAAATAATCGGTGTTATTAATCCTGATTCTCATGTTCTGAAGCGGCTTATTCACAAGTGGAGCATACGCATTCCTAGGATAAATATCTCCCGTAACCGTTGCCTCTACATTGGCCAGTGGAGCATGTGTATGAGACATATTGAACTGTCGAAGTATGTCTCCGTTACTTGCATCTACCAATGTATAGAATGATGAAGGAACACCGTTGAGATCTTTTCCATCAACAATTACCTCATATACCAGTTTGTATTCATTCTTTTGGTACTTAGCAACGGGTAAAACAAATAGTCCTTGCCGGGCAGCCGCAGTAAGATTTGATCCTTCCGTAGCGTTTAACGCAGACGCCTCAGCTTGAGCCCTACTTAAAGAAGCGTTGATGCTAATTGATATATCGTCAAACACGTCAGCACCAAACATGATGACCCTGTGGTCCTTGGTCATTTTAACCATCATGCGGCTATCCAATACCTTCAATCCATTGTATCGTTGATAATAGTTGACATAATTATGTTTTGGTGAGTTGCTCTCTCCCATCAGTACTAAATCAGCCACAGGTATATTAAAATCACCAAGCTCACTTGTAATGAAGTTCATCGCGCGGTCCTGGACGCTAACCCCGATTGTTGAAATACCATTTCCAAAAGCACGGTGTGGGCGGGCATTCTCTTCATTGAAATGAACCCTCCATGTATTGTGTTTATTGACGTAAGATTGCCATGCAGCTTGACCACGAAGCGCCTCTTGCAACGCTTGATTGGGGACCTTTTTAGGATTATCGGTTATCTTAGTAGATTCTCCGGCTGTACCAAACAGCGGGCTCATGAGGATTAATCCAAGGCACAAAAAAGAAAGGAAATTATAGACATGCTTCATATTATTCAGTTTAGATGTTTGGTGAAACTCGTAACATTTGCAATGTTCTTTTGTCAAAACACGGACAAGTTAGTGAAAATTTCGTGGACTTGCAAAACTCAAAACACCTAGAATTCATGCCGGGAAAACACGCTTCACCAGATAACCGACGCGTTCATTTCGCAATACACATGAACGGTAAACCGAGACTGTACTTACTCGGCATGCAGAACAAACCCCTAGCATTAGTTAACGTTCAAATTGCGTCATCCCGCCTATGGCGCTGGTTAACATCATTTTAGGTGATCGGGAAATAATATAAAAGCCTAACCGATTTATTGATTCTTGCCGTCAGCGCTGTTTGCCGGGACTGAAAATCGCGCCTTAGGCCAAAAAATTCTATCTTTCCAAAATCACACTAAACATCATCGTGGGGCAATTCTTAAGTGAACTTCTTGACGTATTTACAATAAAGTACCTGGAGACAACGATCTACCTAGCTGGCTTTATCGTAGTGGCTGTGGCGTCGAATCAAATCGCCAAGTACTGCACGAAACTAAAGCTTCCATTGGTAACAGGCCTCCTTGCTACAGGAATTATGGCCGGCCCATTTGTCCTAAAGCTAATTCCCGCCGACGCGCCTGAACAGTTATTCTTTGTAAATGACTTTGCGCTAGCATTTATAGCATTTGCTGCAGCAGCCGAACTCTACCTTAAAGAACTCAGGAGCAGAATGAGCAGTATTACCTGGATGAGTATCGGACAGTTTGTGATGACGTTTTCTTTTGCAAGTGTTGCAATCATTTATCTATCTCCTCAAATACCGTTCATGGAGGGCATGGACTTTCCGACTAAAATTGCGGTAGCCACCCTCGCCGCGTCCATTTTCGTAGCACGTTCACCCGCCTCCGCCATTGCGGTAGTGAATGAACTCAGGGCTAAAGGGCCTTTCACGCAGACCGCGATGGGCGTGACGGTAGTTGCTGATTTTTTGGTTATCGTGCTCTTCGCGGTGACCTACTCAGTTGCACAGGCACTGGTGCAGGGCATCGAGTTTGACTATAAGTATATTATTCTCCTCGGMTCTGAAATGATTCTCGCTTTTTTATCAGGATATGTCCTGGGCAAAATAATGAAGACGCTCATGTCCATTCGCATGTCCATACATATCAAGACAGTCGGGGYATTGCTACTGGGATACGGCGTTTACTACGCCTCACACTATRTAAGGGAATGGAGTTTAGCGGAGCTCGGCCTGGAGATCTATATTGAACCTTTACTAGTTTGCATCCTGGGTAGCTTCATCCTTACCAATTTCTCCAACCACAGAAGTGAGTTTCTGAAAATACTGGAAAATGTAGGGCCCTCTATTTATGTAATCTTCTTCACATTGACAGGCGCAGCCATATCCGTTAACCTGTTGGTCGAAGTGACCGCTATTGCTGTGATCCTGTTTGGCGTTCGACTGGTGGCCATGATTTTAGGTTCTGCAGCTGGCGGTTTTATAGCAAAAGAGCCGTGGAGGTTTATCAAAATTGGATGGATGCCTTATGTTACCCAGGCCGGTGTGGGACTGGGATTGGCAACAGTGGTAGCCAACTCGTTTCCTGGATGGGGAGAAGAGTTTGCCACCGTAATAATAGCTGTCATTGTACTCAATCAAATAGTTGGCCCTCCTCTCTTTAAATGGGCCATTTCAATAGCGGGGGAAAGTCATGAAGAAGCCAGTACACGCGAATTTGATGGAGAACGCAACGCCGTCATTTTTGGTTTGGAGGGGCAGTCATTCGCACTCGCCCGCCAATTACAAGATCATGGTTGGAAAGTGGTTATTGCCTCCAGAAAGGGCGTTATAGATGAAGGCAGCTTGGATGTTGACATTCAACCCATTTCAGCGCTGACTAAGGAAGAAATGAAGCGCATCGGTGTAGACACTGCCGAGGCCATAGTGGCTTTACTATCTGACAAGGAGAACTATCAGATTTGTGAGATTTGCTATGAGTCGTTCGGCACCAAGGACAAAGTGGTACGCTTAAATGACCGGGCCAATTTTGATCGCTTCCATGATCTGGGTGCCTTGATCGTTGAACCCACGACTGCCATCGTAAGTCTTTTGGATCATTTGGTAAGATCGCCACAGGCAGCTTCCCTACTCTTGGGATTTGACGAAAAACAAGATACGGTTGATCTTGAAGTATTGGATCCCAACCTGCATGGGATGTCGTTGCGGGAGTTGCGATTCCCTACAGATATCCTCATACTTGCCATCTCCAGAGGTGGACACAGCATGATTACCCATGGGTATACCAGATTGAGGCTTCATGACACCATCACTGTAATTGGCTCTATTGAGAGTATTAAGAATGTGGAATTACGGGTGAGTGCACCTTGAGTAAGATCGCTGCGCTGTAAGATCGCTGTGCTGTAAGATCGCTGCGCTGTAAGATCGCTGCGCTGTAAGATCGCTGCGCTGTAGGATCGCTGCGCTGTATGGGGTAAGATCGCTGCGCTGTAAGATGGCTGCGCTGTAAGATGGCTGCGCTGTAAGATCGCTTCGCTGTATGGGGTAAGATCGCTTTGCTGTAAGATCGCTGCGCTGTAGGATCGCTGCGCTGTATGGGGTAAGATCGCTATGCTGTAAGATCGCTATGCTGTAAGATCGCTGCGCTGTAGGATCGCTGCGCTGTATAGGGTAAGATCGCTTCGCTGTATGAGGAAAGACTGCTTTGCTGTAAGGGGGTTGAGAATATTGGGGTGTAAGAAGTGTCTTGGCTGTGCTGATTATGTTGGGGCTTTGCCTGTCATTTATGTTTACCTTGTGTGATTGGGTGCTTTGAATTGTTGTTCAGGATTTCTTCAGTGGTATTAAGCGCTAAATCMATGGGCCTAGCATAATTTASACGAACTGTAGTGAACAATATTCCTTGTTCTTRTTATCTACAATCCGTATTCAGATAGCAGATAGAGCATCACACCCATGCCAGCAGCGCCTAACTCCAGCTCTCTTTTGTGTACCTTTTCAAAGGTATCTTCCCTGGTGTGATGGATATCAAAATATCGTTGGGTATCAGGCCTGAAACCCATAAGTACGGTTCCCTGATCTATTAAAGGTCCGATGTCTGCACCTCCCCAGCCTTTGCCGAGTTGGCCCATATTGTAGTCCTCAAAAATATGTTTCCATGCGACAATTGTTGCGACTTGTTTCTCATCTCCCTTAATGCCAAAACCACGCGGTGTAAACCCTCCAGCATCCGATTCGATGGCAGCGATGTGATTTTCTTTGTTGTCCTTTGCCAACTTTGCATACATCTTGCCTCCACGAATTCCATTCTCTTCATTCATAAAGAGCACGGCCCTTATGGTTCGCTTCGGAGTAATACCCAAGGCCCTGAATAACCTTACTGCTTCTATGGCCTGAACACAACCAGTACCGTCATCGTGGGCACCTTGCCCAAGATCCCAGGAATCAAGATGTCCTCCTACGACAATAATTTCATCAGGCTTCTCACTTCCCTTGATCTCACCGACGACATTATAAGAAAGCACATCTGGAAGTGTTTCGCAGCTCATTTTAAAATAGAAAGTTACCCCTTGCTCTTCAATTAATAACTTGCTCAAGGTATTGGCGGCTATCGTACTGATAGCTGCAGCAGGAATCATCACTACGGCCGAGTCATACTTCAACGCACCGGTATGCGGAACATCATCCAACTTGGTGGTCATCGAACGAACAATTACCCCAACAGCCCCATACTTAGCGGCTTCCGATGCGCCACTGCGGCGTTGATCAACAGCCCCCCCGTAAGCATGTCCCGTACTGATAAGTGTGGGATCAAGCGGGCGGTTATAAAAAACGATCTTGCCCTCAATATTGGATTTTCCCAGGGCGGACAGCTCCTCGAGGCTCTTGACTTCAACAACTTCAGCAACAATTCCATCCTTCCCGGTACCTACAGAACCACCAAGTGCACAGAGTTCCACCTTGATTTGTTTAGCACCTGAAGCCCTTCTAATGTTGCCAACCTCCTTTTCTCCTCTCACCCAATGTGGGACCATTACCTCCTGAAGAAATACGCGATCAAACTTGTACTGCTCCATTATTTTCTTGCCCCATTCAACCGCTTTGGCAGCCCCTTCTGATCCGCTTAACCGATGGCCCACCTTATTACATAGTTCATCCAGCATTTCATAACTTTTTCCGTTCAACAATTCTTCACTGAAGAACTTCCGGGCAACGATTGAATCATTGTCAGCGGCTTGGACGAATGCCCAAGAGACCAATAGCAGACTTAACAGTCCGAATCTCATCTCGATTCTATTGAATTTTGTAGAAGTTTTAGAAATCATCATCTGTCTAAAATTTTGGCAATTTGAACTTTCAAAATAACGGAAAAAAGCAGCGGACAAAAATATTACATTCTGATGACATTGAATTAAATGAAGATAAGGCATCTTTGCAGAAATTTAAAATTATGAAGTTTATTGCAACACTCTGTGTGCTCCTCTCTGGAATTTCGTTGGGTTATGGACAGGATAATGAACCCATTTCTTACCCTGAAGAAGTACATCTCAAAAACATAAAACAACTAACATTTGGGGGCGACAATGCAGAGGCTTATTTCAGCTTTGATGACCAACACATTGTTTTCCAATCTAATAATGAGGCATGGGGGCTGGACTGTGACCAGATTTTCATCTCAGATTTAACTGAAATAAAAGCGAAGCCGCAAATGATCAGCACAGGAAATGGACGTACGACTTGCGCTTATTTCATGCCCGGAAATGATCTCATCGTCTATGCATCCACCCATGCCAAACACGATTCTTGTCCGGCTGCACCTGAGCGTGTTGTGGATGGCAAGTATGTTTGGCCAATCTATCCAGAATAYGATATCTACGTTGCAAACAAGGATGGCAAAAAGGTCAACCAGCTGACAGACAAACCCGGMTACGATGCGGAAGCCACKGTCTCYCCAGACGGAAARATGATCGTTTACACCTCCTTRCAATCAGGGGATTTGGAGTTGTGGACGATGAAAATAGACGGSMGTGACAARAAACAGATCACCACTTTACTGGGGTATGATGGAGGGGCCTTCTTCTCMCCCGACAGCAAGAAATTGGTATTTAGGGCATCRCGTCCAAAAGAAGGMGAAGAGGCAGATTCCTACAAAGCATTATTACTGAAGGGGTTGATACARCCAACGGCGCTTGAGATCTTCAYTTGTAACGTTGACGGGAGTGAATTACAACAAATCACCAACCTAGGAAAAGCGAATTGGGCGCCTTATTTTCACCCTAATGGCAAAAAGATCATTTTTGCCTCTAACCACCACAGCTCCAAAGGGTATCAATTTAATTTGTTCATGGTGAATGTAGATGGTTCGGGATTGGAGCAAATTACCTTTGATAAAACCTTCGACTCCTTTCCGATGTTCTCTTTTGATGGGACCAAACTCATCTTCTCTTCCAACCGCAACAACGGAGGCACCCACGATACCAATATTTTTATTGCGGATTGGTTGGAGTAGTCTTACCTGAGTTTTCCTAGCTCCTAAACTCTTGCAACAAAACCACTTATAAATCCAGAGGTCAATATTATAATGGAGAGTGGTTAAATAAAAATACCTACGTTCGCGTAAGTCTTCATTTATGTTTAATCAAACCCAAGAGAACAAAATAAACTGGGTCTATGGGCTTGTAGCTTTAATACTTGTGATTAAGCTATGCATGCTACCTTTTGCACAAACCGTCCATTCTGATGCGGTAGCAAGAGTATTTGGGGCAATAGACTGGATGCATGATCCGCATTGGATTAAATCAGGCGTTTGGGCTCCATTCCACTTTTACCTAAACGGCATTGCGCTTAGCATTTGGAACAGCCCCGTATACGCACCGAAGCTGCTGAATATCGTGTTCAGCTGTCTTACCCTGATTCCATTTTTCTATTTTGTCAGAAGAGAATTTAATGAGAATGGCGCCCTTATCGCCACTATATTTCTGGCTATTTGCCCCATTCTCTTCAGAAATAGCTTCCAGGCCTTGGCAGGTACATCGTATCTTTTCTTTCTAGTATTATCACTTAACTACCTCTCTAAAGCATTGAGTGAAAAGAGCTTTACCTATGCTGCCTTTGCAGGATTGGCAATCAGTTTCGCAGCAGGTATTCGTTATGAAGCATGGCTTTTGATGATGGTTTATTGGCTGATCATTATCTTGAAGAAGGAATGGCTCCAATCTTTTATCTACGGGGGGATCGCCGTTATTTTTCCGGTGATTTGGCTGATCACCAATTGGATGGAAACAGGAGATCCAATGTTCGGGATAAATGGCAACTATACCTGGACGCTTGACATTATGCAAAATAATGATTCACTGAACTGGGAATCACATCTAAGAAGGATCTGGTTTTTTCCATTTTCTTTGATGATCGCGCTAGGCCCTCCCGCTGCATTTATTACGCTGAAAATGATCATTTCATCCTATAAAGAAGAAAAATCAGCGGCTATATGGAGCATCCCTTTTTGGATCGTTTTTGCTTTTATGATCTACAACTGCTATCGTGGCGTCCTGCTAATACAACATCGTTTCGTGGGGACACTGGTCGTTCTTGCCTTACCTTTCACTGCACTTTACTTTGCGGAACTCACAGTTAGGAAAAAAAGAATTGCCGTAGTATTTGGAATCATCACCTTGGGGTTGACATTCATCTATAATACGGACGGAGTTACTCCGCTCCCCAGACTTAAAAATCAGGATATTGTAAAGATCGCCCAAATCACTAACAACCAAACAGATGAAGAATCCAGCCTCATCCTCGATTTTATTGGATGGGATAAAACCTACTTCATCGCGTTAAATTCAGGACAACCAAAGCGGAATATCACTATTGCGGAGGGAACTAAGAACAAAGCGCTTATGCTGAACAATATCAAAAACAACTTGGAACGATTTGACCAGGGAATCATTTTATTAGAACACCAATCAAAATTGTCGAAGCTGTTGGGTGAAAGTGTTGATTTGTCATTGTGCACCGACAAGAATTTTCAGTTTACGACGGCTGCAATATATAATGACAAGCGGTACACATTGTATAAGTGGTGGAGAAAATAGGCGCTAAACGATAAGCAGTTACTACCTGTTAAGTTAATTCAGCGTTACCACTTCATATCCTTTACGCTCCAACTCATTCTTGAAATGGGCATCAGGATTTTCAGAATAGGCCGTGCAATCCAGGTGAAACATCGCTTCCATGGGGCGATCACAGTTAAAGAGAACAGTCGGTTTCATAGCATCAATTTCTAGGGCATACAGTTCTTCTAACCAAATTGGACTTCTATCCTTCGCTTCGAGTGGTTTCAACCGCTCCCAGCCATATCTACCTGGCAAAACGATCAGTGCTATCAAAAGCAACTTAGGAATTAATTGATACTTAAAACGAAACCGCATTCGAGATAGATAAACCCAGAACAGGGCGACAATTAAAAATATGGCCGGAGCTGCCATTAAAGTGTAGGCTTGCATCTTGGTTGCTGCGAACGTAAAAAAGAGGAAAGGAACCAAGAACCAAATAAGCAGCGCCAAATAATTCAGGTTGATTCTCCTCCGGGCAAAGGTTTTATAAATTAACCACAAGCACGGGATATAGACCAACTCGCCATAAATTATTCTCAAATTATGAAAGTGATACATGGTAGAATATTCATGTTTACCCAGCGATTCAGTCAGATGCCTCAGGTTATATTGGCTCTCATAAGCTACTTCAAGCGGCCAATTCTGATGAATATACAATTGCCAGGGGCCGGCCACCAGAATTGCAATTCCGACTACCGTTCCCAAGCCTGCAATTATTTGTTTGGTGGAGAAGCGCTGAGAGTGGATAAGAAACAGCAAATAAACGGGCAATACTACTAATGCCGGTAACCATTTAGAAAGCAGCGCGCACCCCAAGGTGATACCAATCAACAGATTGTATACCCCATTACCCCTTTGTACCAATTTTACTATAAGATAAACCGTCAATAGAATAAAGAAGAAAAAGAACACATCTACATGATCAGTAGCTACCTTGCCCGAAACCAATTCAATGATCAACCCATTGAAGGACAGCAGTAACGCTGATATGAAACCTACCTTTCTACTAAACATTCCCTTGCCTACATGATACATGAGTAGAATTGCCAGTGTGGAAAACAAGATTGAAGGCAATCTCAATGCCCAAACGTTAACCCCAAACAGCCACATACTTGTAGCCATGGTCCACAGTGGCAAAGGAGGCTTGTGCAACCATATATGATTTCCCGACCACTCCCGGTAATTATAATCTAATACAGGATCTGCATACAATTTCGGAACGAATGGGTCTTCGATCATGTTTTTAGCCACTACGGCATGGTAACGTTCGTCCCACTGATGTACGTACTGGTCTGAAGCAAGGAACACACGAAGGATTAAGCCGGAAACTAATATAAGTGCCAAAGCAGCATTGATCTTCTGCTTTCCAAACAAACTCCAGCTTGCCAAGTAGAGCATTAGGCAGACCAAAACAAGGAGCAGATCGAATATTGGAAAATTCACAGGTATCAATTGACAAAAAACACGCGCCTATCTCTTATAGTATCGTATATAATCTACTTGCATTGTACAAGGGAAGGTGGCTGAAGTTGAATCAGGAGCGTGCCTCCCAGACCGAACCCCGGAGCCGACAATGATGTTCATTTCTTCCATCGGAAAAGCCATATCAGCTCTGTACTTTTTACCTGCTTGATAATCATYGCAATCGATCTTTTTGATGCCCCAAAATTTAGTGTATTTATATTTCTTCCGAATTGAAACTCCATCAACAATCCACTCCATTGTAAAAGGAGTCCATATAAGTTCAAACGTATGCAATCCGACGCTGATATCCGTCATATCTTTGTGCCGTGGGCAATTATCATGTCCACCGTCTTTTCCAAAATCATAATGTGCGTTAGTTCTGACGCGGCGTACGGACTTCTCAGGTTTATAACGTCCTCCCCATCGCAAAAATTTGAGGCCATATACATTCCCGAATTCAAAAACATCTATTTCGTTCCAAATGCCATTGTCGCCGGTAAACATCCAAAACGCTGGCCATACTCCTTTGCCCTTAGGAATGGTACAGCTGATTTCATATTTACCAAACATAAACTGCTTATGAGTCCAGATAACTGCGGCCGTATAATGGTACGTTCTTAAATTGGGAAGGCTGTCGCTTAACAATTTATCCTTTGGGTGCCAGTTTACCGCCTTCCGTTGAACAGTTTCTTTTCGAAGCTCTACTTTCATAATCCCCTCTGATACGCTTACATTGTCCAAAGAATTATACTCCTGGTTTGCCGCACCAGTGACCGCTCCTTGAGAATGCGGTTGAATCTCCCATTTGTTCAAATCCAAGGTATTGCCATCAAAATTATCCTCGAACACGAGCACCCATTCATTCTCATCACAGGCCCCATTCTCAGTTGCCCGCGTAGGTTTGCTGTAGTCACATTGCGCATTTAATTCAATTGGAGAAAGTAGAAATATGAATACCAGTAATACAGAGCAACGGAAAAACCCTGGAACTAAATATTTTTGATAATGATACATACTAAGGTCTATCAAAAAAGCACCCCTCCAAGTCGTCACTCACACGATGAAGGGTCCGCTCAGATGGCGATGGGTCTTTTATGCATGAATTCATCATACAAAGCGATGCTAGACAAATAAATAGAATTGAATTCCGTCTCATCCCCTTTTAGAAACAGATTGTTCCACCAACACCCCTCCCACAATCAGCCCCTGGGCCAAAATGTAGGTGCCAATGATATACACACCTGCGTAATCAAATGGAATTAAGAACTTATTTATTGCGAGCAGCAGATCGGACACCATAAAGATGATGGCACCATAATAAACCAGCCTAAAACTTGCAACACTCACCGAACCGATTCTATTCAATGCAAAAATCACCATGGTTATGATCACAATGGTATAAACTGCCACAGGTACCTTCAGCACATTTAAGGTCGGATATAGTTCATAATAGAAATACCCTCCAATAAGTATAAAGGGAACAATTGCAACCATCCTGGTCTTAAATATTGACTTCGAACTATCGGTTACCGCCGCCTTGAAAGCCAGGATATACAAGACATGTGTCGTTAGAAACGCTCCCAAGCCACCCATAAAAAACAAGGAATTTTGACCTTCAAACATGAGCAGCACATCCCCTATCCAGGAGAAAATYAAACCCCAAGTWATYAAYCTGGTGATCTGGGTAGAACGTCCTTCGAGTGAGACRTAGAAGTACGCCAAAAGGACRATGAGCAACAAAGGCTTMGCTACCASRTGTAACATRTCATTGCCCGCATAACGGCTRTAAATTTCAGCCAGCGCAATGACTACATATGCGATTGAAAATATTTGACSGGTGCTTTTCATTGAATTCCACTTAGCCTTCTCACGGCTTSCTGTGCTGTTCTTCGTCTTTARCAARGAGGAAACGTTGGTTCATTGCTGKTGTAATTTAATATTCAGTGCNKCMATCCATCTTGTTGAGTTATGAAGGCAACTCATGGAGAAGCAAGTTGTAACCTCGAATARGATCATGTCATGGCTTCGTTTCATTGGTGATGGAATGCGTAAACGACTTTGGAACGAGATTCTTGAAAAGGCTTAAACCGGGTCGACAGCCACCGCTTCAACCGCTCCGAAATGCTGTCTTTGAGAATAAAGCCAAATAGCTGAGAATGCCATAAATACCCCAGTAACAATCGAAATGTAGAAATGCTGGGGAATATCCTGAAACAACCAGAGCAAACCACCTATCGCCGCAAAACGAATGAATTCAAAGAAATAAGCAATCCTTCTGAGTTCGAATAACAAGCCACAGTTCATTACAGAAAATACAACTACAAGTGCCAGGCTAACCTTTTCAACCGTATTCATCATCGGTGCCATGAACAAAAAGAGTGAGGCTATGATCAAAGTTGGTACAAATTGAACAAAAGAGTAGCGCGCAACACTGCCACCCGTTTCAACGTCATATTTTTGATACTTGTCAATGTCTATCTCAGACGCATGATGAAAGCCACCTAGTTCCTCAGGTGCCCATCCCGGAGGTTTGATAAAGACCTTGATCTTATCGCTAAACTTCGTACATCGGCCCGCCAACGCGAATAGCTCGCTCCAGTAATGAAAATTACTCCAAACAGGATTCCAAGATCTGAATGTATTGGTAATCCCAAAAACTGGCTCTTCCTCCTCCTCTTGAAATGTTCCAAACATCTTATCCCAAATAATGAAAACTGCGGCATAATTCTTATCCAAATACTTTGGATTTTTACCGTGGTGAACCCGATGGTGTGAAGGGGTATTCATGAAGAGCTCCAAAAAACCCATTTTCCCAATGAGCTTGGTGTGAATCCAAAATTGATAAACGAGATTAATCGCTTTCACGGTCACAAACATAGCAGGACTGAAGCCCATGAAGGCCAGTGGTAAATAAAATACCCAGGAGAAAGAGCTCTGAAACCAAGCTTGCCG
Organism: Flavobacteriales bacterium; assembly: GCA_016764395.1. Classification (GTDB taxonomy): domain Bacteria; phylum Bacteroidota; class Bacteroidia; order NORP154; family NORP154. The sequence goes on from JAESRW010000155.1 coordinate 36,685, forward strand.
CAAGGCAGTGGTAAGGTTATACTCCTCACTCTGATGATGAACAATGTGCGCTGCCCAAAAGGCATTGACTTCATGACTCTTACGATGAAACCAGTAGTAGACACAATCAACCCCGAGGAATAATATGACCCATGACCACCAAGCCTCGCCCATATCCATAAACTTCCAGTTATTGAATATGTAGAGATAAGCAAAGAAGAGCAACGTCTTGCTAAATATTCCAATTACCTCTGAACCTATTCCATTACTTATACTCGAAAGGGCATCATTCAGGCGATAGTAGTCCTTCTTTTTTGCTCTGTTGAAGATCAGCTCGATCCCAATTAGTAAGAAAAATATCGGGATTGAAAGTTCAACGATTTTCGAGGCTGGCATTTCCATAACGTTAGGTCAGTAATCGTTTGATGGCAAATTTTATAAATTTCAGTTTGCTCTCCGTGTAAGGCGGATATTTTTGCTGTACGTCAAAGGCGAACACTTTGGTCATTACTCCTTTGCGGTGTGTAAAAGTATCAAAACCATTCTTGCCATTAAATGCTCCTATTCCGCTTTGCCCTACCCCGCCAAACGGCATACCGACACTGCCAAAATTCATAATGGTTTCATTGATGCAAACCCCTCCAGATGAAGTTTCACGGAGAATTCTCTTTCTTGCTTTATGGCTTTTGGCAAAAATATAGAGCGCCAATGGTTTTTCTCCGTCATTGATTATTTGAATGGCTTCGTCTAATTCATCATACGCGATAATTGACAAAATAGGCCCAAAAACCTCCTCTTGCATCGACTTAGACTCCATGGTTGCGTTATCGATAATGGTCGGTTCAATATATCTTGTCTTTTCATCTGTTCTACCACCGTGAACCACATCGCCTTCAATCATATTCTTGATCCTGTTGAAGTGCTGATCATTCACAATTCTGCCATAGTCATCGGTTTTGGAAGGATCGTCACCATAGAATTCTGTGATGGCTTTTTTTAGCTCCGCCACCAATTGCTCTTTTACTTGGCGCCTCACCAATACGTAATCCGGTGCAACACATAGCTGCCCCGCATTGAGGCACTTGCCCCACGCAATTCTCTTTGCAACGGTATCAATATTAAAGTCATCATCCACAATGGTGGGATTCTTACCTCCCATTTCCAATGTGACTGGAGTCAGGTTTTTGGCTGCAGCTTGGTAGATAATCTTGCCCACCTGTGCGCCACCTGTGTAAAAGATGTAGTCAAATCGCTGCTCCAATAATGCAGTCGTCTCAGGTACCCCACCTTCAACAACGGTCATAAACTCAGGATCAAAGAATTCAGATATCATCTCTTTGAGTACGGCTGAGGTATGTGAAGACTGCTCCGATGGCTTGATCACACAGGTATTTCCAGCTGATATGGCCCCGAGTACCGGACCAAATATATTTTTAACGGGAACATTGAATGGGCCAATGATCAACGCCGTTCCGTAGGGCTCTTTGTAGATTCTACTCTTTCCCGGCATGAAAAATAAGGCTGTTTTTACCCGTTCAGGCTTGGCCCAAGCTCTGATCCGAGAAATATTGTAGTCGAGTTCGGCAATGATCACCCCAATTTCAATCGAATAAGCTTCCAATTCAGGTTTATGGAGATCCGCCTTTARGGAAGCCAGTAATTTSGGCTCATATTGGACCARGGCCTCTCTTAATGTACGCAGCGCCCTAATTCTGAAGTTCACCTCCTTTGTGGCTCCRGTATTGAAAAAATCRCGTTGTTTTTGAACAATCTCTTTCATAATATGATCTGGAGCTTTAGGTTTAACTGYGCTACCATTTGTSKGTACAATTTCTTGGGCAATCATCGGTGGGAATATAAAWTTTTGTTATGCGTGCATAATTTATACAAATATATCCCAAAGAACTCAGACTACCAATTACCAGCGTGTAATGTGCCTAGTGTCATGTCAACCATACTTTAGCGGGGCCAAGTTTTGATCTTTTCCATTTTTTCCGCGTTAAAAAAACTTCCCGTAGCAAAGGCTAGGGTCAGTTTTTTTGCCTTGAAAAAAAGAAAAATCCCTTCAACTTACTCCACACAGTACGCTTGACATGACACTATTGCGAATGTACGAATTCAATTGCGTAAGCATAAACGGCTTACCTGTTCAAATTCGAATTTATTGGAATTGGTGATGGTTACCTTCGTTATGAAAGAGATAATTAGTCAAGGATCGTTTTTTGAATGAACTCGTTTACAAAAAGTTGATCGGGGTCCAATTTAGATCTGATCTCATTAAATACTTCCAGATCAGGGTATAACGATCGGATTTCATTTTCATTAAACGTGAAGTGTTTCCCCCAGTGGGGCCGACCATCCAATTGACGCATGATTTCCTCAAAGCCTTCTACATATTCGTCCCAGCCTTTTTCTCCAGCATGATACCCTCCGATAAATGCAGAATCCCGGGAGTGACAAGGGCTCAACATACAGTCATCTCCCTTTACAAATCTTATCTCCAGAATAAAATTGATCTTCAAATTGCGTGCAGCTATCATCGATCGAAGCTGCTTAAATGCTAAAGGAGCATCTTTGGCATCAATCGACCATTCCATTTCATTGTGAATAGGCGGCATCGGTAAGTTCAGCACTTTGTCACTTCTATCAATGCGTACCTCCTCATTGAATTTCAATATTCTGATGAAGCGATTAAAAAAGGGTATCAGAGTTGGCCAGATCTTACCTATTCCCAATATCAATGTAAATACATACTTAGCAAGGAAATTATCATCCAACCAACGTACAAAGCCATTGTGGTTCACACGCCCTTCTGCTGTCTCATTGTAGGTATACACCTGGGCTACATCAACATGCGGAAACCACCATATTTTAAAATACTCATTGGCACTCGCTAGTTCCAACATATTCTTGTCAATTTCTATAAGCGGGACCGGATAAGCATGCTCCTTGAGGTCAAAAGCATCTTTACATTGTAAGGTCACCTCTGTAACGATTCCAAGGCATCCTAAAGAGACCCTTGCGCTCCACAACGACACCTGACTTGGGTCCACTTTATGCACTTCACCACGCCCATCCACCAGTGTAAATGAAAGCAGCTGTGTAGCAAGTATTCCGTAATGCACACTTGATCCATGCGTCGCCGTAGAGATCACTCCGGCGACACTCTGTTCTGATATCGAGCCGAGGTTTTGGAGGGCTAATTTATGCAACGAGAGCAACTCATTGAGTTCACTGAGTCGCATACCGGCTTGCACAGTTACTTGTTTGGCTTCTCGGTCGATGTTAATCACCGCATTGAGCCGATCCAAATTCACCAACCATGCGTCTGTACATACAATAGAGGACCAGGAATGGCCGGCACCCACCAGGCGCACTTTTTTTGCTGAAGAACCCGCTTGTTTCACCAATTCAACGACCTCCCCTTCAGAGGTAGGTTGAAAATAGCCTTCTGGATTAGATCGATGTGTTCTCGCCCAATTAATAAAACCTGGTGACTGCCCCATGAACCATGCGCTTTGCTACTCTACGATGACCACTAAATATTTAGAAGTAGACCAGAATTTAACGGGATCAAGAATAAGGAGCTTCTCTATTCCGTCCTCATCTCCTTTCAAATCATAAGAATCAGAAGGATGATTGGTAAGCACTTTAGCCTTCTTGGTGAATAAGTCAATAGACTCCTGCTCCGTTATGTCTACTTGTGTGAAATATTCAGTGTTGAAATCTTGCTTAAGCTGCTGTGTTTTACCGATCCCAATAAAGCCACCTTTCTTAGTGATCACGCCTTTTTCTTTCAGCTCCTTAAATGTGCCGTAACAGAAGAAACCGGTGTTTAACGCTTCGGCCTGCTCTTGTACCACAACCTCCTGAATGTCATATGCGAGCGCCATACTATCCAAGGACATATTCATACTCAAAAGATCGTTTTTAAGTGACGCAATCTCCGTATCCTTGGCCTCGACCATGGCGGTGAGGCGTTTTATCATTTTCTGAAAATCTGCTAATTTGACACTCGCTGCCTTTTGTTTCTTGACGAGCGAGTTAATTTTCGAGCTGAGGTTGCGAACCTTCTTTTTATTTTCATCCAGCATTTCATTGATCAGCTGCATATCTCCGATAATGCGCTCTCGTCGTGAGGTTTCTGTTTCGATATCACCAGATGTGTTTATGGAAATCAAACCTTGCTTTTCCTTGATTGTTGCAAGATTATCTTCAATTTCATTGAAGGATTGTACGATGACATAGATTATAGAGTCCTTTCTTCCAACTTCTTTCTGCAACTCCTCTTTTTCATCGGCTAGCCTTAGAATTTCATTGTTGTTGATCGCGGAATCACAACCGATCATTACTATAAGGAAGAGTGAGAGTAAGAATATATTTCGCATGGTGGTTTTGTGTTGATGAATAAGCTAATGTCAATAGAATACAGGAATTTACCAATAAAGAAACGGAAATAGCTAGAAATAATCAAGATGAATTAATGTTTTCTCAAATTACCTGCAATTTCCAGCAGCAACGGCTCAGAGATTTTATGTCCACCTACATAACGGTGGAGCTGATATGCCACCGACTTACTTTTTAAGTACAGCTCGAAATGCTCCAAAACCTTCTCAGAAATAAATTCGTCAGAATCCCCAACTACAATCTGCACAGGTTTGTTGTTCAAGATTTTCTTGAACTTCTGAAAATCGATATCATCTGGAATTTCACCTGCCCAAATAACTACGTTATCCGCTGCCACGTCGCGTTTGGTTAACCACCTGGTCACAGCCGCTGTCCCCTGCGAAAACCCCAAAACATTTAACCGTATCTTATCTTTGTCAACCTGCTTTAAAACTACCGCCAGTAGCTGATTTAAATAATTAACATAATCCTCAATTTCACTCAACCGATCTGATTTGGTCATCCAGCTTGCGCCAACATCTCCACCCATCCCGCTTTTATAAAATTTATTCAGTCCTTCAGGCGCAATAACACAACATGTATCACTTGCTAACGATTTAAAGTACTTGATAAAATACTCTGCCAAATATCCGTATCCGTGACACACGATCCATACCTCTTCAGTATGTTGGGTCAGGAGACCTTCGACATAATATCGACCGGTCTTGGTTACACTAATATGTTCACTTCTTGCCATCTGTTTTCGTCAAATCTATCATGAAAATGAGATTTATTTCGTTCTTTTGTCAACAAAATTATCGGAATTAAAGCTGAAAACTCTAATATTGGGGGGGGAATAGGATTAGCATTTTAAGATAGAGACATGTATTTAACAAAAGACTTTCAACAGATTCTTATTGATATCTTCACAAAGTATGATGAGAAGAATCTGAAAACTGTTCCGGATATTATCAAAAGGTTCAGGCACAACAAGGAGCAGGTAATCCTTCATTTGTGCAATAAATACGACATTGACATTAATCAACTTGAAGGTGTTGACATGTCTGAAGATGCCGCAGCAAATGCCGCAGCAACTTCCGGGGCTGAAAGTGCAGAAGGTGCAACGGCGGAAGCAGCGATTGGCGAGGAAGCAGAGGCTGAAGAGGCACCCAAGAAAAAATCCAAATTGGTGAAGATCATCGTTAGCATAGTACTCCTGGCAGCAATAGGTGGCGGTGGTTACTTCGGCTACGATATGTATATAAAAGACCATAGTACAGACGGGCATTCTGAAGAAGGTGCGCATGATGATGCTGGACATGAGGAAGGTGCACACGATGATGCTGGACATGAGGAGGGTGCACACGATGATGCTGGACATGAAGATGACGCACATGACGCAGGAGGGCATGAAACCGGTACTGAACCAGAACAAGAACTCGAAGCTGAAGATTCAGGAGCTTCCGACAGCGCTGATTCTGATGGTCACGAAGATGGGGGAGATACTGGAGACGATCATGAAAGTCACTAGACGACCCATTTAAAATTACGAAGCCTGTTTGACATTGTTAAGCAGGCTTTTTTTATTTTTGATCCTCTTGCCAAGAGCGGAGCAAATCTTAACAACGCACCTTATGGATAATCAATTTATAGTAGCACTGGATCAGGGCACCACCAGCTCACGAGCAGTTTTGTTCAATTCTGAAGGTGCCATAGTAGGCATCTCACAAAAAGAGTTCACCCAACACTTTCCCCATCCGGGATGGGTGGAACACGACCCTATCGAAATCTGGGAATCACAATGGGAAGTTTTTGAAAATGTTCTTTCAGAAAATAACGTGAGTGCCTCAGATATCTCAGCCATTGGCATTACCAATCAGCGGGAGACCACCGTGGTATGGGATAAGCATACTGGAGAACCTGTTTACAATGCCATCGTATGGCAGGACAAAAGAACTGCAAGTATTTGTGAGCAACTCAAGGGGAACGGACATGAAACATACATTCGCCAGAATACTGGGTTAGTAGTAGATGCCTACTTTTCCGGCACTAAGGTCAACTGGATTCTGGACAATGTGGAAGGTGCAAGAGCAAAAGCTGAAAATGGTGACCTGTTATTTGGAACAGTTGATACCTGGCTGATATGGAAACTGACCAAAGGTGCCGTTCATGCTACCGATTATTCGAATGCCTCCAGAACCTTGATGTACAATATCAGAACCCTGGAATGGGATGATCATTTGCTGGAGGCGCTAACCGTGCCAAAAGGCCTGTTACCGGAAGTACGTGATTCGTCAGGAGATTTTGGTACGTTGAATTATCAGGGGACGGAGATTCCCATCGCTGGTGTAGCGGGCGACCAACAAGCCGCTCTGTTCGGACAAGCCTGTTTTGAACCGGGCATGGCCAAAAACACGTATGGTACTGGATGCTTCATGCTCATGAATACTGGAGAAAAACTATTTGAAAGCAAGTCGGGTCTATTGACCACAATAGCTTGGGGACTGAACGGTAAAGTATCCTACGCGCTAGAGGGAAGTATCTTTATTGCAGGTGCTGCTATTCAGTGGCTAAGGGACGGACTCAAAATTATCGACGCTGCTCCCGATTCCGAAAAACTTGCTGAGGCGGCGGGGCCGGAGAACAGTGTATACGTTGTTCCAGCCTTTGCTGGTTTAGGCGCACCATACTGGGACATGTATGCGAGAGGTGCTATATTCGGTCTTACCCGGGATAGCGGCCGTGAACAGATTACGAGAGCAACTCTTCACTCCCTGGCTTACCAAACGCGGGATGTTTTGGCAGCTATGGAAAAAGACTCTGGGATTACACTCACCAAACTCCAAGTTGATGGAGGAGCCTGCGCCAATAATTTGTTGATGCAGTTTCAGTCCGACATTTTAGGAACAACAGTAGAGCGGCCGGTTGTAATAGAAACCACAGCGATGGGCGCAGCCTACTTGGCTGGACTTCATGTCGGTATGTGGGATATGGATTCTATTAGCGGAAAACGAGCTGTTGAAAGAAAATTTGAGGCCCAAATGAGCGACGAGATTAAAGAGGCCTATTATGCCAAATGGCAAAAAGCTGTTGAACGCAGCATGAGCTGGGAGGAGAAGTAGATGAATTGTCTCTCTTCGCTTAGCCGGTCTGATGCCATCTTGCAAATTCAAGAGGAGGAATATGATATACTCATCATTGGTGGGGGTATAACCGGAGCAGGCATCTTACTGGACGCGACCACCAGAGGACTCAAAGCCTTACTGATTGAAAAAAATGATTTTGCCTCTGGAACCAGCAGCAAATCCACCAAACTGATACATGGAGGATTGAGGTATCTGAAGCAGCTGGATCTCGCTTTGGTTCGAGAAGTTGGAAGAGAGCGTGCCGTACTGTATAAAAATGCTCCGCACCTGGTGATTCCCGAACGGATGTTATTGCCCCTTGTAGTAGGAGGCTCCTTTTCGAAGTTCATGTCCCAAGTTGGTTTAACCGTCTACGATATCTTTGCGTCCGTAAAACCTGGAGAACGAAAGCGTATGCTTTCCAAGCGCGAAACGCTGGATGCTGAACCTGGCCTGAACGCGGATATTTTACTGGGAGGAGCGTTGTACTCCGAGTATCGAACTGATGATGCACGACTGACGTTGGAGGTCATTAAAACTGCTTGCGCTCTTGGTGGTACCGCGCTCAACTATACGGCTTTTGAAACATTTCATTATACGAATAGCCACATCGATGGCGTTTCAGCCAGGGACACGCTCACTGAAAACTCATTTGATCTTAAAAGCAAACAGGTCATCAATGCTGCTGGGCCATGGGTTGATAAAGTTCGCAGTCAAGATGCCGCGGTATCGGGTAAAAAACTGCATCACACAAAGGGGGTGCACTTAATCGTTCCATGGGAGAAATTACCCATTCATCAATCAGTCTATTTCGATGCTGGAGAAGGAAGAATGATCTTCACGATTCCCAGAGGCAACGCCACCTATATCGGAACAACTGACACCAACTACACCGGAGATTTGAACGTCATGAAAGCCACCCGGGACGAGGCCATTTATCTTCTAGGAGCTGTTAAGGCTATGTTTCCTCAATCGGAATTGGATATTTCGGATATCATATCCAGCTACGCTGGMATTCGCCCACTTATTCATCAAGAAGGAAAAGCGCCKGGAGAAATTTCACGCCGCGATGAGATCTTCGAAACAGAATCCCGACTCCTTTCTATCGCTGGTGGAAAGTTGACKGGCTATAGGAARATGGCCAAAAAGGTCACAGACATGGCGATGGAGCGTTTGGTCAATGAGTTCAACTACAAATACATGGAATGTCAAACGCGCCACATMGTGATTCAGGGGGGAGATATTGCTGAYATAARTGCRTTCAAATCTGATTTACGTAAATCCCTAAATRAYATGGGCATTGCTGAAGATCGTGCRTTTTACCTGACSCACACYTAYGGCTCACAAGCGTTGAAAATTCTGGCAAGGCTCAATGGAGAAGACAGGGAATTAGCACTCGYGATTGCAGARTTGGATTTTGCYGTTCGTTCCGAATCTRYGCATACCTTRCTGGACTTTTTTATCAGGAGAACGGGCAAATTATTCTTTGATCCGCTTTCWATTGAAAAACTGCTYGAGCCWGYKGCKACSTCKGCAGCTTCSYTWCTYARWTGGGATGAAACGCGAAARRWKCAAGAAATTCAAAGTGTAAAACRAGCGCTCAAAGAGATCACTCAGTTCGACTAATACCTTGCCTGAAAACATTCGCCTCTATTCATGATTCCGGCCAGTCACTGAATATCCGCGAATGAAGCAAGAAGGCCAAGAATGGGGTAACAGAGTTAAGAAGGACATCTTAAGAAAACGTGAGTCCAACTAAATCCAGTCAGTTTGTATCTCAGGCATTATTAGTATTTTGGCAACCAAGAAAAGTTAATTGTTAATCGCAAATCCCAAATACCATGTCAGTGTACCTAGGAGAATTTATT
>JAESRW010000121.1 GCA_016764395.1 Flavobacteriales bacterium
AGTTGACTCATGAGTGACGATAAAAACAAAGACGACGACAAATTACTGTATTGCTCATTTTGTGGCAAAAGTCAGCATGAAGTTAAAAAGGATATTCTGCTTGTCATTGGTGTCATGTTATGGAGCACGAGTCCTTTGAAAAAGAAGACGTTGCTAAACTGATGAATGATAACTTCGTTGCGATTAAAATTGATCGGGAAGAGCGACCAGACATTGATCAGATTTATATGAATGCAATACATCAAATGGGGCAGCGTGGAGGATGGCCTTTGAATATGTTTGCATTGCCCAACGGGCAACCATTTTTTGGGGGCACTTATTTCCCAAAGTCCCAATGGATGGAACTGCTGGGAAAAGTCTCAAGCGCATACAAACAAAATCCGCAACAGGTAAAAGAGAGTGCCGCTGATCTTACCAATAGAATAAAAGGAAGCGAATTGGTTCAACTAAATACGCAGCCAGCAGATTTTACGGTAGATATGCTCAAGGATTTAGTTAAAAAATGGTCTGGCTCATTTGACAATAGAGAGGGTGGAGGTAATCGCGCGCCTAAATTTCCTATTCCCAACAATTATCAATTCTTGCTCAGGTACGCCCATCTAAACAAGGATGATAAAGTGCTGGATCATGTAAAATTGACGCTCAATAAAATTGCTTTTGGCGGCATATACGACCATCTAGGTGGGGGATTCTCCAGATATTCAACAGACGAATTGTGGAAAGTTCCTCACTTTGAGAAAATGCTCTATGACAATGCCCAGCTGGTCTCACTGTATAGCGAAGCTTACCAGTTGACTAAAGAACCACTCTACAAAAAGATTGTTTTCGAAACACTGGAGTTTGTAAAAAGAGAATTGACAGATCAGTTGGGTGCATTTTATTCTGCTTTGGATGCAGACAGCGAAGGTGAAGAGGGAAAGTTTTACGTTTGGGATAAGAATGAATTGGTAGAAGCACTAGGAGCTGACTACGAAGTATTTGGTGATTACTACAATGTCAACATGAATGGCGCTTGGGAGGGACATTATATTTTATTGCGCAGAAAATCTGATGAGAGCATTGCAAAAAAGCACAATTTATCGGTAGACGAACTGAAAGAGTTGCTGTTGAGGTCCAAAGAGAAGCTGATGAAAATTAGGGATACTAGAATCCGACCTGGCCTGGATGACAAGTCGCTCACCTCATGGAATGCCCTCATGTTAAATGCTTATGTCGATGCCTATGATGTCTTTGGAGAAAGTGCGTTTTTAGAGGAAGCCCTTAAAAACGCTGAGTTTATTGCGTCCACCCAACTCAGAACCGATGGCGGCCTCAATCACAGTTACAAACAGGGTAGAAGCACGATTAATGGGTATCTGGAAGATTATGCATTCACCATTGAAGCCTATCTCGCACTTTATCAAAGCACATTTGATGAAAAGTGGCTTAAACTAGGGAGAAAGTTGATGGACTACTCCATAGTCCACTTCTATGATTCAACAAGCCAGATGTTCTACTTCACGTCTGATATTGATCCGCCTTTGGTGGACAGGAAAATGGAGATTAACGACAACGTAATACCGGCTTCCAACTCGAGTATTGCTAAATCGTTATACCTGCTGGGACATTATTATGATGAGTCTGAATACATCAATAAGTCGATTCAGATGTTGAATAATATTAAGAATAACATGGGTTCATATCCTGCAGGGTATTCTAATTGGGCTATGCTCATGCTTCACGAGACATTTGAGTTTTTTGAAGTTGCAATTGTTGGGCAGGATGCGGTAAAGAGAAGGGCTGAAATGGATGCAGAATACAACCCGAATAAGCTCTACGTAGGTGCCAGAAAAAGTAGTGATCTCCCATTATTGGAGAATAAATTTGTGGATCGGGAGACGATAATATATGTTTGCGTAAATAAAGCATGCCAGTTGCCGGTTACAGAGGCGTCAGAAGCGCTTCTTCAGTTAAAATAAATTGAGATGAGTGAGAGTAATGGATTGATAAAATTTGCGGTTGTGGGTTGTGGTCATATAGGGAAGCGTCATGCTACGATGGTTCAACAAAACCCGGAAGCAGAATTAGTGGCGTTGGTAGATGTGATGTCTAAGGAAGAGCTTGGCTTGGGAGATCTGGAGGTGCCGCTTTTTTCGGACATTGATTCCATGCTGGCTTCAGATGTAGAAATTGATGTGGTCAATGTGTGTACAGCAAATGGTTTGCATTCCGCACATTCACTTGCAGCGTTGGAACATGGGAAACATGTGGTGGTAGAAAAACCATTGGGCCTGCATACTTCAAATTGTGAACAGGTCATATCCAAAGCGCTGGATGTATCCAAACAAGTTTTTTGCGTGATGCAAAACAGGTATTCACCTCCGTCAGTCTGGTTAAAAGGACTCATGGATGAAAAGCGTTTGGGAGAGATTTATTTGGTACAGCTCAACTGTTATTGGAACAGAGGTGACCAATACTATAAGAAGGGAAGTTGGAAAGGCACCATTGAAATGGATGGGGGATGTCTGTTTACGCAATTTTCGCATTTTGTTGATATGATGTATTGGCTCTTCGGGGATATCACGGATATCGATGCGAAATTCGAGAACTTTGGGCATAAGGAGTCGACGGAGTTTGAGGATTCTGGACTCGTTAATTTTAGGTTCGTGAATGGAGGAGTAGGTTGCATGAATTATTCAACTGCTGTATGGGACACCAATATGGAAAGCAGCATTACCATCCTTGGCAGCAAAGGCACGGTAAAGGTCGGTGGACAATATATGGACAAGGTTGAATATTGTCACGTCGAAGATTATGAGATGCCTGAGTTGCAATCGGCTCCAACAAAACATGATTACGGGAACTATCAGGGAGCGGCAAACAACCATCATTTTGTGATGGAGAATGTTATTGATACCCTTAACGGGAAAACTAAGGTGAGCACAAATGCACTACAGGGAATGAAGGTGGTGGATATTATTCAGCGGATTTATGCACATCGTTAAGAGATGAATATGTTTGAAGAGATACAGAATAAGGAGGCAAAGATTGCCTTGATTGGCTTGGGTTATGTTGGATTGCCTATAGCATTGGCCTTCGCCAAAAAAGCTTCCGTGATAGGATTTGATATTAGTGAGGAGCGGGTGGAGATGATGCGAAACGGAGTAGATCCGAGTAAGGAACTTCAATCTTCAGACTTCGAAAATAGTGATATTGAATTCACTACCTCCATAGAGGTGCTTCGGGAATCCAGGTTCTTCATCGTTGCAGTGCCTACGCCGATTGACGAACATAAATTGCCTGACCTGAAACCCTTAATTGCAGCTTCTAGAACAATCGGAAAAGTGCTAAAAAAGGGAGATTATGTGATCTATGAGTCCACCGTTTATCCTGGATGTACTGAAGAGGACTGTATCCCAATCCTGGAAGAGGAATCGGGATTRAAGTTYAAAGAAGATTTTAAGGTTGGCTATTCACCTGAACGARWMRACCCRGGARATANASARNATWCMCYAMMAAARSWRKTMNAAAANTYGTSRSYGGTTGTGATGAGGAATCCTTGAATTGTATTGCTGATGTATACAGCATGGTGGTTGAAGCAGGCTTACACCGATCGCCAACCATTAAAGTTGCAGAAGCGGCGAAATGTATAGAAAATACGCAACGGGATGTGAACATAGCACTCATGAACGAGTTGTCCATTATTTTCAATAAAATGGACATCAATACCTATGATGTATTGGAAGCTGCCGGATCAAAATGGAACTTTTTAAAGTTTAGCCCGGGATTGGTAGGRGGKCACTGTATMGGTGTTGATCCGTATTATTTRACCTATAAAGCTGAAGGGTATGGATACCACGCCCARGTCATTAACTCCGGACGYTATGTGAATGACTCCATGGGTTTTTACATCGCAAAACAAACGSTGAAAATGATTATCGCMGCYGGTAGRCACATTTCTGAATCGAAGGTGTTGATCATGGGTGCTACCTTCAAAGAAGACGTKAGCGATATTAGAAACTCCAAAGTGGCTGATATTRTTCGMGAGTTGAAGTCATTTGCTGTCACTGTGGATATTATTGATCCATTTGCCTCGTCAGCGGAGYTGAATGAAGAATATGGATTTGAGYTAMYTGAAARGSCRAACTCAAATTATGATGCCGTYATTGTTGCAGTAAATCACGCGGAGTATAAGGGTCTTGAAGAAGATTATTATAAGWCGATTCTCTCTGAGAAGGGKATACTSGTTGATATCAAAGGCATGTACAAGAATAGGATCAATGGCTTACAGTACTGGAGCCTCTAGAGATCTTTAGCGTTCGTTAAAACTTTCAAATGCAGAGCAGTGTACTCATAACCGGTGGATTGGGTTATATTGGCTCGCACACTGTCGTAGCAATGATGGAAGCGGGTTATGAAGTAGTGGTAATTGACAGTTTAGCCAACTCACGACTTGAAGTACTGGAGCGCATTGGACGCATTGTCGGTAGGCAGCCTAAATTTAAGGAACTAGATCTTTGTGATCAAGAGGGAGTGGAAGCGTTCTTTGAATCTGCAGACGGCGCGAATATTTCTGCGGTCATTCATTTTGCAGCCTATAAAAATGTGGGGGAATCTGTCGCCAATCCCCTTAAATACTACAATAACAATATTGGGTCCTTGGTCAATACCTTGTCTAGCATGAACGCACAGGCCATTCCTTACTTTGTGTTCTCCTCCTCTTGCAGCGTATATGGCAATGCTGCGGTTATTCCTGTTACTGAGACAACACCCTTGCAGCCCGCTGAATCTCCATATGGTAACACCAAAAAGATAGGAGAAGAGATTATTGCTGATGCAGTAAAAGGCACCACGGTTCAGGCTATCTCACTTCGGTATTTTAATCCGATAGGCGCCCATTCATCAAATGAAATAGGGGAGTTCCCATCAACACATATGGATAACCTAATACCGGCGCTGATGTCCACTGCCAGGGGGGATAGAAGCCACTTTTCTGTATATGGAAATGACTATAATACGGCGGATGGGTCTTGTGTTCGGGACTATATTGACATTATGGATTTGGCCGCTGCACATGTGAAGGCGGTAGAGCGGTTATTGAAGAAAAAAAATCAGGACAGTTACGAGGTATTCAACCTGGGGACAGGCAAAGGTGTGAGCGTACTTGAGATGATTGCTGCTGCTGAACAGGTAACTGGCACAAGCATTACCTATGAAGTACAACCCAGACGAGAAGGAGACGTTGAAGCAATTTATGCGGACCCACAATTGGCAAATGAACAACTCGAATGGGCAGCCGATCGGTCCTTGGAGAACATGATGGCGACTGCCTGGGCATGGTCGGGGGCCCTAATGGAAAACACTGAGAGTAATGAATGACAAAAAGATACTGATTACAGGAGGTGCCGGGTTCATCGGTTCACATGTAGTGCGACGATTTGTTAACCGCTATCCGAATTACCACATCTGCAATCTGGACAAGCTGACCTATGCGGGCAATCTTGAAAACCTTGCGGATATTCAAGGAGCGGAGAACTATGAGTTCATTAAAGCAGATATAGTGGATCGTGATTCAATCAACGCATTATTTGAAGACTATCAATTTGACCATGTAATTCATCTGGCTGCAGAGTCCCATGTGGATCGATCAATTGAAAGTCCCATGGAATTCATAGAAACCAATATTCTGGGAACGGTGAATCTTCTCGATGCGGCAAGGAGGCTATGGGCAGACAAGGATGGTGCACACCTGTTTTATCATGTGTCCACCGATGAGGTCTATGGATCTCTTGGGGAAGGAGAGCTCTTTTTAGAAACCACATCATATGATCCACAGTCTCCATACTCTGCGTCCAAGGCCAGTTCTGATCATCTCGTACGGGCCTATCACAATACCTATAAGTTACCCATTGTGATCTCCAACTGTTCCAATAATTATGGCTCACACCAATTTCCAGAGAAGTTGATCCCCTTGGTGATTCACAATATTCAGAATAGGAAGGAAATTCCCGTGTATGGAAAAGGGGATAATGTGAGGGATTGGCTC
>JAESRW010000285.1 GCA_016764395.1 Flavobacteriales bacterium
AATTACAATTATTAACATTCCCGTTATTTAGCGGGTAAGTTTGCTCTATCATTAATAACAAATCAGTTCGCCTGGCGGCGGAGACAACATCTAGAAAACATGAAACTATATATGGAACACATCAACCTCTCTGTCCAGGACCTAGAAGGTGCAACTCAGTTTTTCACAACTGCCTTTCCCAACTTTAAAGTTCGCGGAGGGGGTGATGGGAATTACGGAAAATGGCTACACATTGGTACAGCGGATACCTACATCGCCATCACACAGGCGGATCCGAAAAAGAGAGGGGAACGCTATGCGAGCTCAGGGATTAATCATGTAGGTTTTGTAGTAGATGATGTGGACGCCCTGGCCAAGCGCCTAAGCGAGGCTGGCTACAAGCGCAGTTATCCCAAGCAAATCCAGCAATTCCGCATCCGAGATTACTTTCTCGATGCCGAGGACAATGAGTACGAATTCGTCGAATACCTGAGCGACAAAGAGGAAGAAAGAAACTCTTATGCGGATTGAGGTTCGCTGGGGCTCACGTCATTGGCTCCCGGTGGTCGCGGGATTGTACTCGCTGGGGCTCACGTCATTGGCTCCCGGTGGTCGCGGGATTGTGCTCGCTGGGGCTCACGTCATTGACTCCCGGCGGTCGTAGGGTTGTGTTCTCTGGGGCTCACGTCATTGACTCCCGGTGGTCGTGGGGTTGCGCTCTCTGGGGCTCACGTCATTGGCACCCGGTGGGCGCATGATAATGCCCGTTGGTGATCACACGCATTACTCATTTGCATGTATACAAAATCACAACTAAATAACGGCCGAAGGCCCAATGACAGTGCGCAGCGCCCTATAAAATTCCTATTAATGCTGATGCCCGCCAGGCCCGTGAACATGGCCATGACTGATCTCCTCCTCTGTAGCTTCGCGTATATCCACAATCTCTACATCAAAATGTAAGGTCACACCGGCTAGGGGATGATTTAGATCTATCGTTACTTCGGTTTCCTTAACATCGGTCACCGTGGCAACCTGGATTCCTTGCTCGGTCTCGGCCTGGACCTTAACACCCACAGCCAAATCCTCCATTCCTTTGAATGCGTCTCGAGGGACCTGTTGTATCATATTGTCATCCTGATGACCATAACCCTCATCAGGCTTTACAACAACAGAAACTTTCTCTCCAACTTTCTTACCAGTAATGGCCCTGAACAGCCCTGGAATTATTGAGCCCTCAGCATGCATATAAGTCAACGGGTCCTTACCATCTGACGTATCTATAACACTCCCTCCATCATCCTTCAACGTATAGTGCATCTGCACTACTCTATTGTCTTGTATCTCCATCTCAATTGCTATTGTTATCCCTTTATTTTAGATTCATCCTCAAAGTCATTATCCGTGACTTCCTCATTCGTATGTTCTTTTATTTCTGCTGGGACCGAGTCCGAAATTTTCTGCTCTGGCTCAGGTTGCGCCTCCACAGTTCCCTCCTCCTTTTTACCAAAAACATACTTCTTCAACCCTGCAGCTAGAGCGGCAACACCAATGGCTATTGGCTTCCAAAACTTCACCATCGCCAATCCAATCACCTTCAAGAATTTTAACAGGCCTGCCAATAAGCCCACCTTCAAAAGCACCTTTCCAGCAATTAATCCTCCGATACCATACGCTGCAATTTCATCTATCTCTGGATCAAAATCTGCGTAAGTATTGCCTTGGTTAAACTCCACACTGGCCAATATATTCTCTACATCTTTCTCGACCAGGTGCAGCACATCCAAGTCTCCAATCAAATTCAAATTCAAATAGCCCCGGCGACCCAATATTCTAATGTTATAATTGAGGGTGTTCTCTTCGGAATCTCCAAATTTCAACTCCTTGGCCCAATACAACTTTTTATTGACCTCGTCATAGTATGGTTCCGCCGCCCAACCGACCAGCTCCACCGTTGGATAACCAGCTTGAATGCGTTGATCATTGTCAGTAATGGCATCTTCCTGCATGGACTCCAGCAATTCCTCATAATCCAAATCCTTCGCATCTTCGTCATCAATATATCCCTCCTCGCTATAAGAAATGATGACCGCATAAGAGAACTCTTCCCCCCTGGGATAGGCGTTTTTGGGGAATATCATACCCAGCACCTCCATCGGTGGATTTCCCCATAAATTGGTCAGAATATATTCACTTTCCTCAGCGTTAATAAATTTGTAGCCATTGGGCGTATTGAGCTCCGCCAACCCCTCTTGCAGATCAATGGTCCCTATTTTATAGGTAAAGCTGCCGTTTATACTATCGGTAATTCGCTGCTCTTCCAGCAAGATGGATTCAATCGTTTCTTCATTATACTCCTCCTCTGCCTGTAGCGTCATCACGCTAAATAATGCAAAGCATATGGTAAATAGTTTATTCATAATCTCAATTTAAAGGCATGCAAAGATACCACATATCATGGTTAACACGCTGTAAATGTAGTTGATCTGAAGCGATAACCCACTTAGAATTCACACATTACACATGGGTGTGGCTGCTATCCTTTTCATTTCTACCTCAATACTGCAGCTTACAACAGTCAGACATTCATGGCTCCAACACCACGTCCAGGATTGTGGTGTAATAGTCGGCATGATAGACCTTCGACCGTAGCCAGGCGTAGAACATCATGGCCTGAAGGTCCTCTTGCTCCTTGGGCCGCCATTCTATCGAAGCCTCGATCTTCTCTTTGAATTTCTCCAGATCCAGATCAACTCCAGCATATACAAACTCCTTGATCAAACCGAGAAATATCCTGGCATTATCATAAGCAGCCACCTTGAACAAGTCCGCATAACGCCGTTCCATTGACCTAATCTTAGATTCTACCAGATCCAGGTGTTCCATCTCATAAAACATGATGATCTCCATCAGGTTTTTCTTCATCACCCATTCGATGCCCATGATCTTTTGATACCACTTTTCCGAATGCTGCATCGACAACCAGACCTTATGTGCCGCTTTAAAGTCTCCGCTAAAGGCCAGGTAGATTCCGGTATTCATACGCACATTCGCCACATCAGCAGCATTCAGCTTCACCTTGCCCTGAGACAGGCCTTTCAAAATTCCAATGGCCTTCTGGATTTCATCCAAGAAGATATAGTTGGCAGCGAGCAACTGTTGAATCCTCGCATGAACCTTATTTTGGAAGGGCTTGCCGCATAAAACCAACTCACCTCGCACCTGTTCGATATAGGTTATTGACTCCTGGAATTTCTTATTTCTATACTTGGTGTGCACAATCATTAAGAGTATCAAGACATTATAATAGGGTTTGTCCTTATTCTTTAAACTGTTATAACTCGAAATCAGAAAAGGCTCAAAAGAGATAAAGTCTTTCGTGGCTACAACCGACTTACGCATCATATCCAACAGCTCATAGAGCAATTTAGGACTGCTCATCACCCGTTGAATCAGCGAAAATGAGTTCAGTGAATGATCTATGATGGCCTTGAAGTCTAGCCCTTTTCCGTCTCGTTTGTACAATTCAACCTGCTCACGAATCAGGCTTTTCGTGATGTTGATCCTTTCCAGTTCGTCGTTCTTGCGCTTATTGTCTTCATACTTTTGAATAATCTCCTGCAAGGAGTCCTGCTCCTGAACCAGTTGCTGCTCAATCTGAAGATTGTAGATTACATTTAGATATTGAAATTGGTCGTGCTGGAGTCCCAGCTCTTCTGCCTTTCTCAAATACTTCCAGGCCGATTTATTCAAGCTCCTTCCAAATAGGTACCTGGAAATAAGGTAAAGGCTATTCACACTTGCCCCAGCGCTCATGTCCTCATCAACAGACTTCACCAAAATAAAGTCGGAGATGTGTTTAAACAAACGCTTCCTAATCGCATGATAGGCATTCGCGTTTTTTGTTCCCAGCTTTTCTATAGCCTCAGCAGCGCTGAGCTCCACGGGCTGTTTGAGTAGCTTGAAAAGCTCCAGGTCCTTTCTATCCTTTTTCTGCTTGTGGCGCTGAACGAAATACTGAAATTCAGCTTGCTCTCTGGCATCAAACGAATGGATAATCTCTCTTAAATTTCCCATTTTAAAAGTACGTTTTTATAAACTGAAAACTAATTATATCTGATTGACAACAAATGTAAATGAATTAAACAAAGTACGCATTTTTTTCAAAATGGATTGCCTGGCCAAGCGCCTGGACCTATGTTTGACCCTTCAAAATCTAAAGCTATGAGAGAACTTATTCAGAAACATTGGATCAACGCGTTGGGATTGTCATTCGTCTTTACCGCCTTTTTATATTTCCTAAAATTAGTCGTAGAGAACGACTGGCTTCCACTGGAAGTCCGCATAGCCGCAGGCGTATTGTTGGGAATCACTGGCTTGTATTCCGGATACAACTATTACAAAAAAGAACAGCATATGCTGGGTGAAACACTGGCCGGGATTGGTATAGCCATCCTCTACTCCACCATTGGATATTTGAGCTTCTCGCCCGAAATACAATGGTCAACCGGTGCACTTATGCTGTCGATCATTGCAGTTAGCTCCGTGGTTTCATTTATGGCGGTTAAAATGGATATGAGAATTCTATTTCTCATTAGCATGATTGGTGCCCTGGTAACGCCATTTGTTATAAGAGCCTCAGGCACCCAGGACATTCCTTTATTCATCTATCTACTCATCATCAATGTGACGGCGATCGGCGTAAGTATTTCCAAGAAATGGATAGAGATGAAGGTCATCAGTTTTGTGATGTCCCTGGGATTGTATGCTACCTACTATGTCATTTTTGATCCAGAGCAATGGGTCAGGCCTTTCTTTTACATTACGAGTATTTTTCTGGTATACATTATCGGCTTACTGTTATCTTCTGCGAAGGAAAAGAATTACAATGGGCTCAATTTGTACCTCGGGATTGTAAACGCCATCAACTTTGTGTTTTGGAGCAACTTCATTTTCAAAGAGTTTGCTTTACCCCATGCGATTCCCCTGCTCATCGTTGGTACCGCATTCCTTACCCTTGGATGGGTGATCTACTATCTCTCCGGGAAGGCAATCTCCATGGCATTCTCTGCCTACACGGTTCTTGGCATCCTGGTAATGGCCATCGCGGCCAGTGACTTGGGACAATTGTACTATGAAAATGGAATGCATTACGTGATTTCCAGCTCGATTTGGTTGTTGATCATAGGCATCACTTATGCTGCCGGACGTTTTTTGCAACAATCAAAATTTGCCTACGTTGCCATGATGGCGTACCTACTGCTCATCGGTTTCTGGTATACCGTAGCCTGGAATGTGGATTGGGTGGAATGGTATGGCATCAAGTATATACCTTTTTTAAATCCCGGTGCCTTTGTTTGGATGGCGATGGCCCTTTTGGGCTTTTCATTCGCGACTTTTGCGGAGCATGATTCAACCAACGATCTACCGATTCGACGCACCCGTATCGCTACCTTCATGGCCATCGTGAGTCATGTGGTAGTTGGTGGCTTACTGACCGTACAAATCATGAACCTCTGGGAAGCTTACGATATCCAATCCATCAGCAAGCAGCTAAGCTTAAGCTTGTGCTGGTTTGTGTATGCCTTGATCCTGTTTTTCTGGGGCAACCACTCCAAGAATATTTTCTTTAAAGGACTGGGTGCATTTGTACTGTTGGTCTCATCTTGCAAGGTGTTCTTTTTTGATTTGGACGGACCAACATCCCTACAGAAAATCATATTTCTCCTGGTGATTGGAGGGGTGACTTTCATCATTGGAAAAGTCAGCTCCAGGGGACCGGAAATGATTTCTGAAGGGAGCGAAGAGGAACCTCATTCGTCAACAGACCAAACTGAATAAGTACCTGTGTTCCATGTAATGCTGTTGGCTTCTATCGGTATATTCGCTGATAAGCAATAGGCAATGGGCAATGGGCAATCGGCAATCGGCAATGGGCAATGGGCAATGGGTAATCGGCAATGGGTAATCGGCAATGGGCAATGGGCAATGGGCAATGGGCAATGGGCAATGGGCAATGGGCA
>JAESRW010000286.1 GCA_016764395.1 Flavobacteriales bacterium
CTGTGTCCCGGAAATGTCCAATGCACGATTACTGATTCAGGGGGCTGTTCATATGTGGATTCGGTCATAATAAATTCTTTGGTGATCTCAATTACCATCGTCAATGTTGACGCTGAGACCCAGGGTAATGCTAATGGTGCTGCTACTGTTAACGGAGCCGGAGGCACTGCGCCTTATGCTTATTTATGGAATGATTCATTATCCCAGACCAATGAAACGGCTACAGGTTTGGCAGCGGGCACCTATATGGTTACCGTAACCGATGCTAATGGGTGTAGTAATAATATCGATGTCGAGATACCGCAACTTGTGGGCCTCCATGATTTCACTGCCCCCATTTCTTTTCTCATTTTCCCGAACCCGGCAGACCTGCTAGTAACATTTGAAATAACGTTACCAAATACGCAGGATTCGGAATTAATAGTCCAGGATGTTTTAGGCAAAATTGTACATCGCCAAACATTCCAGGATGTTAAGGACATAGAATACAATTTCAATCTGGTGAATATTCCAAATGGCGTTTATTTTGTCCAGCTGCAAACAGAGGGGGAGGTACGCTCTAAGAAATTCGTGATATCCAGGTAATGGATTTATAGGTTCAATAATTCCCGAAACAGCACCAGAACAATAGGTGCTGAAAGAAGCCTTGAAGATCTACGGGACCGTCTTGCTTTGTTCAATTCTGGTTTCTAATTCCAACAGGATCACATAGCGCAAGCATCCGCACTAAATTGTGTCAAAATTGAATATTTATTATCAGAAATACTGCCTAAAACCAATACTTTAAATTGGAAGACACACCTTGTAAGTTTCTGGAGTGGCCGGCTATACCTTTGACTTAAATGATGTTCTTCTGGTTGAACCCTCCTTCCTGTTCAAAGCAATTGAAAATGCGCCCTCACAGGCAGATTTAAACGCGCGATTTATATATAAGGAGCTTGCATGGCTTGGCATGGCTTACCGCGATCAAGAGTCACTTGTAATACTCTTGGGTTTTAAAAAAGGCATGTATGCCATGGGTTACTCTTACGATATCACTTTAACCAACATCAAGAAGTATTCTACAGGATCCCATGAACTTTTCTTATCAGTAAATTTCCCAGATGGCAAGGCGCGTCAATCAAAGGCAATCGTAAATTGAGCAGCTTAGACGCTTAGCCAACTGTAGGTAATACGCTCGCAAATTTATCATTTGGATTCCGCCCCCAGTTTTTCCTCATATTCCTGTCTTCCGCTCTTCAACCCAGAAACGTTGTAATACTGATGGCTTTCTTGCGCTGATTCTTTGCCATTGGTGTTGCAAGGCTGTTTCGGGATCGACCTTTAAGCAAATTGAATAATTGGTGAGGGGGCACTTTGGTGTAACTTATTGAAGCATACTTCATCTAAAGTCATGGCAATATGTTAACCACGGAGGGCACAAAGAAGGCACGAAGAGCACGGAGGTTTGAAAAACCCAATCACTCTTGGTAAACTCTGTGCAATCTCCGTGTGCTCTGTGGTTATAATTATAATTGCTGGCCCCACCCTAGTAACGGCTAAAACACACCCAGACCTGGGCACTTCTAGCTTTAATAGGCAGCGGAAGGTGTTGCATAGCGGAAGACAGAAAGGGAAACATAGAATGGATGTTTGCCGCTCTCTCTATCTCACCAACATCAGCTCACCAGAAAAACGTTGCATTTCAGATTCACCGGCAAACTGAACGTCCACCATGTATACAAATCCAGCAGGGTCCATTTGCTCCCCTCGAAAGGATCCATCCCAGGATTGCGTCAAATCATTGGAAGAAAAAACCAGTTCACCCCACCTTGAGTAGATCCGAATTTCATAGCGTTCTATTCCTCTACCTGAAACTTGTAGCACATCATTGTTTCCATCCCCATTGGGTGAGAAAATATTGGGAATAAATATGGACTTGCTCTCATCGACCGTTATTTGAACCGAATCCGAACTGCTACAGCCGTTGCCATCCACTACCGTTAAAACATAGGTAGTCGTGAATTCAGGACTGGCCACGGGATTGGCACACACGGTACAACTCAACCCGAAATCTGGCGACCATAAATAGCTAGGACCTCCGGATCCCTGAAGCTGATGGTTCGCACCAGCAATTATAGTCGTATCAACACCAGCGCTTATCAACGGTAATGACAGTACCTCGATCCAAATGGAATCTGTAACCGAACCACAAGTGTTGCTGGAAGTGACTGAAATAAATGTTCCGGCTAACGGGGTTGTAATGAGCGTAGCGCCAGTATCATTCGTACTCCATAAGTAGCTAGTTCCTCCAGCAGCATTCAATGTGGTTGTTTCACTAAAGCACAAGATGTCCTGTCCAGTAATAAGTAACGTTGGAAGTGGTGCAACAGATACCGTGTGAGTTGCCGTTGCGTTACAGTTTCCATTGGAAACTGTAACAGCATAAGATGTGGTAACCAGTGGTGTAACTGAAATGCTATTGCTTGTGGCTCCAGTACTCCAGGTGTAACTTAACCCTGTTGGTACTTCAAGCAACGTAGAATCACCGACACAGATTGCGGTATCGCCTGTAATGCTAACAGTGAATAATGAGGGCTCAGTAATAACAATATTGGTATCACTTACAGTACAGCCATTGCTGTCCGTAACGACCAATCCATACGTAGCTGCGGAAAGCCCCGAATCCGCAGCAGCAGTTCCGCCACTGCTCCAGGCATACGTATATGGCACCAAACCACCATTGACCGCAGCTGTCGCGCTACCATCTGCAAAACCAAAGCAACTGCTATTTTGTATGGTGATATTTAATCCCAATGCAGGAAGGTTACCTATTGCCACACTCAAATTTGAGCGGCAGCCAAGGCTATCTATAACCTCTAATTGATAGATTCCAGATGCCAGATTGGATAGGTTGAGCTGATTACCTACAACCGTCATGGTGCTATCTTCCCAACTAAAAGTCATGGGTGAAACTCCTGATAAAATGGTTAGGCCCGCAATGGCCCCACTGTTTATTCCGCAAGCGCTGGCATCTAAGACACTCATCAAGCCAGTATCAATAATGGGCAGACTGTCAAGAATAACAATCGCCATAGAAGAGGTATCGATGCATCCTGAGTCGCTAGTTGCAATTACCTGATAGTTACCAGCAACATTAACGAAGTTCATCAAACCACTTGCACCGGTTGGCACCCCACTTTCCAACCACTGGTAGCTGTTAGCGGTATCAGACTGCAGTGTAATGCTGTCACCCAAACAGAAGCGATTTCCAGAAGGCAAATTGATATTGGCTACCGGTAAGCTGTTCACGAATACCACCACCGACAAAGAGGTATCTACACATCCAGCTGTATCGGTAACCACTACCTGATAATTGGCTCCACTATCCGCTTGAATGGTTTGGTTCGTATCGCCCGTACCCAGTCCATTTGCCAACCATAAAAAGGTTACCCCTGCCGATGCCTGGAGGCCTACGCTATCACCCTGACAAAACCCAGTCGCTCCTAAGGGTGAAATGGTTGCAGGAATTGGATTGACGATTGTTACGCTGAGGGTATCCGATGCAGTACATCCGTTGGTATCCGTAATCGTTACGCTATACATACCAGAAGTATCCGCCAAAAAGGTTTGATTGGATGAACCATCATGCCAGTTATAAGTTGCCCCGGCATTCTGAGCATCCAGGATAATGGAGTTCCCCAGACAAAAGGCAGTGTCGCTTCCCAGGTTGGCCGTAGGTTTATTGACCACTGTGATATAAGCCACTTTGATCAGTGTATCTGACCCAATAAGATTGGAAACCACTAATTTCACAGGATAAGTACCCAGGGTATCATAACAAATATTAGTGGGGTTTTGTGCTGTACTGCTTGAGGTTGTTGCACCAGAAAAAGTCCARACRGAGGTAGATGCAAAAGTGCTMAAGTTCGTAAARTCAATGCATTGYCCCAGGCATATAACCGTATCACTSGTTGCAAAATTYGCWRYYGGTACATCCATSGGTTCATAMGCTCCMATAGTYGGTGYACCKGKCCTGGTAACMCCGAGRAGATCGGCACCAATGCCGGCAATGGGAATTGCAGCTCCAACYGCWGGWGACGAACTGGGAATAATTAARTTATYAGGAACAGCGCTRTACTGAGGGTCRCCYGCAATTGAATTGGCATTATCCGTACCATCCACMGTATGCGAAGCWGCTTGCATAAGTGCCAGAGTGAAGTATGTCGCGCCAGCTACCTGAGCTACACCACCACCACCGGGGTTGTGAAAYAAGTTGTAATCCATAGATGTTGGTTGCGCCCCAAAGGAKGARAARTCMAGWGARAAWCCKRSYCCRTCRTTKTGAAATATGTTGTTTKTCATATTCCAGTTGGGCAATACAGGGCTGCCCACGGGCCTGCTCAAATTRTTWCCAKYARRRGTATARAAKGAATTAAATAAGATATCCGTATTATCTAWRAWGRTRGTTACWATCCTCAARTTAWAGGTRCTMCCAGAAATTACATTGTTGTAGATATAGGTTTGAAAATTACTCTGATTGAATATTATGCCGGCCCAACCTCCAATCATARCATTATTGTAAATGAATATGGTATCACCTAGATTCCCTGTATTTCGCAACCAAATACAAACCCTATTAGTATTAAAGGTGGTTAACTCCATAAAGTTGTCGTGTATTTTAAATCCTACGCATTGTCCCGCAGGTGTGGCGGGGTTGTCTTCTCCGCGCAACTTTACGCACCAGCCTTGAGAGGCACCGGATTTCTCACCAATTGTCATGGTATTGTTATATACCTCACCGTGTTCTGGGATCCACACTCCTCCCAATTCTAAAAAATAGATCCCGTAACCTACCGCATCAATAGTACTGTTGCGTAATTTCAAGCTGTCTACATTGCCCAACACTTCCACTGCCACCGCAGTACTGGTATTGATTGTTAGTTGATCCAGATCGGTGTTATTTATTGCGACGGTTCCAGAAGTAACGCTGATCACGGAGGTGTTACCTGAATTCAGAAAACTGCTTCCGCGGATGGTTATATCATCACAATTACACGCAGAGCTGGAATTTATGGGCAATACGAGTACATTGGATGCGGCCACATCCATCAGAAAACTACAGCTTTCAATAGTAATTCCTTGAGAATTGATAATCCTAATATTATTAACCGATTGGCCATTGCTATTGAAATGGATATTCTTAACAGTTGTGTAATCGGCCCCATCTAAGAAATAAATACCGTGCTGTGAAGGTCCAGGAGACAGGATATTTGTAAGCGCCGAATCTAACCCCATTATCACCAAAGGTGCTGTACTGTTACCCGCATCAGCTGAACTGAGGTTCAAACTTTCTATATAAGTCCCAGCATCAATAAAAATTGTATCCCCTGGCCCCAACACATAATTATCGATTATATCCTGTATCGTACCCACTGGGTCGGCAGTGGTTAATCCTGTAATTGTGCCCCCATTGTAAGTAGCGCCAATCATGATTGTAAAAGCATCATTGGCTGTTGCCCCATCGTTCACATAATAGTTGGTTGCAAGAAGAATTTCAGAAAAGAGCAATGAAAGTAGAAGGAGCATTGTCCTTGGAGGGGTGATGGAAATCATGCTAAGTGGATGGTTTGTTGGTTTACTTTTAAAGATCAATGTTCGATGATAAATTGCTGTCTTTGCAATTCACTTCCTACACCCAGTTGCAGAAAGTACATACCAGAAGGTAAATGGGCTACATTCAGCTGAGATACTTGCATGTGGCTTCCAATGATTATTTCTATTTCATACACTTTTTGTAGAATCAGATTATAGATCGTTAAAGAAGCGGTTTCATCCATTATATTTTCGGACCAAGTTATATTAAATAATCCATTGGAAGGATTGGGATACAGCAAAAAATGAGGCGTTGCATTTTCTTGTAGATACACTGACCGGATTTCAGAATATTCGAACATTCCATCAAAATCAGTTTGTTTCAAGCGATAAAAGGAAAGCCCCATATATGGATCGTAATCCACA
>JAESRW010000287.1 GCA_016764395.1 Flavobacteriales bacterium
GTTTTGAGGGTTAGTAGTCGGATATTTACCCCAAAATAACAATGCCTGCATAAAGCAGGCATTTCTTCAACCAATTTTTAAACGTTTTGGACAGATGTGGTCTTACTTCTAGTTTACCCCGCTAGCAGAAGATACAGTGGGGCTGAATGTGTTGACCGCAGCATATACGCACGGACGAGGACGTCCACGCTAGCGGTGAAGTGCACGACACAATTTAGGTTGAAGTATGACAACCTTTTATTTTATTTCAAATAAACCACACCCTCCATCTAATAGTATAGTTGAATTCATGTAATCTTGAACTGACAAAAGAATGTTAGCTTTTGAGCGTTTCAATTTACACGATTGATCTTCCATGAAATTCTCGCTTTGCGAGTTTATTATTTCCCCGTTATTATTATAAACAGAGATCTTTATTGGGCCTTTTTTTTTCAACTTGTTTATTTTCACCCAGATTTCTTGCTTAGTAATTGTAGAAATAATACGCAACGACCCCTCAGGTAATGAGAGAGAGAGCCTTAATTGTTCTTGAGAGCTTAAAATAGAGTCCAAAATCACATCGATTTCAATCCCGTCTCGTAAAACTAAATTACCAAAGTCATCGAATAAATTCGCTTTAATTAATATACCTTCTTCTGAATAATATTTCCACTCATTTATTCTAAAATCATCAAAATATTCTCCTTCAACAGCCAGTACATCTTCGGAATGCCAATGTTTAAAAGAACCATGTGTAACACCTCCTTTTCTTTGATTAGTTATTGTTTGCGGCCTTCCTGATTTGAAATAGTTGATGACCTCACCTATAGGATATCCTCCAATAAAAGAAATACTAGTTTCTAAAATGCCATCATTTGAGTAAATGTGAACTTTTCCAGTATATGGTTCTTTTTCATTTCTATAAAAAGCTATTGGGAATTCTCCTTTTAGCGTTCTTGTTACAATCGAATCAACACTTACTTTTCTATCCTGACTCATGCCCTGAATAAAACCAGAGCAAATCAAGAATGTCGAGATCAATATTTTAATTATTATTTGCATTTTAGGTAGCTTACTATTTATCTGTTTTTTAGTTTATTGTAGGTGTGCCAGCAGCAGGAGGAGGAGGCGCTACTGGAACTACTGCTGGCAAATTAGGATCAGGTATTGTTATCGTAGTTCCCCTATTGGCTTGATTAAAACTTGCTGGAGTCAACAGAACAAGTGCAGTCTGGGCTACTGGAACCCCACAAGGATTGAGCTTTTTTCGAGCTCCTTACACCTTTTTTTCGTCCCAGCAATTTGTAAGATTTAATCAGCAATTCATAATACTCTTCCATGGAACTATCCACCTCAAGATGAACAGATTTTAAACAGCTAATCTCTTCCGTGCTACTAGACGAATTTAATCTACATGCTTCAACCTCCTCATCATAGTATACATCTATATGCTGTGCAATTCCAGTATAGGATAAGCAGAAATAGAACAACATTACTAATATAGAATACTTCACTTTGGGCTCGATTATTCCTTCCTATTTTTTCGCAACTCCCCGCTGGCGCGCTTATCTTATTGTCCAGTCAAATGTAGTAGATCCAGTGTGATGCGTGCTTGTTTTCAGCATATTGAGCGGTGTTGACATGCAATATCCTCACAAAATAAGAAAAATGTACACCAAATGAATGACACTAGAGTCTTTCCTCATCTTATGGGTTCCACTCACAACGCTATCCCAATATGAAACCCAAAACTGAACTTCAAAGGGCCTGTATACCAAGCGCCAAAGTCATCGGTGTTTAGGCTGATCGTTCTCTGGGCATCGTGCTCCACCGCAAAGTTGTCTTTGTAACCCCATCCGACGAAGGCGTCGAAGGTATAGTTATTATCATAGATCCATTGCCACCCGATGAGTAGATTGCTGTTAAATTGAGTCACGCCAATATATACGTCCCGACTCCTATAGTGCTTGGTGGAAATTCGCACCGTTGCGTAAGATAGGTGAGGGGCTAGATAAAATCCTCGTGGGGCAAAGCCACGGCTTTTGACCAGGTAGAATCGGTGGCTAATTTGTAATCTCACCCCATTAGCCGTCAATAGTTTGAGATCGGGAACAGTATCTTCAAATAACTTCAATATTGGCGACTTGGAAATATAGGACAATCCCACTTGTGAGGCTTGTTGAGGAGAGGTCACAAATTCATACAGCACCATGTATTCTGCAGTGACAGGAATAGAGCCCCAAAGCATAGAGAGCGGATTGGTTTTTAAGACGCCTGCATATTTAAGGGGGTACTCCTCACTGGCGCGTTGCATCAGAGAATCCGAAACATCAGTTTGCGCGTTAGCTAAATTAATGGAAGCCAAACAGGTCAACAAGAGAACAAAAAATACTTGGACTTTCATCGGGTCCCATCTGTTTTTAAAGCGGTTCATTTTCAGTTTTAGATCTCCGTTGCGATATCGAATCAACTTTACGCATGGTCCATTTTCTTTGGTAGTTCGCTTGTCCGTTTATTCCAATTTGAATCTTCAACCTTCAACCTTCAACCTTCAACCTTCAACTTTCAACTTTCTACTTTCTACTTTCTACTTTCAACTTTCTACTTTCAACTTTCAACTTTCAACTTTCAACTTTCAACCTTCAACCTACAACCTGCAACCCGCAACCCGCAACCTTCAACCTTCAACCTTCAACCAACAACCTACAACCTACAACCTGCAACCCGCAACCTGCAACCTGCAACCTGCAACCCGCAACCCGCAACCTGCAACCAACAACCAACAACTAGCAACCTATCCCAGCCCTGGGCTCTGCAGTTACCGAATGATCAGCAAAACGCCCAAGTTGAAATTTATAATGCCCCGTGACAGCTATCATTGCGGCATTGTCGGTACAGTATTCAAATTTTGGGATGTACACTTTTATCCTTTTCTCTTCTCCTATTTGAGCAATCCGACTCCTCAAGTAGGAGTTGGCCGCTACTCCTCCCGCGATGCCAATGTGCTTGACTTTGTAGATGTCAATGGCCTTGACGAACTTGTCCAGCACCGTTTCAATTAGGGAACGTTGGTAAGAGGCACAAATATCAGCCAGGTTGGATTGAACAAAATTGGGGTCTTCTTTTAAATGGTCCCTGATAAAATACAGAAAGGCAGTTTTAAGGCCGCTGAAGCTGTAATCCAAATCTGGAAATTTTGGTTTCGGAAAGACGAAGGCATCCGGGTCTCCACCAGTGGCGTGTTTATCTATGAGTGGTCCTCCTGGATACGGAAGATCCAGGATTCTAGCGGCTTTATCAAAAGCTTCACCAACGGCATCGTCATTGGTTCTTCCTATAACCCTCATGGAGAGAACGTCCTCTACCAAAACAATTTCTGTATGTCCTCCCGAAACGGTGAGGCATAGAAACGGAAATTCGGGATTCCTTTTCCCTGGCTCTAGAATAAAATGAGCCATAACATGAGCCTGCATGTGGTTTACATCTATCAAAGGGATATGCAGGCCAAGGGCAAACGCTTTAGAAAAGGAAGTCCCTACCAATAAAGAACCCAATAATCCAGGGCCTTTGGTAAAGGCAACAGCACTTARTTCTTCCTTGTCAATATTRGCRGTTGTKAGYGCYTGATGAACTACCGGTACGATATGYTGTTGATGGGCACGTGAGGCCAGYTCAGGTACAACCCCTCCAAATGAACTGTGTATCTCTTGATTCGCTACCAGATTGGCAAGGATGTTGCCGTTTTTAGAGATCGCAGCAGATGTGTCATCACAAGATGATTCAATGCCAAGAATAATAATATCTTTTTTCACCGTTATAGGAGTTACGAATAGGGTTTTGCACAAATTTACAAATTGCCTCTCTGATAGATTTTGGAATTCAAAGAAACCTGTAGCTACCACATGCAGGACGAGAGGCAAGGGAGGGAAGGCTTGCATCCAATCCTCCAAATATATTCTATCCACATTCGTAGATTCGTACAAAATTGTGTTCAGCAGGGTYTTAAACAAKCYKACAGRTNAGAAATCAAWAATAAAATYATCGCRAAAAAGGTAAARATAGCGCTCCGARTTGTTCTGGCACTGGTSCTGYTACTGTTGGTAGTTTATGGTGCCTTCAGAACAGCTTCTGTTCAAACCATTGTTACGCGCAAGGTGGCAGCTCATTTTGGCGAGAAGTTCAATACGGTTATTGAAATTCAGGGAGTTGACATTGCCTTTTTTAACAAGGTGATTTTAGAGGGCCTATATATAGAAGA
Organism: Flavobacteriales bacterium; assembly: GCA_016764395.1. Lineage (GTDB taxonomy): Bacteria > Bacteroidota > Bacteroidia > NORP154 > NORP154. The sequence continues at coordinate 4,238 of JAESRW010000287.1, forward strand.
TTTGCATCGGGATACCTTGCTTTATATCTCCAAATTGGCTGTAGGTATTCGGAGTATTGATAGGGATATTCACAAAATGGTATTGGACGAAATCGTACTCAATCACGGCGTATTGAATATTCGAAAGTATAAGGGCGAAACCGTTCTGAATTATAAGTTTCTTATGGCCGGTCAACAGGGTCCCGGTACCCCAAAACCGACATGGGAGTTCGATGTACGCACTATGGACCTACGTGATTTAAATTTCTCATATGTTGATGAAAACAGGGGTGCGACGAAAAGCCTTATGGATTTGAAGAACTTGCATGTGAGCTCATTCAACGCCTATCTCAACGAATCAAAATGGATCAACAACACGCTGATTACGCAAATCGAAAAACTCTCACTGAAGGAAAAAAGTGGATTTGTGATTGACAACCTCTCCGGTAAGATTAAATCTTCACCGGTTGGATTAACAGCTACAAAGCTGATGATTGTCACACCGATGAGCAGCTTAGGTGGTGAATTGAGCTTAAAATATACAGGCTACGAAGACTATAAGCACTTTATCGATAGTGTTCGGATTCAAGCTGACCTGTCAGACACAAAAGTGAACTTGAGGGACCTCTCTTTTTTTGCACCTGCTTTGATAGGATTAGATGAAACCGTTCAATTGAGCGGGAGCATCCAAGGTACCATCTCTAAGCTCAAAGGAAAGAATATTGATTTAAGTTACGGTGAAGATACCAGGTTTAGGGGGAATCTGAGCCTGACGGGGCTTCCCAACTTTCAGGAAACCTTTATTCGTTTTAATGTTAAAAAATTCAGTACCAGTCAAAAGGATCTTGCCCGGCTACCTGCGCCACCATTTGACTCTGGAAGAATCTGGAAGGTTCCACGATACATTCGAAATTTAGGTAGGTTTAATTTTGTTGGGGATTTTACCGGGTTTTACAATGATTTTGTTGCCTACGGCATCTGCGAATCTGGTCTTGGGGTGCTTGTTTCAGATGTGTCACTCACATATAATCCTATTACTGACCAACTGCATTATGAAGGTCAGGTATCTTCCTCATCCTTTGATGTGGGTCGATTGCTAGATGCCGAAAAAAATGTGGGTGTAGCTGATTTTGACATAAATATTACGGGAGATGGTCTCAATAAGAATACAGCCAAGGCAGAACTTGATGGCTTAATCAAGGGGATTACTTTGAAAGATTACTACTATCAAAATGTTGAGCTCAAGGGTGAGTTGCAGGATAAACGATTTTCGGGGTACTTGATGGCAAAGGATGAGAATCTGGACTTTGTTTTCAACGGGGAGATTGACTACTCGGCTTCCCCTCCCAAGTTTGTCTTCGTGGCGGATGTATTAGGTGCTAATCTTGACAAGCTCAACCTAACCACCACCCTGGAAAATCCCGTGTTTTCGGTTAAAGTGGAGTCCAATTTTTTTGGAAAGGGTATTGATGATATCCAGGGTGAGATTCTGTTGAGGGATCTGAAATATCGCGATGCCAATCTGCAAAGCAAAAAGGGTTTTTATCCTATTGGAGATATTTCTCTTATGGCTTCCGAGGACAATGGGAAACGGAAATTGCAACTCCATTCGGAGTTTGTGGACGCTGATTTAGAGGGTGCATTTAATCTACAAGGTTTGGCAGGGGCATTGTTCCATTCCCTACACGATATGCTTCCCAATTCTGAGCATTTATCGAATCTGGTTGCCTCCACCAAAAACCATGAACACA
>JAESRW010000288.1 GCA_016764395.1 Flavobacteriales bacterium
CTGTTTCAGACTGCAACGCTTAAGAGGTCAACCATAAGCTCCACATGACCTTTTAATGATTAAGAGATCATGTTGAATATGGCCTTAGGGAGATTGCTCCTCTTCCCATCAAAGAAGGTTCGGTTTGACGATAAGAGGTTCGAAGATAGACAAGGGGACGATGTAGGCTTTGGCCAAGTGTGAGCAGCTGAAGCTCACTCCTCCATGAGATATGTCATTAGACTAAACATCGCAACACGCTTGCAGCAGGGTCTCGAAAACCGCCGTAGCAGCCACAGAGGTTTACTAATCTCTATAGATATCGATGGATGAACAACGTTTGACCGGAAGGAGTACCTCACCTAATCCAGTGATGGTGAGCTGATCCCATCAGCACCTCAATAGACCTTCCATTCTTGAGCCGATTACCCTCAATGAGCTCCTCAAGACCTCTCACCAATAGGCAGCATCCATCTTCAGATTATAATAATTAATCATCTCGCTCGTTTAATCTGGGATCTTCACTCTCAGGGGAGAGTGTCTTTTCCTCAGTCTGAGGTTCACTGATTGGTCTCACCTGACTCAACTGTTCTCTCATCTGTTCCATGACAGTTGCCTACTCCTGAGAGCCTTGAGTAAGTCCAGAAATCGAAGCCTTGATCTCCCTCAGCTCAGAGAAACCTTGATAGAGACTCTTCATTAGACTATCCATCCCAACAATGTGAGCTTTGAGAGTCTCATACTTTCCAATGATCTACTCTGTCTTCTTGTTGAGTCCCTAAACAACAGTGTCAAGGTTCTCAAGCCATTCAAGAGCCTATTCGCCTTTACTCACCTTCTCCTTTCTCTCCTCCATGTCTGCAACTGAGTCAACATCAGAGTCAGAATGAAGCCAATCTGGCTCTTTCTCAGTCTTCCCAAACTGTACCAATCGAGAGGTGAGAGGAAACTCGAGAGCTTCATTCGGCCAGAAGAAAGGGTGAAGCTTCCCTAAGCAGACAGAGATCTGTTTCCTCTTCCTTGAGACTTGAGACCTGAACTGAGCCTTTCTCTTATTCACATCATTCAGAATGAAGTTATGAAGGAATGTGAGCATCCTTGAAGGAGATTTCTCTGTGAAAGACTCAACAGGGAAGAAGTAGCTTAGAGTCTCGTCTTTGAGAAGATGAGACTGCAAGAGACTCTTAGATAGACCATGATCCTTGTACTTCTTGGTCAGAGATAATGGATTGTTGTCCTTAATCACTGTGAGGCTCTCGTAATTGAAGCCATCATTGCACGTGTAAGTGTGCACTTGACTGTGACCACAGAGCTCCTAGAGAGAGAAGTAATCACCCACATCAGAGTCGATGGTCTCGTCAACCTTGAACTTGCCTTTGCAGCCTTTTGATGCACACTCAAAGATGAGCTTCCGTCTCCCTTTGAAAACCTCACCTCGAGGGAGAGTCAGTAGATTGGCAACCTGAGTCTTGCCTTCGTGCTCCTTTTCCTCATGAAGGATGAAGAAGCCATTCTCAGTATCTTTCTCATTGAAGACAGGCATGAGAACGTTGGAGTTGAAAGCGCTGAAGGCAAGCTCAATGAACTTCTCATCCTCGTGGAAACTCTTGTGCTTGAAGAATGCGAGGAAGAAGTGGTGAGGGAATGAGTCTGTCTTAAGTTGAATCAGGTTGGTGAGGAGCTACTCAGAACATTGAGTTTCCTCGTTGTCATCAATGACTCTCCTGAACTTCGAKATGTGGTCTCCAAGCCTGGAGATCTCCCTCTAGATGAGTTTATCAATCCTGASGTGAGTCTTCKGAGCCTCATCAGTGATTGGACTGAGGTWTTTGTACTTRGTGATTGTCTCCTKCTTGAAGAAGACWGTTTTGTGATCTTCAGAGATCWAATGCCCTTTGTACGTCAGTCGAGMACGAAGGATCTCACTCCAGGTCCTCTCMTCTTCKGTGTGATMTGGCTTTGWACAGAAGKTRGCAAGATGTCTCTCWAGAYTRTCAATCCACTATGGGATATCAGCTCTGTGCTGAGTTTCAGACATACAATATTAATGATAAGATTGRGCGGGATWMRCAATTAAGCGGGATCAAGTTCTTTGAACAGATGGATCTTAACAGTAATAATTAAGCAATGGAAGCAGCCAATTGGATGACTGACAAGCTCGATGAAGGAGGCTACGATGGGAAGCTGGCCACYATGGACAGCGAATGCTTCTACCTGGCTCTGGGCATCAACCCRGACAAGCCAAGTGAAGAAGAGAAGTTCGACTTCCCGATCATTGAGTTCCGCTGCCCAATCAACAGACAGTTCCTTGAAGGGATGTGGGATGAGCAGTCCAACTCGATGCTGAACCCATTCCGCTCGTTCTGGGCAGCACTCATCAGGAAGTGCCAATCAGAGACGAAGAGTTGGCTGACCTCGAAGGAGAAGGAAGAGAAGCTGGCTCCAGAGTCTCTCAAAGCTCTCTGGGGAATCAGATGGGTCCTGAAGATTGGACCAACAACCGTTGATGGCTCWCCTGAGCATGAGGAGATGGCTTCGGTGAGCTGTGCCGATATCAAGCTCGAATCGAAGAGCTTACTCCACGCCGCCATCTTCATCAACCATCTGATCTTTGTGAAGGATGCAGGACTCAGACCCAACATCAAGAGTCTCTCTCTTGACCATGTTGAGGGATCGTTCCTCATTCGCCTCACTGCTCACGTTTGCCTTGAGTCATGGATAGAGGAAGAGACTCTCAAGAAGGTGAAAAGGATGAAGTTGTAGCTCGGTGATCCTCTCCGCTCTTACTGGCTSTGGATGGTTGAGTGTGCAGACTACGAGTACATGTTCTACCATCCTGACGCCCACCTTAGCAAGGCCAGAGTMCCCATCTYGAGCGATCTCAACGATTGAGATTACTGAGATGTTCTCGATCTCGATTTTCGTTATGACTTCCACTTCTACTCAACCCATTCAGAGAAGCCAATGGACGACGATGGCAATGAGGTGCACTCAGAGAGCACTCTTGGAGTAAAGGAGCCAGTGCCAGCGATGAAGGCAACGATTGAGCACCCAGTGCCCAAGTTCTTTGACCCTCTGAGGCAAGTGGTCGACCCAAAGGGTCATATGGACCTTAGATAACGTTTGAGTAATAAGTTTAACTCTTAATTGAGCATCGAGGTGTCGCTGCCAGGACTTCGATTGCTGAACGGAGATCGCTCCTTCTGGCCAGTTCCTGTTGCCTTCTTCTTCTCGGAACTGAAGATGGATGGAGCCATTGCTTTGGGRCTGTTGGCGTGGCCAGAAGCCACTCTCTTGACTCCTAATCCTTGACTTCGATTGTGAGTTTCGACCTGATCGAGCATTGMCATTGCGTTCTCRTGAGCTCTCTTCGMTTCCTCAATSGAGGTCTGAGAGAAGTCYTGACTSCCRWTGTAAGGTCTCTTYTGGCTCTGCTCCCTCATCTCRCCRTCCTCCCTCTCTCTGGCYGTTCTYTTCTTCCCACCKGTCTTAGCTCCAACCTTSAGCAGRTAGAGAGCTCTCCCTTTGGAGYTGCTRTAGCGGGTAGACTCTCTGATCTTGAGGAGGATCGAAGGCAGAATCTCAACTGCCTCATGTTTCTCCTTCTTGTTCGACTCTACTTGCTTCTTGATGGCCATCTCGACGTAGCTCCTGGCTTAGGTTGGGAGMAGAGTGGAGAAGATRTTCCAGAGGAAATCTCTCTCAGGGAAGGTCTTTTGAGGGTAGTTTGGYAGATATGATCTGATATCGACGAACCGTTGAAGGAGGATTGGATAGAGGACCTTCACCTCAGTCTCCTTCATCGACGGAACATTGAGTTTGGCAAGCTCGTCGGCCTTGAAGACCTTCTTCTCTCCCCTCATCACCTGTCTGAGGAACTCCAGAGAGCAGTTTCRCTCTGGTGGCAGGTAGAACTGGCCTAACGGTCARAAATWRNACTTACAATCRTTGAGCAGRAGCTCGTAAATGTCTCTCTTGGAGTTGATYTTCGACTTGAGCTCRTCAACCGATACGATGGTTGAGCTCTCTGACRGTGTCTGGCTRTYTRCTTCYAGCTCRTGCTTCTMCATCTCTGGYAGATGGGAAGWRAYAGACTCTGGRCTGGCCATCTTAGTATTTTAATAATAATCTTWACGATTAGGTGTTCKTGAAGGCTCTTCTGGGCTTGAACCACTAGACTGAGTTGCCAGCTAAYGAACCAKKCACTYTRCACAGTGGGCAGGTTATCTCGTAGATCTTGYTCTTGAGYTTAWWCTCCACATAACTCCTCCAGCAAKGYTCATGGATTGGGTGATGGTCACAATACTCTTGGCGAACKACTTTCTGATCTCAYMMAAGCTCWTYGWGACAAACMSMGCAAWAGTCMATCTCAAACTTCACTTTTTTCARGAAGCTCTTTGGYGTGGGCTTYSATMSCTYAKCAYNTTTCAKSTKTYMSKYKWCWMKCCAYYKTYYSTTGGTCGTCGTTGATAGCAAGGAAGCGCTCAGCCAATGAGGTGAGATCGATCTCATTTAGTGGTCAGATATTGTCAGGTTTGATGAGGTTGACTCTCGCCATCTATCCAATCACTCTTTCATCTATTTGGCTGGCAGTCTCCATTGGGACCCTTCCGTCCAGCTCAGCACTTCATCTGATATCAAGAAGACAGTCCACCATGTTTTTCTCTGCACCCACAAGGTTCTTGAGGGCATCAGCTCCATCTCTCAGACGCTGAAGAGTTTCTCGCCTCATCTCTCTAACTCAGTTGATTTTCCTTCTGAGTTTCTCTTCCCGCTCCTTCTCTATTCAACCTTTAGCAAAAGGCGGGATGAGTGATTCGTAGGCCAAGACGGATTTTCTTTCCTTATCTGCCTGAGTGAACACCAACTGAACGCTGTCGATGATGCCTGATACATTGAAGTCAATAGCCTCCTTGATAGAGTAGTAATCGCTTTCTATAGCAAATCGATCAACCTCTCCTTGTTGGCTCATCTTTAATTATAATACCAACGAAGATCAGAAGTGGACTTAGCTTAGCTCTTAATGATTCAGCTCAGATCAGTCAACAGACAATCGTACACACAATGGAGCAAAATTTAAAGTTTGCGCCAATGTGTAGCAATGGCTTCTTACCATCTCTGAGAGATGACCACATATATGGATAACGAGTGTGAGGCCTCACATTCAGGCCCAGTCTCTACCTCTGAATGACATTGCTGCTGTCTCACCATTGACTACAGCGGATTCGAGCTTGGTCATCGACTGAGTTTAACTCTTAAGTATTAACTCAGATCAGTCAACAGAGAATGGTACACACAATGGAGGCCAAAACGAGTGCTCTCGACAATGTCCAGAAACGGTCTCAAAACATCTCTGAGAGATGACCATATCAATAGATTGCTGAGGTAAGGACTCACATCCAGGCCAAGTCTCACTCTCTCATTGCCACTGCTTCAGCCTCACCATTGATTCTAGTGAATTGGAGTTTGGCCATTTCGCCAAGTTTAACTCTTAATGATGGAAGGATCAGAACAGTGAACAGACATTGGGTGACGCAATGGAGCTGATTTGGCCACGTTTGGCAATGGACAACTGTGTTCCCTCAATGTCTCATTGACATTGACCACCTCATTATATGCCTCACACACACACCAACTCAACTCTGTCGGTCTCACATTGATGAGACACTCCTCCACGAAGCTATGGTTGATTTTCAAATTCAAAATTTTAAGCTAAGAGATAAAGTTAAGAGTCTAATTGGAACGAAATTTTTAACTGAAATTCAAACATAAAATCATCACAATAACATCAATAATAGAAATTTCACAAAACCACAACCCCAACAGACAAATAGGAAACGAAACAGCAATCACAATGGGTAGGTTTTTTTGAGATTTAGTGAGTTGTTCTAATAACTCAGTATGATTATCCATATTTCCTCTTTAATACAATTAGATCCAATAACGCCCAAGATCACCCGATTAAAAAAATGGGGTGG
>JAESRW010000122.1 GCA_016764395.1 Flavobacteriales bacterium
TTTGTGAACCAGAAGAAAACGCATATGTAAGAGATATCGAAAAGCTCACCAAGCAAAAGATCCAAATAATAGGCGACAATCCATTTCCTCAGACAGACAAGCCTATGAATAATGCAGAAAAGAAAGAAAAGGAAAAAGAAAAACAGAAACAGAAGCAAGCATTCTTTGCCAGTCGCAACAAAAAAGGAAGTTCACAAAAAACAGACTTCCGAAGAAGAAAAAGGTGATTAAGCCAAACCGTTTACAACAAAAAATAAACGCCATTATAACGAGTATTTAGCCAAGGCGTTATCAACAATAACCTGTTCAGAACTATCAGGTAGACCGCGTAACTTTTGGACGAACGGAGGATAAAAGGACTTAACAATTGAAATGTGCTTATCATGGAGAAAATAAGGTGGATTCAGTCGAAGTTGACCAGGCGTCTTTTTGCAACGGTGGGTTGGGGCATTGCGTTGGTTGGCGTGTTTGTGGTGATGGGTTTTGCAGGTCAGAAGCAAAAAAATGCCATCTGTGAGACCATCGTAATTGAGATTGACCAGTCGGATGACGCATATTTCGTAGAGCAGGAGGGTGTGCTCAATATGTTTAAAAGGGAAGGCATAGAAATGATTGGAAAACCTGTTTCTGCGCTGGATTATGAGTTGCTGGAAAGTGTGTTGTACACGGATCCCTTCATTAAAGAGGCGCAGGTGTATTCGACCATATCAGGTGAACTCCGGATGAGGATCTCTCAAAAGAAACCGGTGATGCGCATTCTGTCTCAAGAACTGGGCGATTTTTATTTGGATGAAAACAAGGATCGGATTCCGCTCTCCAACAACTACTCGGCACGGGTCATTGTGGCCAATGGATCCATCAATTCTGACATGCTTGACGACCTGTTTTTGTTAGCAACTTTTGTTAATAACAATCAATTCTGGAAATCTCAGATACAGCAAATCTATGTAGCTTGGCCAGAGGAAATTCAGCTAATACCCAGAGTTGGAAAGCACAAAATATTGCTTGGGGGCGTCAGTAATTTGGAGGAGAARTTTGACAAYTTGCTGAGTTTGTACAAGCACGGACTGAACAACGTAGGCTGGGATAAATACAAGTCTATTGACTTGCGCTATAAGGACCAGATAGTTTGTAAGAAATAGATTATTAAGATACTTAACAAAAGAGGTAATGGAAAATCAGGATATTGTTGTTAGCCTCGATATTGGTACCACCAAGGTGGTTGCGATTGTAGGACGCAAGAATGAGCATGGGAAGATTGAGATCCTAGGKGTCGGCAAAACGCACTCTCCGGGCGTTAAGCGCGGTATTGTGACGAACATATCAGAAACAGCAGATGCTATTCAAATAGCCATTGAAAAGGCTGAGAATGCATCTGGTTTAGAGATTGATCAGAAGGTGACTGTTGGCATTGCCGGCAAGCACATCAATAGTATTCAGCACAGAGGTATTCGCATGTGCGATGGACGGCAGGACGAAATCACCCAAGAGGATGTAGACTTACTCATCGAAGACATGCACAAGTTGGTCATGCTCCCCGGTGAGAAGATCATTCACGTACTTCCTCAGGAATACATCATCGATGGTGAGCAGGGAATCACCAAGCCCGTAGGGATGTCGGGTGTGCGATTGGAGGCGAACTTTCATATCATCACAGGGCAGGAGTCGGCCAAGAACAACATCATCAAATGTGTTCAAAAGGTGGACCTGGAAGTAGCAGATTTAGTTTTAGAGCCGTTGGCATCTGCGGAAGCAGTACTTAACAGCGAGGAGAAAGAAGGTGGTGTAGCGCTGATAGACATCGGTGGTGGAACGACAGATATCGCGATCTTCTACGATAATATTATTCGACACACCGCGGTGATCCCATTCGGCGGTAGCTCCATTACGGAGGACATCAAGGAGGGTTGTGCCATTCTAAGAAATCAAGCTGAACAGCTGAAAGTGAAGTTTGGATCTGCATTAGCTGATCAGGCGCAAGAAAATGAGATTGTTGCCATACCTGGAATTGCAGGGGCCGATCCCAGGGAGATCTCTGTAAAGAATTTATCCTCGATCATTCAGGCAAGGATGGCTGAGATTCTGGAATATGCCGATCACGAGATCAAGAATTCTGGATATGCGGATAAGCTCATTGCAGGAATCGTGCTTACAGGTGGTGGCAGCCAGATGAAGCATATTGCCCAATTGTGTGAATATATTACAGGAATGAGAACCAGGGTTGGCTATCCGAACCAGTTCTTGGCGCAGGGGGATGTTGACGATGTCACCAGTCCGCTCTATGCGACCAGCGTTGGATTGGTGATCAAGGGATTTGAAGCAATGGAGAAAATTCGAGGCAGGGCTAAGGGCCATCTAGTGACCGGGCATTCGTCCAAAAAGCGCGGTAGCTTCTTTGATTCATTTTTCAAAACAACACAAGAGTTTTTTGAAGAAAAGGACGTCGATAGAGACGAACATTAAATAGTATAGATAATCAGTATCGAACCAAAATTAGGATATTATGCCTGGTAAATTAATGAACTTCGACTTGCCCAAGGGGCAGTCATCCATTATCAAGGTAATCGGTGTTGGCGGCGGAGGCTCCAATGCTGTCAATCACATGTTTAGCCAAGGGATCAAAGGCGTTGACTTTGTAGTCTGCAACACAGATTCCCAGGCGCTTGACAACAGTCCTGTACCGCACAAGATTCAGCTTGGCTCCGGCCTTACTGAAGGATTGGGTGCCGGTGGAGATCCGGATGTTGGCAAGAACTCGGCGCTTGAGAATATTGAGCAAATCAAAGAGATTCTCGAAACGAATACGCAAATGGTTTTTGTAACCGCAGGCATGGGCGGAGGTACCGGTACTGGAGGGGCGCCTGTGATCGCAGCCATTGCGAAAGAGATGGGAATCCTCACGGTAGGGATTGTTACCATACCCTTCTCAAATGAAGGACCGAAGCGAAAAGAACAAGCGGAAGAAGGATTGGAAAGATTGAGGGCGTCTGTAGATTCATTGATCATCATTTGCAACGACAAGTTGAGAGAAATGTATGGCAACCTTACTTTGTCCACTGCATTTCTTCAAGCGGATAACATCCTGGCCACAGCAGCTCGGGGAATTGCTGAGATGATTTCAGTACATGGAACCATTAACGTGGACTTCAGGGACGTGAGTACAGTCATGAAAGACTCTGGTGTTGCGATCATGGGTTCAGGCGTTGCTGARGGCGAGMRMAGRGCTGTTAAAGCAGTTGAATTGGCCTTGGCGTCACCMTTGCTCAAYGACAATAAAATAACYGGCGCTCGCTATGTATTGCTCAACATTACCACGGGTAAAGAAGAACCCTTGCTGGATGAAATCACGGATATCAGCGACTATGTGCAGCAGGAAGCCGGTAACATTGCCAATGTAATCATGGGTGTCAACACCGATGAAGACTTTGAAAACGAACTCAGTGTAACTATCATCGCGGCTGGATTTGAAACCAACCCTGATCTGGGATTTGCAGGTGTTAAACAGCCMGAGCGGATCGTTCGAAACCTTACGGATCCTGGCCAGCCTACCATCGTGCATCAGCTTGGAGACGTTGAGCAACCGAAGGCCCAAGAGGTAAAGGCTCCTGAACAACCGGTAGCCCAAGAGGAGAAGAAGGATACGGTTTTCCCACCGATTATTAGTTCCAAACCCGTTATTGAGCCCAATGTGATTGAAAGTACGCCGGTTCGTAAGGTGTTTCAGCTGAAAATGGATGAAGAGGAAGAAACGTCCATGCAAAAGCGGGAGGTTGAGGAAGAAATTAAATTGATTACCCGGGAGGAGCCRRTTGTYGAGCAGGTCAAAGAAGAACCGACASCCGAGCCAACGAKRGAAGAACCAGTGGCAGCCGTGCCAACATCCGAAGCTGCAAAGMCAGAAGATTTAGAGGAMCYGGAAGAAGCTCCARAAGCACCTGCWRACTTTTGGRATGCACMGTCGAGCGTTGCAGCACCGGAAGCAGCGGTGGAAGATGAGGCRGTTGTAGAAGGAGTAACWGAGAAAGAAGCAGAGACCAACGACSAATCCTTTGAAGCTAYAGCGAATGARGAAGCCGCAGCCAAAAARCAAGCCGAGYTRGATGCGATTCTGAATAAATTTCCTTCTCCACCAAATAAAGAGAATTCCAARACAGASGAGCTGTCCTCCGAAGCTTCTGAGCAACGTGACTTCACCAATCTTGAGGATCTGGAAGTGGTAGGGAAGGCCAAGGAGATAAGATATGAGTTGGATGCAGAAGAGCCTGAGGAAGCAGATATGCCAGAATTCAGGCTCATGAGCGATACTGGTTCGGACGCTGTAGATAACAGCAATGAAATTGAACTGAGTACGGATACAACTTCCAGTTTAGACACCGTTAAGAGATCACTCAACGATCCTGTTAGTGATAGGGGAGGAGAGGATTCAAAGGGTATTCCTTCCTACAACAATCCCAATTCGATGGACCAGGCTGATCGGGTCAACAAGCTAAAAGAAATGAGCTACAAGCTCAGAACGCCCTCAGGAGTCAGTGATTTAGAGGACCAGCCAGCTTACATGCGAAGAAACGTCAATTTGGATGATATTCCACATTCTTCCAAGTCTCAAGTGTCAAGGTTTACCCTGAACGACACAGAGGATGGAGAGGATAAGATTGAACTAAAGCCGGACAATCCATTTCTACATGACACCGTGGATTGACAAACGTTTCATGACTTGGACATTAAGGAGCCCATTCATTAAATTGAGTGGGCTTTTTTGATCCATTGAAGATAGATTCAAGCGAATTTATGGGAAATGAACGCTACCTGAATAGACTGATATTATTCGCCTATTTATTACCATTTCTTCTATTACTGCTCTTCTTTGTAGAAGAGCGAATCGGAATGAGTACAGACGGTGTGTTTTTGTTCTTGTGTTTATTTTCCATCCTTCCTGCAAGTATAGTGGCAATCGTTTTGTCCGTGATTTTATTGATTCGGGCAAAGAGATCAGGTATAAAGGGCTCTTCAACATGGGCATTCGTCGGGCTCATTTATGGTGTTCCCTATTTCTGTGTTGGATTACTCGCTCTGGGACTGATGTATGTTATGATCCAATGATAGTTACCACGTAATGTCATTAGAAAACCAAGGACCGGCCTTTTGAAAATGGGCGTTAAGAAATTGACGCAGTGCAGCGTGCCGAAACCGCAGGTTGAGAGCGAAGCGTGCAAAAGATTCGCAGTTCGCTCTTGGATAACAGCACAGCAGACAATTAACCTAAATCAGTTAACCTAAAGCACCCGATTGGAATAACCCTGTGGCGAACCTCGAATATTTTAGCGAAACGGAGCCAATTTCAGYTCATTTTCAAGCAGCCTTGATCTTTTTCGTTCTTTTTGTACTGCGCCTTCGCGTAGCCGCTTCGGCAGAGCAAGGTCAAGACAAAAAGGACAAAAGCCTGAGTTGATCGCTATAGGCTAGATTGCACCTAAAGAGCATGACGGTAACGATTAAGCAAAGACAAACTGAGAAGTACCACAGCCCGTGTATCTTGATGTTTAACTATCTCTGACAAGCCAATGTTGAAAGCCATGTACAAGAGCTTTAATTGTAAACGCTACATGGTAATTATCAAAGTCAAAGTATAAGTCTTTGTTACTTCCCAAATAACGGATTAGATAGACCAGGACCGGCCTTTTGAAAATGTGCGTTAAGAAATTGCAAGAGTGCAGCAGGCCGAAACTAGAACCTCATTATCAAATGCTGTCATCTAGCAAGCCATCCATTAAAGACAGCCTACTCGTTATTGGAGATTTTGACGCTACTCAAAAGGAGAACTCCAGTCATACAAAAGTAATTAACGCCAAGAACGGAAAAGCCCTTTGGAGTAAGGAAAATATCAAATACACAACGGGGAAGCTTACCGCCAAACCTCAGTTTATGTAACTTCGTTCCGGTTGCGTACGTTAGGT
>JAESRW010000327.1 GCA_016764395.1 Flavobacteriales bacterium
AGAGCGATTAACTTTCCGAGCGACTTATACGGATTGAGCCCTACCTCAAGGTGTTTTTTCATGCTTGGTGTTTTTACAATTACGTTTCTCCTAATTCTGGATTTTAAAAAATATCTTGATTAAGATTCTTATACCTCTTCAAGCCTGCAGAAGTTGATTCCGTAAATGAGGAATTAACCCCGACTAAGTCCAGGTAAAAATTTATTTTTTTGCCTGCCTTCCAATAATGTCTTTTACAGTCATTTTCTTAAAAAAATATTCGACCCTGCGAAGCAGGGTAATTGTCAAATTGTCAAATAACCTAATAGTCAGTCCTGAATGCAGCGCATACTAAAGCCGATCAACTTATCATTGCCGTTCCGGTAGCTGCTCGCCATCGTGTAATTCAAGTACCGACTCCACGCATCCGTACCACTCTTCTCGGTAGAACTCCACCAGTAGCCGAGTGTCCCGACACCGGTGAACGAACCTGACGAGGAGAAGCCGCCCGGAAGGGCTGTGAAACTGCTGCTGTTGGTGGCGCCTGTGTTGGGAGTTGTCCAGTTGGCAGTGCCGGTTTGTTTCAGGTTGCCGCCTTCGTCTGTGCCGAGCCATCCTACTGTGGTTACATCATAGGGAAAGGCGCCAGGGTTGGAGCCGACATTCTTTTCCAATGAAGTCCATTCATAATGTGAAGGTACGTGCCAGCCGGAAGGGCAGAGGCCTTGTACAACCGTTATGCACCCGTCATTAGGCGGTGCGCCTGTGCCGTTGCAGGTACCGGAACCCTGCATCATATTAGCCCACTCGTATAAGCCGCCCATTGGGCAGGCAGGGTCATTTGCCCCGCTGAGGTTCTGGCAAAATTTATCACCGGAGACCTGCGGACTGGTAACCGGCACGTAATTGCCGTAATTGAGGTTTTCTGCCATCCAGCATTGTGTACCTATGAGAACGGTGTTGTATGTTTTGCCATCACGGGCATCGGTAAAGGAGCTGCCACAACAAGAGGTGGTTGTTATAACTATATCATCCGTAGAAGCTGCACATGGTGCATTGGAAATGGTCCAGCGCAGAGTTGCCGTGCCTGCTGCAACTAATCCGGTTACTCCTGAAGTAGGGGAAGATGGAGTAGTGATGGTGGCTGTACCGGAAATCAATGACCAGGCTCCTGTTCCTTCTGTGGGTGTGTTGCCTGCCAGGGTTGCTGTGGTTACCCCGCAGGCAGTGTTGATATCAGAACCGGCTGCAGCTGTAGTTGGGGTGGCAGACACCACTACCGAGGCCGTACTTACCGACACTGCCGAACCACAGGTATTGCTTGCCGTTAAGGTATAAATACCGGCCCCAGCTGTGGTAATACTTGCTATTGTCGGGCTTTGTGATGAAGATGTGTAGCTGTTGGGGCCCGTCCATTGCCAGGAGAGGGAATCGGTTGCGCCTCCGGTTAATGTTAATGTACTGCCTGCACAAATCGGGTTGGGAGCAGCTGAGGCGGTTACAGTTGTTGGCACAGTACAGCCGATACAGCCAAAGGCTACCCAGGTGGTGGTCGCTGCATAATAACCTTCATAGCATTCGGTGGTGGTGTTGTAAATCAGCAGAGAGTTGGCGGGTGAGGCGATTGCATCGCGTTGGGCCGTGGTCATGCGGGATAGAAGCGTTCCCTTTGAGGTGCTTACCACGTCTAAAATAGCGGAGGCATCAGGGGTGGTGGTATTGATGCCRACGTTGCCTGCCCCATCTATTCTCATTCTTTCAGTACCTGCRCTTCCACCATTRTAAAAGGTTATTGCAGCTCCTGACCCMACAGAAATTCTACCTTCAGTTGTTGATCTTAAATACACKCCYGTCCTCGAAGTAACAGTTGCAAGGTCACCAACTTGAAAAGCCGCGTTCTCGTTACCTACATGGTCGACCTGAAGCTTGACCGATGGGGCATTCGTGCCAATGCCAACGTTGCCAGCATTTGCTTCTGTAACAAAGGCGTATTTGTTGGTTATCGTCCCAGTACCTGAGGGAGCGGCAATATAGCCTCCATACCAATTGGTCATGACGGTGACCCCGTTGTACACGATTCCGCTCTTGATACCAGTGTAGTCAGTTGTAGCTGTTATCGTCGGAGTTACTTCCAATCTCGCTCCCGGTGCAACTGTGCCAATACCGACATTGCCGCTGGGTTTTACTATCAAGTAATTCGATAACCAAGTAGATCCATTCCAATGACTTATGGCCAGCGCATCACTTGCCGTAGCGGCAGCTGAACGGTTGGCCAATTGCCATTTAAATCCTGAAGTGGAATTTTCCAGGTTGATTTTGGCTGAGTTCGAACCTGATTCTAACGCTGCCACCTCTAAATTCGCATCTGGACTGGTCGTCCCGATGCCCACATTGCCGCTTTCATCGATCAACATTCGGTCTCCAATAACCCCTGCGTTCGCAGTTTTAAATACCAAGTTACCCGAGTTTGCTGAGGCATCTACCCGTCCTGCTACCACTGCTAAACGATCAAAGCTCACACCGTCGAAATTGTGAAAGTCGATGGCCCCTGCGTCAGTACCGGCTAATCGTTGATTACCCGCAACTTCTATCGCCGAAACTTTGGCCACCGTATTGGAAAGTAAACTCAGCACTTGATGTCCCGCACCGAATCCACTGAAATCCGGTGAGGTTGTCCCAATGCCGATATTCCCCCCTGATGTAACCCGAATTCGTTCAGCATTGTTGGTATAAATTGCAAAATCCTGGGCATCGGTAGTGCCTAAGAAGTTAGTGCCTACAGTAGTTCCTGCATTACCCGTGGTGGCCCAGCCACTGCCTGTGCCACTGGCTGTTAGCATTTGTACCCAGGCGGCACCATCCCAGTAGTAATATCCAGGTGTATTGTCTGTTTGAAAAACCAGTTCACTGGTCACAGGGATTGCAATTGCATTTCGTTGCACCAAGGTTACCCGTGGAATGAGTACGCCGGACGTAGTGCTTGATACTTCTAACCGTGCAGAAGGGCTCGTCGTGCCTATTCCTACGTTACCCGAGGCATCTATTCTCATCCTCTCGCTTGTTGAGTTTAGCAAGCCGCTGCCCGTGTAGAATTGAATATTCTTGGCAGCCCGAGTAGCAATTAATAGACTACTTCCTGAACCTGCGGTATAGAGTACATGATTGCCAGGGGCATCCGCTCCTAAATTTGTTGGATCATACGCTTCGGACAATGAACCCAACCAAAGGCTAAAATTGCCCGCTGTTTTTTTGCTTTGTGTTGTAATTAATGATGCTGCTTGTGTGTCATCTGTTTGATTATCAAGAATAATGGAAGTGAGCCCATTTTGATCTTTGCGAACATAAAGTTCCTCAGAAGGGGCTGTGGTACCAATGCCTACATTGCCTGAGTTGTCAATGGTCATGGCTGTTGTAGGTGTAAAGCTCGCCCCAATAGCGCCAGTCCCTCCCTGTTGGAAGAAAAAGCCATCAGATCCAACTTTTAGAAAGTTCGCATTTACCGAAGTGCTCCCCGCATGTTTAAATGTGGGAGCAGCTATGGATACGCCATCAACGACTTCAAATGCGGACCCTATATAGAGGTCATTAAAAACATTACTCCCATCATGATTAAAATAAAGCGCTTGGCGACTGCTTGAACGGTTTGAGGATGATAGAAACGCAACAAGGTTAATATCACTGGAGGATAATGCAATGTCGGCATTCATGCCATTAACTTGAAATTTGGAGGATGGATTTGTCGTGCCGATGCCGACGTTGCCAGCATCGGTGATGGCGAACCACTTATTTGAATGCAAGGTCGTTCTGTTTGCCCCTCCCCCACTTGAAATCACAAAGGTCTTCCCCAGTATACCCTGTGACCAAGAGATATTACCCCCGCTGTGAAAATCCAAGTAAGCAAGATCCGCGTTCGAAACGTCATTTCTGATGGTGAATTGTCCAAAATCCCCAGTGAAATAGAACCCGGCAGCTGCATAGCCACTGTACGTGTTTGTAGCTGTAAATTTACGTGTTGGCGCCGTGGTGCCAATGCCGACGTTGCCCGCAGATGTAACACGCAATTTCTCCGTATTGTTGGTGTAAATTGCAAAATCTTGTACATCAGTAGTTCCCAAAAAATGGGTGCCTATCGTGGTGCCCGAATTACCTGAGAGGTCCCAGCCTCCGGCGCTACTGCCGGAGAAAACGCGCACCCAGGTAGGTGCACCAGGCGTACCTGAATTATAGTAATACCCGGGGGTGTTATCCGTCTGGTAGACCATCAGTGCTGTGGCTGGCGATACAATGGCATTTCGTTGCACCATTGTGACCCGGGAGATCAATATTCCCTTGGTAGTGCTCGTTAGATCTAATATGGCTGAAGCATCCGGTGTTGTGGTACCAATTCCTACCTGTGCGAACGCTGTTTGTGCGTTATACAAACACAGCACCATTAAGCAGACCAGGAACAGTGACTTAACCTTCCATTTAATTATTTGCCCCTTTACTCCCCCCCAGCTTGTATTGGCACTCACCGCTGCTGTACCTAGATTGGCTTCATGCCTAATTCTCATTTTGAATTTGCCAATAGCTTCAATTTGTTTTGTCATAAAATGATTGTTACTGTGTTACTATCCCTTTGAGTTCATACATGTTTTGGTATTCTCGTTATGAAGAAATTACAAATCCTTTCAGCTGTTGGCCTGCCAGATTCAAATCCATCCTCAGTTGCCGGTCTTTTTCCAGGTTAAGCGAGACAATACTGTCTTGGTGACCCAGGTGGCATATAAGTACATTATGATTTGCAGATGGAAGTGTCAATGAATAGAGCCCATATACGTGAGTAGTCCTGCCAATGAGATTGTCCTTGGAGTAAATGGTCGCCCTAATAAGATTCTCTCCATTTTCGGCTTTTTTAATGTAACCGCGTATGGTATGTTGTTGATATTGCGTTTGTGCATATCTGGTACAAGAGATCAACCAAATAACGGCTAGCCTTATACTTTTCCCCAACCAAAAAGGTCGGATCTTTAAAATGGTATGCTCCCGATCTGCTCTTATCACACTGTCCTTTTTTTGGGGACATAAAGGACCGCTTAAACCGGAAGATTATTTTAACGATTGCTGCTAATCGGTTAGCAATTCTTGCGAATCGATTAGCAATTCTTGCGAACTGGTTAACAATTGTTGCGAATGGTCTATTTGGGCGTTATCGCAATATAGAATTCGCAAGTAAGTTGATGGGGGGGTACCTTGACAGGATTCTCAAGGGGGATTTGAATGGCGGGAACATTGTTAATTTCATAGCCACTCTCTGGCAGCCACAAATGAGCAAAAGCAATCACTGATTTGATCTTTTCATTGATGCCTCCCTTAACGATGAAAGCCGCATAGGTGCGTAAAGGCATTTCCATATAATTGATCTCTCCGGATACTTCAGGTTCTTCCTTTACTTCAATGCACATAAAGTACCTGCATTTTTCGAGGGGGGTAAATAATGGATAGTCTAGCATCAACCCGAACGGTTTTGATTCCGGCTTGGTCAATTCCCTTACCTCAGCCCATTGTTTTACTTTTTTAAAACAGGAAGCCACTTTTTCTGGATCTCCCAACGTACCGGGAATATATACCAGTTTTCGAGCAGGGAGTTTAACCACCCTTATCTTAAGATCTTTAAATGACGCTTCATTAATCGATGTTGAAAGAAATGAAGAAGGCTCAATTTGAAATTCAGTCTTGGAAATGGTTTTCTTTTGAATAATGGAAAGTTTGTTTACTTCCCCGGATTTCCGGAATTGATCAGGGCTTACCCCATAGTAGTTTTTGAATGCTCTTGAAAAATTTTCCAATGAGGTAAAACCGAGCTTGAGGGCAACCTCCATCAAGGGTGTTTCCGGTTTCAAGGTAATGTAATGTATTGCTTTTTCAAGCCGTCCTCGTTTA
>JAESRW010000156.1 GCA_016764395.1 Flavobacteriales bacterium
CTTTACTAAACGTCACGCCGTCTCTTAATTTCACCTGTACAGGAGTCGCTTTCGCGGATGATTTTCTGGAGAGTAGCATCACAAATTCCAAATCGAATAAGAACCTGTTGATTTTGGTCTTCATGAAAATTTCTTTTCCCGATGCGTTGAACCCCTTTAAACCGCATTGGCTATCTGTAATATCCAGTTTTAAAACCACCTTGAGCATCCATCGTAAAATCCGTGACAATATTTTGCGAAAGAGGGGCACCTTGGTGTAGTAATCCTGCTGCCTAAAACCGAGTGCCACATCCACGCCCGTGGTCAGTTCATTGTATATATCTAAAACACTGTCCAGCTCATATGGAAAATCTACATCCGTGAAGATGATCAGGTCACTGGTGGATTCCGCAACGCCCTGCCTGAGTGCATAACCTTTCCCCATATTCTGCGCATACTCAAGATAGGTTACACCTTCGATTCCACCTTTTAAAAGTTCAATGCTGGAGGAATTCACCGTTTGGGTGGATCCATCATTGACCACGATGAGTGACAATGAAGCGCTTTCAATTTTGCCCTTTAACGCATTGTAATATTGCACCATATTGTTCTCCCATCCCGGTTCGGGGTTGTAGCATGGAATGACAATATCCAGTGAGTGTTGGTAATCAGGCATAGATAAGAGGGCACTTTGGGCTGTAGAATTATTCTGAGGTCAAAACGAGTTTTCCTTTGTAGACCTCGGATTCATGTGCTTGTGATTTATCCCTAATGATGATATCATAAAAGTACACACCTGATATCATGTTGGATAGATTAATAGAATGAGGTGAAGTGTTGTTTAGAGCGGTAGAGAGAACCATGCGGCCGGTTAGATCATATAACTCAAACACAGTGCTTTTGTTGACCCTTGATTCTCCTGCTATATTAATGTTTACTTGTCCATTGGCTGGATTCGGATAAACCGACACCTTTCTATCCGGATTGATAATGTCACCCACACTTAGTGGGACATCTGGCAACGTAGTGTCAAAATAAGCGACATAAGTGATTGAACTGAACACTAGATCGTTGAAATCTTTTCCAACCGAATCTGTGGTAAGTAAGAACATATCAGATAAGCCGGTTCCAACACTATTCGTTGATCCAAACAGCGCCATACCCCCATTTTCTCTTTTCGCCAGTGAATGGCCACTTTCATTCCCGGTAAACCCATAGGTGCGCCCAAAGAGGAAGCCACCTATTTCATTGGTTGCAACTAAGTAAAGGTCATATCCCCCTGTTCCAAAATAACCAGAATGACCAAGTAAAGCATATCGTTCAAATCTGATCTCAACAAGGGAAAAACCTTCTTCGTCTCCTTCCAGCGAACCGATCGCCTTAAACCAAGACAACACACCAGCCTGGTTAATCCTGGCAAAGTAAAAATCTTTATTCTTGGAATTGTAGCTGGTTGTTGTACCTAAGAAAGCGAAGCCGCCATCCATGGTTTCAATAACATCATTTGCGAAATCTGTTCCAGTTCCTCCATAGTTCGCGGTCCAAATGGTATCTCCCTGGTTGTTGGTTCTTATCATGAATGCATCACCGCTATCCACATCGAATGTGAAAGTGGCACCCCCAATCAAAAGGTTGGAATCTGCTGTTTCAACTACAGCTCTTCCATAATCTTCCTTATTTCCACCATACGTTTTGGTCCAAAGTGAATCGCCATTTGCATTGGTCTTGATCACGTATACGTCATTATCGCCAGCACCAAAACTGTATGTTTCTCCAACCACTACAAAACCACCATCCAAAGTTTCTACCACATCGTAGCCTAAATCCCAATCCATGCCTCCAAACGTCTTAGTCCATAAGGTATCTCCAAGCTGATTCGTCCTCACCATAAAAACATCGTATCCTCCAGCTCCATAACTGTTGGTGTAGCCCACTATTACATATCCGGAGTCTGCGGTTTGTTTCACGTTCATACCAAAATCCAGTTGGAGTCCCCCGTAAGAATTTGACCATTCAACAGCTCCACTCGAGTCGGCTTTAACGATATAGATATCAGAATTCCCAAGGCCAAAGCTACCCGTTGAACCCACCATAATATAACCTCCATCAAATGTAGCAGCGACCGACGTGCCCTCTTCATATCTCACTCCACCATAGGTATAGGTGAAGGTAGTATCGGTAGCTTTCCCATCCATAGAAAACAGAATTAACAAGACTGATATCGTAAACAGTACTTTCATCTGTTTATATTTTGATTCTTCCTTAAATAGGTCAGATGGAACTCGCATATAATCATGCTCTTGTATGTCAGGCGATTGATCATGCTTGTTTCAAAACTTCTTTTTTAAACTCACATAGGCACTATTGCCACCTGCTCTTTTAGGGAATACAATGCCTCCCAAACTTCTGGAACCCAATGCAACTTCGAAGCCTTTCACCTGTATTTTAGCATCAACACTCAGGTTGAAGCGTCCATATCCTCCAAATTCTAACGCGCCTCCAAAATGAAACTTGTTTGCTATTTTTTTGCCGCCGCCCAGATATATCATAGGCGAGTAGTTGGCAAATATCCTAAGTATTGTTCCCATTGTGAGGTACAGGCCGGTAGCATTTTCTTGATACATCTTCAGGTGTATAGTACCAGGTAGCACACTTTGAAACGATCTACGCGTTGTTTCCGGGCTCACCAACTGCAACAGGGAATCAGATTGATCTTCTGTCCAAATTGAAGAGGGTGCAAATGCTATCCCTTCGTTGACAAATATCGTGTCTTTGGCTCTTGTTYGTGAGCTGTCATTCCAGGAAATGATCCCTATATCGCTGGCYTCAATCCGTACGTASCCTTTCCAACTRCCYTCCTCTACCTCGTTTCTCTGTAAAACGTARGAYGGYACCTGGTAGAAWGCAYCSAMCGAAAACCCTCGGCCATTCATRTCTCCTASGCYGCTYTTGCCWGGATCTGATTCCGTSGTGCGGTACTTTATATCCAGGTTGKTTTGCATCCCCAATGCGCTCGTATATAAGTTGGCTCGTGGTATATTTAGCTGGAAGAACTCCYGGCCWACTAAAAATGAAGCTCCAAAWCCAAGTRTGGWGTTGTTCGWGTTGGTTTTTATCATGCCGATCTGAATCTGCTGRTAGTGTAGATAATTGGCATTGAAGGATCCCAACACAGCAGTGTCATCTTCAAACGATTTGTTTCCATAAAACGCAACAGTGAARAAATCATCGGTGAACACAGCATCTGTATGAWAMCGGTCGGCTATATTTACRAAGTAACTRAAKCCAGTTTTTCCAAAAAGGGTATCAATKCTCTGGGAGAAAAAGAGCCCATAGCTCATATCTCCACCCACCCTATTGATCTTGAATAAGCGCTTRGAGGCTTTGTCCAGRGTCTCCCKTTCTATAAAATTCCCTTGAAGGAAGTCCAGRTAGATCCGATTTGTTAAGGCGGTTGARCCAAGATGGTAACCGCCRTAAATMCCAACTGCCATTTTGGACGAATCAGTTCCGAAATCGACAATTCCAAATCGTTCCTGGCCATTGGCAAAGCCAGTAAAGAAAATAAGGATGGATATGACCAGATACCTTTGCATGCCGCTAGTTCACTTTTGCTCTGTACGTGAAGTCTCCAACCAATTTCAAATCAATGGCGTAATCGCTGAAAATGGTCATAATCTGATTGTTAGGTTGGGTAGTGAAAATAACTTTGATCATCGCCTTTTTTGCATTTTCTAACACGATGATCTTGTCATCGTCAACAGCTATGTCCAAGCGCGATTGCAGCTTTGAAGTCACCCTGTTGTTCAGGTCAACAGGTGCAGCTAAAACGGTATTGTTGGTGGGAAGTAAGAGTGAATCAAGAAGGACAAAGTTTTCATCATAAAGGTAGAGTTGAAATCTGGCCTCAAATGGAAATCCATTGTCGGCATAGAGGTAAAAGAATCCGCCGGTAATGGTGGTTTCATGGTCCTTCTTGGGATCCTTGCCCAGGTCAAAGTCTACCGTGTCAAGAATGGTTAGCCCATTGGCAGAGAATCGTGCGGGAATTTTTAGGTCCATGCTGATTTTCAGATCGGAATCGAAGTAAAGAAAGTCGTTGCCATTGGAGTTGTTTCCAAATGGGTTGATATCAATTTCGAATGCATATCTGATGCGGTCCGGTAACGTCTCTATCAATTGGTCAACATTGGAATTCTGTGTGTTCATGGTGAGATTGAACTGTGAATAAGTGAAGGGCGTTTCACTGGTTGCCATATTCAACGCCCGGCTTAAGTTGATGGAGTTGCCGATTGAAGAGTGACTAAGATCAACCGATGCTCCGGTAACCGTATTGATAGATCGAAACGTGTCTAAGGTGAGCTGCGCATCAATTCCAAATCCATTTTCTATGCGCATTTCCATGCCAATAGAGTCAATATTCAAAAAGCCGCTGGCTATATTTTTGAATATATCTATCGTATCTGTTAAGGCATCGCTTACCGAGTAAGAGCCAAAAAACCCTTCTGCAAATTCAGGCTTGATGCTGTCGAAGGTGTATTTAATGTCAAACTTATCCCCTTGGGTTATGGCTACTGAATCCGTGGCTGAAGGACTGATGATAGCCGCGAACTCTGCAACGATCGTGTTAAAATCGTTGAGATTAACGCCGCGCATATCGATGGTGTACCCGCTTAAGTCATAGGTTCTGGTGATCACGGATTGGGCCGTCTGCGTTCCGGCCGGTATTATTTCTGTGACGGAAAATGGGGTTCCAGATATGGTGGCATTCTGCATGGTATAGGAAAGTTCAACGGCTTCCTGAATAGAGCTGCTTAGCTGAAAGGTGAGAAAGCCTGACCGAATCTTTATTTTTTTAAGCTCAACGGCATTGAGGTTGTATTTTGTTGCTTCTAGTGCATTTCCTAGCGATGGAATAGGTTCTCCTGGTTGCAGGTATATGGTACCAAATGGCAGAATGAACGTTTCTTGAATGGTTTCATTCGGTATTTCGACCAAGGTGTCAAGGTTTAACCTGAAGACTGTGCCGTCGAAGGCAATAGAGAGTGCGCCGTTTGGATCTGAAGCCAGCAGAGAATCGGCAACCAGGTTTTTTAAGGTGAGCTCAGTTTTTACTATCGGGACGAGTACATCAACATCCCAAGAGGGCCCACTGCCGTCCTTACGGCAGGAGAGGGCCAATAGACTGATTAGTAAAAGGGCTAACGCAAGGCGGCCGGTTTTGTACATCATGCTTATCTCTATCTGGACAAAGATAGTTCATTCAATAATATGGAAGAAAACGGTTTAGCGCAGTAATTATTACCTGATCAGTAACCGTACTTTGAACCCCATAGCGCCTTCAAGCGCGCGCGCATGTCATTTTCTCTATTATTGTCAGCGGGTTGGTAGAAAGTAGCACCGGATATGTCATCTGGTAGAAACTCCTGATCCGAAAAATTACCAGCATGATCATGGGTGTACTGATAGTCTTTTCCGTAGTTCAATTCTTCCATCAATTTTGTTGGAGCATTGCGCAGATGCAAAGGAACTGGCAAGGCACCTTTATCCTCCACCATCGATTTTGCATCTTTTATCGCTTTATAGGACGCATTGCTCTTTGGAGAGTTCGCCAAATAAATGGCGGTCTGGGAAAGGATAAGTTCTGATTCGGGATAGCCTATTACATTAATTGCCTGGAAGCAATTATTTGCCATGACCAGGGCAGTGGGGTTGGCGTTCCCAATGTCTTCAGAGGCCAAAATGAGCATTCTCCTGGCGATGAACTTTGGATCTTCCCCTCCTTTTATCATTCTGGCCAACCAATAAACTGCAGCGTTGGGATCACTCCCGCGCATGGATTTGATGAACGCCGAGACAACGTCGTAATGCTGCTCTCCTCCTTTGTCATACAGGGCAATATGCTGTTGGGCATGCGCCATGACTACATCATTGGTTATGATGTATGGACTTTCTTTGAGCGCATTGATTACAAGCTCAAAGATGTTCAATAACTTTCTTGCATCACCTCCCGAAATCTTCAATAAAGCCTCGGTCTCTTTCAATTCGATGGCTTTATGCTTTAGGAGTGTATCGCTTTTGGTCGCTTTAGCTAATAATTTAAGCAAATCATCTTTTTCCAGCGATTTGAGGATGTACACCTGGCATCGGGAAAGTAGGGGGGAGATGACTTCAAATGAGGGGTTTTCAGTGGTAGCGCCGATGAGTGTAATAACACCTTGCTCTACCGCTCCTAGCAGTGAATCTTGTTGTGACTTGCTGAAGCGGTGGATCTCATCAATAAATAAAATGGGATCTGTTCCTTCGAAAGAGAGCTCTGTTGCCTGCTTTTTTGCCCGGTCAATAACTTCTCGTACATCCTTTACACCTGAGTTGATTGCACTCAATGCATAAAATGGCCGATCCAAACTTTCTGCAATAATGGTAGCCAGAGTGGTTTTTCCAACCCCTGGAGGCCCCCAGAGGATCATGGAAGGAATATTGCCAGACTTAATGGCTGTATTTAGGATCGCATCCTCACCAACCAGATGTTCCTGGGCGATGAAATCGGAAAGTGAAACTGGACGCAGTCTCTCGGCTAAAGGTTTGTGAACGCTCATGTTTTAAAAAGATCACGATAAAGGTAGTGGGGGGATTTTAAATTCCTAATTCCAAGTTCCAAGTTCCAAGTTCCAAGTTCCAAGTTTCAAATCTCAACTCAACTTATCCTTTCCTAAACCTAGAAATAAGATAAGGTAGGAGGTGCCCTTTTGGGGCCGCCTTTCAATCGTGCCATCTATCTGTTCCACCAGGATGCTGATAAGCTCCATGCCCATTGTAGAGGGTTTTTTTATCGATGCACCAGATTTAATACCCTGTCCGTTATCGCTAATGATGAGCTTGTACCTATGGTCTTCCGTGGTCCCTAAAAACACGGATATTTTCCCCGCCTTTTTACCGTCGAAAGCATATTTAATGGAGTTGGTGATCAGCTCGTTTATGATCAGCCCCATTGGTATTAACGTGTCAATTGAGAGTTTATCCACATTCACTTCCAGTTCTAAGGATATATGTTTGCCTATGCTATAAGAAGTGATCAGGTTACGGGCCAACAAATTGATATACTCTGTAATGTTTATGTGGGCCAGGTCACTGGATTGATACATTTTCTCATGGATCAGAGACATGGACTTAATTCTGTCTTGTGATTTTTTGAATACACTCAGCACTTTTTCATCATTAATATAGCTGGATTGGATGCTCAACAAGCTATTAATTACCTGTAGGTTGTTCTTGACCCGGTGGTGTATTTCTTTTAGTAATAGCTCTTTATCGTCCTTTTGTTTGGTGATCTCTTCTGTTCTGATTGCAACCAACTCTTCAAGCTTCAACCTCATTTCTGTCAATCGCCTTGTGCGATAAATGATAACACCATAGACGCCTAGTCCAAATACAACTACTACGAGAGAATAGAACCACCATTTTCTCCAAAAAGGCAATTCTATTTCGAACGAAAATAGAGTTGTCTTGTCATTCCATTGACCATCATGGTTTATGGATTGTAGCCTGAATGTGTATTCACCTGGGGGGAGATTGGAATAAGTTGCCTCATTTACCGCTGAAGCGGGGGACCAATCGCTATCAAATCCTTCAAGAAAAAATCGATAATTGGTCTTTTTAGGGGTTTTTAAGTTGATGCCCATGAAGCTGAAGGTGAGATGGTTCTCGTAATGCGGAAGCACAAGGCCTTTAGGCAATTTATACCAAAAGTGGGAACCCTGGCTATAATTGAGCAAGTCTTTATCCTCCAGAAAAAGTTTGATTCCAGTAATATTGGTGATGGTTTCAACCACCTTGTCAAAATCCTGTTGAGGATCATATTTGATAACTCCTTTTACAGTTCCAAACCACAATTTCCCTTGGCTATCCTTAAAAGCCGCGCGTGTATTGCATTCAATACCCGTGAAACCTCGCTCTTTATCATAGTTTTTAACTCCTTTAAGCGTCCCGTTTTCATCCAGACACAGCTTGTCAACTCCTTTATTGGTTCCGGCCCACACACAGCCATCGTTATCGGTAATGAGAAGATAGACGGTGTTAGACATAAGGCCATCTTCGGTGGTAATAGTGGTGAATTTCTGACCATCATATTTCACAATACATCGATCTGTACCAAAGTAGATATTGCCATAACCGTCCTCTGTGATGGAACGTACATTCGTATTGCAAAATCCATCGCCGGTGCCATAGGAAGAGAAATCTTCACCATCGTATTTGTTGACACCGTCCCCTGTGCCAAACCATAAATTACCTTGAGAGTCAGCGTACATGGAATGGATGAAGTTGTTTACAAGTCCATCCTCCATGGTGAAATGTGTAAATGTCGAGCCGTTGAACTTGAGTAGCCCTTCTCCAAAGGTGCCCATCCAAATATTGCCTTCACGATCTTCCATCAATGATCTTATTTGATCACTAGGAAGCCCATTTTTGTGGGAGAAATTTTTAAAAATGGCTCCATTGTATGTACTGACACCACTTTGGGTAGCGAACCACATATTGTTTTTCCGGTCCTTGAGGATGGCTCTCACATTGTTGCCTGCGAGTCCGTCTTTCGTGGTGAACTGGGTTACCTCTGGATTTGCTCCGGTACCTGCTTGATAACGGTATGCCCCTGTAGTTGATGTGCCCACCCAAATGTTCTTATCTGCATCCTCGGAAATTGCAAATACGTTCCTGTTCCCAAGCCCTTGGGCACCATGATAGTAGGTAAACATTTCTCCGGAGAATTTGATCACCCCTGCGCCGCTGGTACCGAACCAAATGTTCCCGGTACGATCCTGCGCAATGGAGAGCACAACATTACTTTCAAGGCCATTTTGATAACCGTAATTGGTTACCGCTCCGTTCATATATTTAAATGCTCCTCGCCCATTGGTTCCGATCCAAACAATCCCACGATCATCCTTCAATAGACTGGTGACCGTTATATTTTCAAGCCCTTGTTCTGTCCCTATTTGCTCAAAATCATATGCTCCGCTTCTAAGGGAGGAAGCATCTAACTTTACCACTCCTTTTCTGTCAAATCCGATCCACATATTGCCGAGGCTATCCTGGGCGATACAGCTCACATGATTATAAGGGAGTCCTTCTGTCCGGCCAATATTTCGGATCTCTCCGCCCTCATAAATATTGATCCCATCTGTAGTTCCAATCCAGATTGCCCCATTATCAGCTTCAAATAGACAAGTAACATTATTCGTGGTTAAACCATTATAAGAGCTGAGATGGGTGAAATCCAGATTTTGATCTATTATGGTAACACCGGCACTGGAGGCGACATAAATATTCCCTTCTCGATCATTGATCATTGCGGTACTGGCATCGGATAAAAGGCCTTGTTTCCGTTTGTAATTTTGAAACTTTTTACCGTTGAACCGGGAGACTCCACCCCAGGTTGCGCCGAACCACATATTCCCAGCGTTATCTTCTGCAATCCCGGTAACCCTGGGACCGCACAAGCCTTGCTTTTCGTCATATTGAGTGAAATTTACCCCGTCGAACTGGCATACGCCCCCTCCGGCCGTTCCGAACCAGAGATATCCCCGGCTATCCTCATATATTGAATTTACCTGTGATTGAGAAAGCCCTTCATTTACTGTGAAGGAAGTGAAATCGTACCGCTGTGCACCCGCCCAAAAAAATGGGGAGCCCACTAAGAGAATGACCAGTACTATTATCCTGATGCTCATTTTGTTGTACGATGCTTCCAGATACTGGCAATAGTACAAATTCTCCTGTTTCTTTTCAGTTGTATTAGATGAATGATTCAATATATCACACCAAGGTTTGTGCTTCCTTGATTGGATGTGATTTAAGATGCAAATACCCTCTTTTATGGCCGGGAGCCGAGAGGTTGAATGCGTCGTGTATTGCGCGCAAGCCTGCAACAATGCGTTACACTGAACGAGCTATCCGGGGATATGATAATGAAAAAGACTAGGGAAAAGCGGAACGATGGATTAGCGGCCGCCTTTATGTATTCCAGACTCGAATTACACGTTTTCAGTTACGATCACTTTGATCGTGACAATGTCGTTTCCTATAACACGACCGAGCAATTTACCACTATCATCAAATATGAGCACAAAGGGAATTGATTGTGCTCCGTATTTATCAGAAATTTGTTTAAATAACCCCGAACTCCAATTGACGATATCCAGCTTCTTTAGTGCGACTTTGGGGTTTGCTTTTACAAACTTCTCCAGCTTTGGAGAAAGGGCTCGGCATGGTCCGCACCAAGGGGCATAAAAGTCTAAGATCGTAATTTTTCCAGTGCTTAGTAAGTCTGGGAGGTACATGGCTTTTCCTCCAGTGATGACTTCGATGTCTCCTTTGTCACCACCAGCCAACAATGCAAGTGATTTGAAGTTATGGTTCGGGGCAGCATTGGCAAGATTAATTTCATTGGTTGAAGCCATTGTGGCGAGAACTAGAAGCAGGACAAGTTTTTTCATAACGATATAATTTTTTTGTTCAGGAGCAGGATTAAAACAAATTTAGTACCACCCTGGATTGAAAACTGTCATGGTTATGACCAAACAGTAAATCAGCTCATTTCACATAGTTCCGAAGAGTACCTCCACATAATTTTATTAATTTCCCTTGCTTCACACAAAGTGAGTTAAATTCGATTGAATTTTCAGAACACCATGAATGATAAGTTTTTAATTTATGGAGCTACCGGTTACACCGGAAAATTGGTGGCACAGATGGCAGCAGAGACAGGATTAAAGCCAATTCTGTCAGGTCGAAATGCAGTAAAGCTCAAAGCTATCGCGGATCCTTTGGGACTGGAATATGAGGCGGTATCGTTGGAAGATTCTGATGGCCTGGAGACATTATTGAATAAAGTCTCAGTCGTACTGCACATTGCGGGGCCTTTTTCCGCAACCGCACATCCTATGGTGCAGGCATGCCTTAAAACGGGAACCCATTATTTGGATATTACAGGGGAGATTCAAATTTTTGAAAGGCACTTTAGATTGCACAACCAAGCGGTGAAGCAGCGCATTATGATCATGTCCGGAGTGGGGTTTGATGTGGTGCCTACCGATTGCCTTGCAGCCCATTTAAAAGCCATGTTGCCTGATGCATCTGATCTGAAGTTAAGCCTTGCAGGTTCTGGAGGGCTCTCTCCAGGAACCGCTAAAACGGCCGTGGAAGGCATTGGATACGGCACAGCCATAAGAAAAGATGGAAATATTATTGAAGTGTATGAGTCAATTCTAGGAAAAGCGGATTTCGGCAAGGGGGAACGAGATACCGTAGCAATTGGCTGGGGGGATGTGTCGACTGCTTATCACACGACTGGTATTCCGAATATTACCGTTTTCTTCAAATCTACTGGAGCCTTGAAAATGATTTCGGGTTTTGGGAAAGGGATCAAAGGCCTGTTGGCGAAACCTTGGTTGCAACGTATAATCAAGAATCGAATTGATAAGACCGTGCAAGGGCCAAATGATGAGGCCCGAGCCAGGGGTTATTCAGTCATTGTAGGTGAAATTAGGAATGAGGTCGGAGTTACGATGCGTTCAAGGCTGGTGACACCTGAGGGATATACACTTACCGGTCTCTGTGCTTTGGAAATCGTTAGGCAGGTGTTAAGCGGTAATTACAAGACAGGATTTGCAACGCCTGCGGGTACATACGGTGCCGATTTTATCATGCAATTTGACGGGGTTGAAAGAACCGATTTAACGTGAGAGTTCCAGTTTACTCCATTATCTTATTGTTGTTAGTTGGGGCTAAGATCAATGGGATCGCTCAGGATATCACGGGGAGTCTGGAGCAGCATGTGGATAGTATCATTGACAGCTTACCGGGAAGTATTGGGGATCACTACGTTGAGCCTACTGTCACTCAGCGATTGAGTTGGGAGGGAATGGTTGGAGCTATTCTACAGGGTGGCTATGCATCGGCAAAGCTCATCGCAGATTCATTAAACTACCAGATAATTGATTTTTTAGATCTTCCATCATCTCAAAACTTCCATATTTTGGAGGAGAAGATGCCTCAACAATACTATTGGGGTACTTATGTGTTCAATCCCAATCCTTGCAGGACGAAGCTGGTYATTCAAGCTCCACACCCAAAGAAGGATTTCAATACGGGAAAGCAAGGTATCTTTATTCATATGGAACAGGAGAAAACCAAGCTGAGAGCTGACAGTACGGGCTGGTACAAAGTGTATAAGGCACTTGCTTCATCCTTTCCCTGTGATTCATTTGTTACCGTGGGTATTGTGGATCCAGTTAATCATGGTATTCGCGTTTTTCCAGTGCCTGTAGCTTCTGAACTGACCATTCAAGGTAAAGAGATTGAATCCGTGCGCATATATAACCATCTGGGAATATTATGTTGGACCTCTGATCAGAATACAGGCTCCCTTACCATTAATTTTGACGGATACCCACCTGGTGTCTACTTAATCAAGCTAGGAGCCTATGGAGATTCAATTGTTAGAAAGATTATTAAGATATAGAATCTATGAAAAAGGTATTGGTAATCGGAGGAACGCTCTTTATCGGCAGGTGTTTGGTAGAGAAGTTGGTAAAGGACCCAAATCTTCAGATTACGCTCTTTAATCGGGGACTGACCAATCCCGGGCTCTTTCCTGAGGTTCAGACAATAATTGGGGACCGAGAAACCGGTGATATCGATCGGGTTGCTGATCAGGATTGGGACTTTATATTTGATATCTCCTGCTATTACCCCAATAGGTTTAAGGACTTAATTCCCAAACTGAAAGGAAGTGTGGGTAGATACATCCTGGTTTCTACGGTTTCGGCATACGTGCTTGAAGATGCTCCAGCTCAGCTTATCACGGAGGACAATGATCTTATTGGATGCACTGCGGAAGAGGCGGTTGACACCAGCATGCGTACGTATGGCAAAAGAAAGGCTGAATGTGATCGTATTCTCTTAGAGGCTGAGTGGCTGGATAAGATCATCATACGGCCTTCAATTGTGTATGGCAAATATGATTCAACCTGGCGGTTTTATCACTGGCTGTATCGTATCAATCTAGATGCAACGATGATTTTACCAAATGGAGGTGTGGATAGGGCCAATTATGCTTACGTAGAGGACCTTGCCAATATTTTGGTTGAATCAATGACATTAGAACAGCATTCGATTACCTATAATGTAAGCACACATCCGGTTCTTGCATTCAAGGAATTATTGAAAAAGACGGTTGCCGTGATGGAGAGGAACCCAAAATTTGTCAGTGTCAATGTGCAGGCTTTGGAGCAGCAGAAAATTTATCCCGTTAAGGATGTACCCCTTTGGCTGAATGGGAGTTTTCTACTCATTGATAATGGTAAATTGCGGCGTGATTTTTCGGTTGAGTTTGTTGATTTTGATTTGTCATTAAAGCAAACGGTAGCGTACTATGAGTCGTTGAAATGGCCAGAACCCCAGGTTGGTATGGATTTAAATGACGAGAAGGAACTGCTGCTTCGATTAACCTGAACTTGCTTTGACACCTGATTAACTCAAATCTCAAGTCTCACATTGCCCGTTCTTTTGAATCTTCTGTACTCCGCAGTGTTGCATCCTGACGCTATTGATGAGCGTCCATACTAGCCGATTGATAATCGCCGTATCTATCTGCCTCTTAATGTGTCTTGATTTACCTTGTAAATCGAACTGGTTTGAGGATAGATCTCCATCATGTTAGTTTGCTGTATTGCATGATTTACTAGACCGATTTGATTGGTAACGGGGTTAATATTTTTTAACTTCATACTCTTATTAAATTCAAGTACCCTGTTCTGTGGAACCTATCGCGACAGATTAAGTTTAGTGATGCTTACAATAAACAATGGATTAATGCGGTTCTGGTAACAGCTCCCTTCCCGATATAGGCCTTTTCAGGCCATGATAGGCGAGAAGCATAGCACGATAATAATTGATATGAGGCCATGTAAAAAAACAATAGTACTCGGTGCAGTTGCCTTTCCTTCGAGATATTCTTTTAAAGCCGTTCACGCCCTCGTTGACAAAGGTCATGAAGTGATCCCATTAGGCATTAGGGATGGAGCCATTGCCGATATCTCAATCGTTAAAGAAAGGCCGAAGTTGAAGGGAGTAGATACCGTAACGATCTATTTAAATCAGAATAATCAGATTGGTTGGTATCAATATTTGTTGGCGCTCAAGCCAAAGCGGGTGATTTTTAACCCTGGAGCTGAGAATAGAGAACTGGTCGGCATCCTTAAGGAAAAAAACATTCAGACTATAGAAGACTGTACATTGGTAATGCTCGCTGTTGGACGGTATTGAAGCATTAAAGTGGCCAAGGGTGCATGGGAAATGCCACTTTCTGATTACTTATCGCTTACATAGGAAAGGGTGATGGATTTGCAAAAGGGAGTGGTCTAGGGGTAATCAATTTGGGGGTCCGTAAATGAATGCGTTTACCGGGGTTACCTATTTGAAAATGACCTATCTTCGCTTCTGGGCATTGCCACCCAGTCAATAAATTAACCCTACACCTTGTCTGATTTTCAAGTATCTCCTGATGACCCGTACTTCGGAATGCGGCCGGCTACCTGCATGCCCGACGATTGTTTCTGTGAAGCATTGCGCTATGGCGAATGGATTCGGCAACCCGCCAATACCTGGTCCAATTTGGGGTTCGTGGCGGTAGCCTTTTTGATTGTAATCCTGGTTTCAAGGAGGAAAGGTGATGAAAGCAACCGACTTCTTCTCTTTCCTTCCATTTCCTGGCTCTTCGCGTTCGGGAGTTTGCTAACCGGGGTCGGGAGTTTCTTCTACCATGCCTCTTTTACATTTGTAGGACAGTGGTTTGACGTGATGGGAATGTACTTCTCCATAACTTTCTTTCTTGTCTACAATTTGGATCGACTTTATGATCTAAAGCCTAAGAAAGTCTACCTGATATACTTTGCAATGAACGGGTTACTGGGCCTTGCCCTTTACGCAATTCCTGAGGCGCGGCGATACCTATTTGCGGCATGTGTACTCATCATGATTGCATCTACTTTTTATTCCCAATGGAAGCTGAAAACGTTGGTAGAGAACAAATACATCACATGGGCCATTGGTAGTTTTGTGGTGGCTTACGGGCTATGGTTATTGGACATTAAGCATATCGTATGTGAACCAAACAGCTTATGGCAGCTCCATTCAGTTTGGCATTTGTTGGGCGCTGTTTCGGCTATGTTTATCTTCCTATACTTCTTGTCGGAAGATGTAAGAGAAACAGTCAGTTCTGGCGATGTTAAAAAAAGCCCCACCATCACAATAGGATGAGTGGGGCCTGTCAATTACGCGCTGTCAGCAATCAAACACCTCCTAGTGTACCGATTACTCGGCAACAGTTTTAGAAGCGTTCAATTCAAATTTTAGTTTTACATCATCGTAGATGAGGTTATCTCCCAACCCTTCGAAAAAGGAGCCAGACTTATACTTTACGTCCCATTTGGTTCTGTCAAAGGTAAGCGTTCCCTTGGTGGAGAGATTGTTCCCGTTGATATCCACTGTTGCTGGAAAAGAGACACTATGTGTGATGCCTTTAATCGTCAGTTTTCCCGTGATTGTGTAATTGTCAGCGCCTGCTTTAGCACCCTTAATGGCCACAAATTCGGTCACCTCAAAAGACGCTTCAGGAAACTTCTTAACCGAGAAAAAGTCTTCGGATTTCAGATGTCCTTCCAGTTTGGCCTTGTATCCAGGGTCTTCAAGGTCCGTATTTGCAATGGTCTTCATGTCCATCGTAATGCTAGCAGAATGGACCTTATTGTCTTTCGCATTAATGGAGCCTTTGGCAATAGCAATGGTGCCAGAATGAGATCCTCCTACCTTGGTAGCGGTCCAATAAACCTTGCTTGTTCTTGTGTTAATGGAGTAAGCGGTAGAGGCGTCATCGCTATTGACCGTTGCTGATGCGTTTACGCCCATCATCATGACAGACGCGAGTACTAATGTTCTTGTGTTCATTTGTTTAGTTTTTGTTGTTTATTGATTATTTAAATGTTGTCACTATAAAAGTATATACAACAGTTATATTGATTTACTCATCCTCTGACCTTTTCTAGAAGCAAAGAGAGTTGTTCAGCCTCCTCGGCAGTGAGTCGTCCAAATGACGAGTTCATATTTGCGTTTATTATAGGTTTTAGATATTCGAGTAACTCCAGTCCTGCGCACGTAATGGTGATCTCTACTTTTCTCCTATTACCCTCGCAGGTAACCCGCWCTACCAAGCCTTTTAGTCGAAGCTTCTCCACCAAGCGAGTGGTATTACTCATTTTATGGATCATTCTCTCCTGGATGGAGCAGAGATGTATCGGTTTYCCATTTTGTCCCTTTAAAATGCGAAGTACATTGTATTGTTGCTCTGAAATRCCATAAGGTTTGAGTAATAAATTGATCTTTTCATAGAGCCAGTTGCCGGTTACCATGATATCAAGTCCAACTTTGTGGCGTGGCGTTGAGATTACTCCGAGCTTAATATTGCGCTTTAATTTCATTTATTAATAATGTAGCGACGACAAATGTATATACAATGGTTATGTTAACCTAATATTAATGTGCACATTGGTGGTCTTTGTGTAGGTTGTTGAATAACATAGGAGCGAAATTCGAGCTGGCTTAAGAGGGAAGGAGTGGGAAGTGTAAGGATTTGGACATATGGGAATATAATTGGTTAATTTGTTGTGCAGGAATAGGCAACTAAAATTGGTATGAAGATGAGAATTTGGTTATTGGGTGTTGGGTTGCTGCTGACTCAGCTATGTCTTGGCCAAAAGAGCGCAGTGGACTATCTCGAGGAGGGGATGCTTAAGTTTAAAGAAGGTCTCTATAAGGAAGCAATARCTGSTTATACACTCGGGTTAGGAGAAGATAAAAAGCAGGCCCAATTGTATGCAAATAGAGGAGAGGCGTACTTTGTGCTGGATAATTTGAATGYGGCGAGGTTAGATTWTACATCCGCRATCAAGTATGAYAAAARGAATTTTGSRTATCATAYTTCGAGAGGCGAAATTAATCTRGCTCTTAAAGATACTTATGCTACGCTGGCAGACTTCAAGAAGGCCCTTAAACTGGACAAGAGGAATTTTCTTGCGCATTACAATTTAGGGAAAGCCTACTATCTGTTCAATGACATGGCCCACGCTTCCAAGGCGTTGAGCAAGTCTCTGGAGCTTTCTGAATCTACCTTGGATGCCTGGTACTTGCGTGGCTCAGCCTATTTAAAGCTCAAAGATTACAACCAGGCGATAGCGGATTTTACCAAAGTGGTGGCCATGGATTCCACCCACGATCAAGCCTACCTGAAAAGAGGGAAAACCTACGCTAAATATAAAGATTGGGAGACGGCCAAAAAGGATTATGACAAGAGCATTGCCCTCAATCCTAAGAATGGYGACGCTTATTTCTTTCGTGCCCAGATGCGGAAGAACCTCAATGATGCAGAGGGTGCGATGTTGGATTTTGCCAGGGTGATAGCTTTGGATAGCAATGCCTTTGATGCGATCAACAACCTGGGCTTCTTAAAGGTTGAGGCTGGTGATTTTGAAGGCGCAATTGCCTTGTATAATTACATTGTTAGAAAGGATCCCTTTAATGGGTTTGCTTACAATAACAGAGGCTATGCTAAATTCAGAAGTGGCGACCTAAAGGGAGCAATGGCTGATATCGACCGTTCTTTGAGTACCAAGCCGAATAATTCCTATGCCTATCGCAATCGAGCTTTGGTGAATATTGAGGATAAGAGTATACTCTTCGCATGTAAGGATCTTAAGAAAGCGCTCAAGCTCGGATTCACCCAAAAATATGGGCCTGAAGTCGAAAACCTATTTCAACGTTATTGCGAAAAATAGGATTAAGAGGCCCCAAATGTCTTTCTCTATTCGATTTGTTGATCGCCCCCCTCCTGATGTGAAGTAGATATAATTTCACATTTTTTGTTAATCGCCTCAATAAATGTAGTGCACTACATAAAAAAGTACTACATTTGTGTAGTTAACTACGTAATATGGAAGAAAAAGATTTTCTGCAATCACTTGGGTACATTGGATTCGCCACGCGCTTGAAGCGGATTAGCGATTCTTTTTTGCATGATGGAAGGAAGCTGTATAAAGAGCTTGGCCTCGATATTGAGCCGAACTGGTACATCATATTTAAAATCCTCAAATTGGAGAAGAAGCTGTCGGTTACCGAAATTGCTGAGCGGGTTCAAATGTCTCACCCCTCTGTTATCACGCTAACGGATAATATGATAGCCGCCGGTTATGTCAAAACGCGTCGTGGAAGAGTGGATGGAAGGGTCAGGATGTTGGAGCTCACTCGAAAAGCAAAGATTCGGTTACCTGAGTTGGAGAAAATGTGGGATGCTGGGGAAGTGGCACTTGAGACTGCATTTAGAGACATTAATGGTTTGGAGGTGATCGGGGAAATTGAGCGGCGAATGAATCATAAAGGTTTTAAGGACCGGGCCATGCATGAGTTGCAGAAGAGAGTGAATCGAAGCACAAAACACAAAAAAGCATAATATGGTTACGCAAACAATGAACAGCACAGACATTGACATATTACCTTACGACCCCAAATTTTCCAGAGATTTTGCCCGGCTCAATTATGAGTGGTTGGAAAAGTATTTCATCGTTGAAGATTATGACGCGGAGATCTTGTTAGATCCACAGCAGCATATTATGGATCCCGGTGGTGAAATTCTATTGGCTGTGGCGGACGGACAGGTAGTTGGTACCACGGCTCTAATCGTAAGGGATGCCGATACCTTTGAATTGGCAAAAATGGCGGTAACGGCCGACTTTCAGGGACTGAGAATAGGCCAAAAGTTAATGTACGCGGCCATTGATTATTCCAGAAGGGCGGGGAAGAGAAGAATTATACTGGACTCCAATACAAAGCTCAGGCCCGCTCTCGCTTTATACGAAAAGGTAGGCTTCCGTGAGATTCCGTACGATCCCAATTCGCCTTATCAAAGATGTAATATTCGAATGGAATTAATGCTGTAAATGGTCGAGCTATTGGCCTATATCGCCCTGGGAATTTCCCTGCTCTCGATGAACATGAAAAGGATGTTACATCTACGGATATTTCATGCCCTTTCCAGTTTGCTTTATGGAATCTACGGCACGTATATCGATTCCCTACCACTGATTGTTGGAGGTGCATTGTTTGTGATCATTCATCTGTACCACATAGTAAGAGCGCTTAAAAAGGTAAGATAGCGCTTGTGAGCATTTGGTTAATGTCGTGGTTTGAACACTATGAAGCCGGATAATGCGTTACTTTAGCAATTCTAAATGTCTAAAATCTGGATATATATCGTCGGTGCGCTTGTAGGAGGAATCCTAGGATGGACCTATTGGAACTTTGTAGGGTGTGATGAAAATTGCGCCATTTGGTCCAGCCCCACCAATAGCACCGCTTATGGGGTTTTCCTCGGTGCGTTCGCTTTGAAGGCAATCAAGGATCTTGTAAAGCCTTAATTGCAGATCTAAAGCTTTGTCCCTTCTTTTAACCTTTGCATTATAAGGTTACATCCTATTCTTTCCTAAATTGCATAGAATCACGCTTACTCAAGTGTAGACATGTATAAATCGCTCATATTCTTAAGCTTAATAATCTCCCTCTCATTTAGGCTGAGTGCGCAACAAGTGTTGGACGCTCCATTTATTTCCGCGAAAGCGATGTTCTATGAGCCGAATCCGGAACGGTTTAATTGGTTGCATTACCATAGCAGCTTGATGACCGATGAAGAGAAAAACTATATCGATAAGCACCATATTTATCTTCACAGCTATTTGTATGCGGAGCCAGAATATGTGAGAGTAAGGGTGATACGTACCATTGACATTAAAAGCAATCCAAATTGGGGTAATGGGGTTGCCCATAGCTATTGGTTTAGAGACGAGGAACGGCGTTGGAAAATGTACAGTGATACGGGCAAAGAGTACGAAATTTCGCCTCCTGCTTATACAGGATTCGATACGCACGTCCCATATTGGGTACAGGCTTATGAGGGGGTGAATATAATGTCCATTCGTGAGGACAGCAGTGAGTTTAGCGAAGAGAAGTCCAATTTATCGACATTTGAACCAATTCTCAATTATTATATTGACCATGGTTTTGCAAAAATTAATGACGCGGGGGTGTATGAGATTTCAAAACCATTCATTCCTGATAAATTAGAGATTCTATCCTTTCAGGATTTGATCATTAAATTCTTGCTCGAAACTGAAATGACATCSGCCTGGRCWGAAAGAGATTACCGTACTCCTTTAACWAGGGAMGATTTATCCAAAATATTMGGCGCAGATGGMAAGGCTGTCAATATCMMGGGGATTCGAGTSATGGAGGATTATTATATTGATCAGGAGCATGGCAMATTGACTTCCTATATYATYGGGTTGGGGATTATTGGGGAWGGTGGAAGGGAATTGTGCTGGGTCTATTATCCATCTTTTCGGTGGGAATTATATGAGAAGTGTGCAATATACGATGGCAAAGTGACCAACTACGAGCACCTCCTGGATTATCATCTATACGCCAATAAGATAGACAGCATCTGGCCAATTGCAGGAGGACATGTGCCCAATGATGGTGCGTTCATGGTGGAATTGGACGCACTTCTGGCGATTGAGTTCAGGAGGGAGGAAAATCGGCTCAACGGTATAACTCCATCGGGAAAGCAYAAARGTATGGATGTGGRATTTGGCAAAAGTAAGATTGAATACAGCARAGAGGGAGWGGCCAAYGGGAWGGTGAAAGTGTTATATCCCAATCAACAARTTAGGTTGACTGGTGAGATGGTTTCTGGYCAGTGCAACGGGGCATTCCGSTAYTAYTATGCARRTGGAAAAATAAGAGCTGAAAGGAATTTTASCAATGGGAARTTGRKCGGGGAWCAGGTGAATTATTGGCAGAATGGAACSGTCTACGCAAAGTATRWKATTGCAAATGGGCAAATTCAAAAYCTGGCAMGATGGTATGAWGATGGAACCTTATTGGAGMAAGGTGAATTTAAGAACAGTATMATGCATGGTGTRTGGAMGTATCGCATCAAAACTCCSGAAGAGTATATGAGAATTGTTGARCATTATAATCTGTACGATAAACTACCGGTTAAACCCATCAATGGGATYGTCGAATATTCTGTAGCRTACCATCACGAGATCTCACCTTCTTGTCTCCTTGCATTTGGTAGGATATGCTTGAAGAGCAAAGTGCTCARGTRATGGYTCCGGACTAATWAAAAATCCAAAAYAACACCGRTGTCTTRGCCGTTTTTAGCTTGTCATCAACCYKTCTCATGAACGWATTGGATARTGCMGGGCATCCCCAGCCTTCAGGAGTACCTCTAGGGTACACCTCAWGATCTGGYACMTCWTCCCA
Source organism: Flavobacteriales bacterium (assembly GCA_016764395.1). GTDB lineage: Bacteria > Bacteroidota > Bacteroidia > NORP154 > NORP154. The sequence goes on from JAESRW010000156.1 coordinate 21,409, forward strand.
GGAGTGGAGTACAATCGTTCTCCTAAATGCATTCGAGTTAGACGGCTCCAGGCCATGCATYTTRTAGTTGATGTGAATGCCCCAATTGGAATAGCCCCTTGATCCAATCTTGTATTTCCCCAGAGAAGAACAATGGCTTCCATCCTTATTGGAGAAAACCGGTGCGTCTTTGGTATCATCTTCCCCCCAGGGGCCATTGCAACATCCATGTGCGCACAACCCCAGGTCTATGACGCTATCCTTTTTAAAATCCCAGATAAAAAGTCGGTTGCGCCCAGAATGAAGTTTTGCGTCGAATAACAGACAGAAATCGGTGTTTAGCTTGTTGTCCTCACAGTATTGCTGAGCAATTGCAGCCTTAGTTCTCAATCTAGATATGGCGTAGGGGAGCTTCATTGAATTCAGGCTTTCTCCGACCCCTCCAGAAAGGAACAAAAGGGATAATAACACAAGGTGTTTCATAGCCTAGGCAAATTGAATTATAGAGCGATAAGTTAAGGCCAATTATTGTCTGAATTCAGTATCGATTAATGATATTTCCCTTCTACCCGATTCAGCTATAAATATTTTCAATAACTATTGAAAATACAATAAGTTTAATTTATATTTGTGGTATGCAATATCAAGAGGCTAAATCGAAATTTATTCAGGCGTGGGGAACACTGGGTTCTAGCTGGGGTATTAATAGGGCCATGGCACAGATTCACGCACTTTTGCTTATTTCAGAAGCGCCTTTGTCAACGGATGAAATCATGGCTGAATTAAAGATCTCACGTGGCAATGCCAATATGAATATAAGAGCACTGATGGACTGGGGTATCGTGTATAAAGAATTGAGGGCAGGGGAGCGAAAGGAATTTTTCTTCGCCGATAAGGATGTATGGGAGCTTGCAAGACAAGTGTCCAGAGAGCGACAAAAACGAGAGTTGGCCCCTATAGTTCGGGTGTTGGATGACCTCAGCGACATAGAGGGAAAAGACAGCAAGTCAGACGAGCTCAGAACCGTGGTGAAGGACCTCGGTAAATTCACCAAAGGTGTGAGTGGGGTAGTGAGTAAGTTTGGTAATTCTGATGAACATTGGTTTWACTCGGTACTGTTGAAATTRGYGAAATAATATTTTTTTRATYAWMAAGTTTCACAAAATATTGAAAGATTAAAAACTACNAKAAATGAGCTATGATGTCTATGCATACCTGATTTACCTGCCGATCATCTTCTTCATCACAGTTCGGGTAGGATGGCTCTTCTACACACACGGGGAGATYTATATTTTGGCGCTGTTCAAGGSAGAKGTTCAYTTCACYMAMGCGCTGAATAATATGTTGCTAACGGGCTATTACCTCATCAACCTRGGTTATGCKRCCTACACCTTGRAATATTGGGAACCGATAKCSTCAATKCAWGAGGTTGTCAGCTCGGTYGCWAAATACGCTGGAACRATCATTCTRTTATTGGCAATAATGCATTATWTCAATCTGGCCGCAATARTGTGGCTGGGCAAATCTCAAGWTCCTGTTCGCCRWARCTCCWAAACCYGGAGYGACAGCGGGCTAAACTCAAAAACTGAAAATCATGGAAAACTACCTAATAGTTAAAGCCTACGCGGTTTATTTACCAATTGTAATCGGATTGACCTACTATGTTGCACACACCTTATTCAAAAATGGCAAGGTGTTTATTCTTGATATCTTCAAAGGCAGGGAGGAAATAGCAGTGGCAACCAATACCCTGTTTAAGGTCGGATTCTATCTATTGAACCTTGGATTCGCGCTCCTAATCCTGGAAATTTATGACTCCGAATACAATCCATTTGATACGTACCAGGAATTAATCGAGTCTTTGAGTGAGAAGATCGGTGGGTACTCCATCTATCTGGGCATTATGCTCTTTCTAAATCTGTTTCTCTTTTTTAGAGGTAAGAAAAAAGCCAAGCAGAGCACCGAGAGGCTCCAACCTGTTCCTGTTTTTGAAACACCCGTTAACATACCTCCAGGCGCATGAGAAAGATAGTAATAGCAGGAGGTAGTGGTTTTCTGGGAAAGATCCTGGAAGACCACTTCACTAAATCCGGAGATAAGGTCTACATACTTACCCGTGACCCTGTAGCGTGCGATAAGAAGCCGTTATGGATCTGGTGGGATGGAAAAAGTATTGGAGCATGGATCAAGGTGCTGGAGGGGGCAGATGTGCTCATTAACCTCTCAGGTAAATCGGTGGACTGCAGGTATAACGAAAAGAATAAAGCGCTTATTTATGCTTCTCGGCTTGAATCAACACGAGTACTGGGTCGGGTTATTTTACAATGTGAAAAGCCTCCAAGACTTTGGATCAACTTCGCATCTGCAACCATTTACGCACATTCTATGAAGCACCCCAATAGTGAATCCAATGGTGTAATTGGAGAAGGATTCTCAGTAGACGTGTGTCAACAATGGGAGGCTGAATTCAATAGCTGGAAGACGCCTGACACAAGAAAAGTGCTCCTGCGAAGCGCCATTGTACTGGGTAGAGATGGTGGAGTCATGACCCCTTTGAAAAACCTGGCTCAATTAGGACTGGGTGGTTCCCATGGAGATGGTCGCCAATTTATGAGTTGGTTACATCAAGATGATCTCGTTGGAATTGTGGAGTTTATCATGGAAAATACGCACTTGATAGGAGTGTTCAACGCAACTTCACCATTTCCCGTGAGAAATTGTCAAGTGATGCAAGTATTGAGGGAATCTATGAACATAGGATTCGGATTACCCATTCCTAAATGGATCCTTGAAATAGGTGCAATATTTATCAATACGGAAACAGAGYTSGTCTTAAAAAGCAGGTGGGTRRTTCCCCAACGWTTRCACGATGAAGGTTWCCGRTTCAAATTCARYCRCMTTGMAGARGCAATGSSYRATTTGATTRMAARRTRATYATTGGAAKACCKTCAAWTCYGGAACCTCTACRGTTTGCTTTTTATCCGTRATCTCCAATKKCTTAATCACTGCTATYTGTCCYGAYGGRTCYTGYAAYGTTGAGTCYTTTGAATASGTRTAAATGGTATAGTCCCCTTCGTATAAAAACTTGAATTCRTAGAYGCCTTCATAGGAGGTTTTYACCTTGTCGTTAAAAGTGGCATTGTCYCCATAAACAATGTACACCCAWCKGTCMGCACCKGGATAAGTGCTGTTRAGCGTTTGGAAAGTRTTGTCATAATCCAAAACTGTGACCTCGCCTTGTATGGTGGCTTTTCCTCCKATWCCTGGTTCTTTTTCRCATCCATAARAGAAAATACWCAGAAYTCCRATTGCAAAAATTACCCTTTTCATACRCWAATAATTATSATTWATACAAATTTACGAATTGTAACACCAATRCTYATAACCGTACAATCTTAGTGATGGTTTTAAAATCACYKGTACTGAACTCCARCATATATACMCCYGCAGCCAAGTTGTACTTTTCRGGATTCAGATTGAACTTGTGYTCACCTGCGGATTKAAAAGTACCGAAATCAGCCAACACGGCTACYAGCTTACCCATATGGTCGTACAACTTCATGGAAACCTGGGCCTCATCMAWYAATTGATAGGTYARGGTAATAKYATTGGTGAACGGGTTAGGGCTTGCGTTAATACTTACTTCTATGGCCTCRAAATGMGCAGTGAATGCATCGTTRGCGCTGATATTYAAGGTGATTCTTTCATTGGAGTCTGGCGTGCTTTTAAAAACATCACTTTGCCAATACCTGAATACAAATCCKGGRTTGGGAATAATKGACATGGTAACRGGTACGCCATCAAAGTAAACACCGGTCCAGGGGTAGGTGTCTGGGGTGATGGTGCTGATTTTTATCTTACCAGCCCCTTCGGGAATCGTATTTAATGTCACATCCACCTGGCCATTCAAATTGAAAAGGGTTTCCATATTGTTTCTCGCAAAAAATGGTCTTTGCGCGATAAAATTCAACACGTTGGCAAACTCTAAATTCCATTCTGCCACATTGCTGGATCTTCCTAAGGTGAAGATGTTCCATATCGTTTTGGGAGGGGCGCCCCAAAGCGAAAAATGTCGGTTCATTTCCGGTAGGTATGCAGCATAGATATTTTGTGCAACATTTGTGAATGTTTGGGCACTGTACTCCGTATTGACCAGATCCGCAAATCGATTGATAAAGTAGTATTTGAAATCCTGGTTATCCAGCAAATTCTGAAGCATAATAGAATGCGGATCGGTGTAATTGGGTTGCAACAGTTGTCCGAGATAGTCAAACTCGTAATCTTCTCCTGGTTGCCAGGGCGGAACTAAGTTGAGGCCCAAATCAGTGTCCCACAAGATATAGCGCCATTTGCTGACCGGTGCYGTGTTTCTCCAGAATTTGATATTGTTGGTGCCTCCATCTGGACTGATCCAGTCTCCATTTACGAAGTACGTTTCCGCAATGATGTAATCGCAAAAATTTTCAATATCCAAAAGCGTTTGAGCGGAGTCATAGTTGGTAGAGACAGCGATATCATTGTCGCTGATAAATTCGACCATATCCTCATAACCTTTGCTGCTGCCGTTCATGGCATCCCCATTGAAGCGCAGCAGATCTACGAAATCACCGTCAATACCATAATTCTGTTGTATGTATTTTTCGTCCTGTCGCTCTCTCAATCCATATACTCCCCAATACTTTCCGTTTAAAAAGAGCACAATGGGTTGGTTGTCCATGATGTCCACATGGGTATTGCGCGCTGCCTGCTGCATCAGTGCATCCCTAAAATGTGTGGTGTTATAATCTACGCCACCATTCCGTACGTTGAAGCTTTTAAACTTGTCAATACCAGGTTTTTTGGGGAAAGGCTGAAAGTCAAACCAGCTTTTACCGTGTTTGTCATTGGCAAAGAATCTAAAACTCTTTTGGGGCCAACCCCTTGAGAAATTGCCATGAATTTTTACCTCACAATCCTGGTTGAGCTGCTGTACGCCGTTTTTATCAAAATACTCTACATGTGCAGGGCGACTCCAATCCTGGTAGTAATTGGCAATACCCCAGTACGGAAAATCATCAACGGTGGTATCAACATTGGGTCCTAACATGTAGATTCCAGTTATCGTATCGAAAAGGTTTACAGAATCCGTGGTCAGGGAAACTACGGGTAAACTCGGCCGGTCGTTAATAAGGTAGGTTCCAGTTGAGGCACGGCCCGGTAGCGTACCGGCACCCAAGGGATATTGAAGTGCCCGTACGACGGTTGTTTTTGAGATGGTGATAGGGCCACTATAAAAATTATCAGATGGATCGGGGGTGCTTCCGTCAGTTGTATAGTAAACGATTTCACCTGGTGGGTCCGACACAATTCCAACTTGAATCGTCCCAGGGTAGAATCCTGCGGGGACAGTGAATGCAGGGGATTTACCATAGCCCGAGTAGCAACTTCCAACATTGGGTGCACAGGGTGTGGGAGATTGCATCAAACACCAATTGGAACTTCCATCGGGGAATCGTCCCCTTGAATGATCCACCTGCATGTCATCGACTATGTATTCATCTACGATATTGCCCGAGGGGTCCTTTAAGCTCAGCCGCTGGCCCTCACTGCTCAAATTGAAGTTGGTGTGCAAGTTGTCCACATTGGGAAAACTAATAAACGTAGTATCTGCTCCTTGTATGCCAAAAAGTAATATAGAAAGGCCAGTCATATCGTCCATACCCTGATCAAAATTATGGACCTGAACGGCAAATGAATTGACTCCAACCACTAAGGCATCTTGCAACACCTCCGGTTCTATAAAAAAGAACTCCGCACAACTCAATTGATCATTTTGATTGGGACAGGAATACATTCTTGCTTCGTGTTCTTCAGAAGCAAAAGCGTTATAAGGAGGCCTTCCTGGGGTCCATATATTGTTTCGTCCGACTTCTACGCCATTTATATAGGCTACAAAAGCATCATCGTAGTCCATCAACAGAAAACCGGTGAGTACATTTTCAGGCTGTGTCAGAACAAACGTATCACGCATAAAAATGGAGGTGACAGGAGTCGGCGTAATGGTGGTAACATCGTCACCATCCCCGTATCCGATGGGGCCAAATCCTTGTGCCCATGAGGCATCGTTGAAAGATGGATTTACCCAGTCAGGGTCCGGTTCACTGGTACCGACCTTATAGTGCCAGGATAACCATGGATGCACAGGTAGTTCAAAATGATCAATAACTGCAGTTCTGTCTTTCTTGGAGCAAAATATGATAAAGCAGCTATCCGGTTTTAGTACCACATTGGGAAATGTCCACCGTTTTTGACTGGTTTCAAAAGTTTCGAAGTAGTAATCCTTTAAATTAACCGCGTTAGGCCCCGGATTGTAAAGCTCGATCCAGTCCTCATAGTCATTTTCAAAGTCAGCAACCACGCTTCCATTGGCGCTACACACCTCATTGATGACTACTTGTGCCAACAGAGGAGTGGAGAAAACAAGGGCCAAGCAAATTATAAAGAATCTCACCGTTAAATCAAGCTGCAGTTAACCGCTAAGGTAATGATTTTCGAGCATGAAGCCGGTAGGCGTCTCGTGGTTTAATCTGAAGAAATAGCCACGCTTCTTTTGGCAGCGCGAACACACTTGGAAGGTGCATTCAATACAAAGCACCATTTCCCAAGGGAAATGGTGCCGTGATGTAAGTACTAAGCGAATCCCTGAATCTTGGACTCGCCTGATCCATCCTTAAATGGATATTTGAACAATTGCAGTTCTACTTGAATCTGTAAACTAAGTTCGTTCTGAAATCGAACTGAACCCAAACCCAATGCTCACACACCCAGCTTGCCAATTCAAATAAAACCACATCCGAGATTTTTAATGACCTGCTATAGGCCATCTTAAACCCCTGAAAGCGAACTAAGCTTTTCCAAGAATTCGGAATACTTTAGTGCCGCAAGTGCCACACTCACCTTTCATTGCTTTCATTCCGTTCTTCATTACGACTTCTTCGCCGTTTTGGATTTCAACTTGTTCCTTGCATTTCATGCATCTTCCTTGAGCCATGATATAGATTTTGTCCGAAGGACTCCCCCGGGGATTAGAAATTTAATTTATGGGTGTAATGATAGTAATAAATACAAAACCTCTATAGTAATCTCGAAAAACTTTTGCACGAAAGGGGTTAATAAGTATTTCCGTAAATTACACATCACGTCAATAGTTGAATTTTCCCTTGTCCTTCACAATTGGATCCCGATAAATGTACCTCATTTATGGAATGCAACGGTTTATGGCATCATAGGGTAAAACAACGTCCCCTATCATGAAAAAATCAAAAGTCCCCATTCTCTTTCTTATCTTTTTTGTATTACTAGGTACTGGTTTCGTTAGTAACAACAGTCCGCAAGTAACCGCCAAGCCTATTCTTGTCTTCCCCCAGGGGAGTACCTACGAGTTAGAATGGAAGAAAACAGACTCCCTTATCAGCAAAGGATTGAATCGCTCCGCGCTAAAGGTGGTTGAGGGTATTAAAGAGAAAGCCAAGAAAGAGATCAATGGCCAACAAGTCGCCAAAGCCATCATCTACAAAATTAGATTAGAAAGTCAATTCGAGGAAGAGGCATATGTCAAGGCCATTTATGATCTACAAGCCGAGATTGAAAACGCTTATTATCCACTAACGTCGGTCCTCCACTCAATCACCGCAAGCGTTTACTGGACTTATTACCAGCGTTACCGGTGGCAATTCTACAACAGAACCAGTACAAAGGAATTTGACAACGCTGATATCAGAACATGGGATTTGAAGCGAATCGTTCACGAGACGATGAAGCACCACCGGCTCGCACTGCAGCAAGAGGATGAACTCAAAAGAACGCCGATCAATACTTTCGACGATATTCTTGTGAGAGAAGACAACGAAACAAGGAAGCTTAGGCCAACCCTTTACGACTTCCTGGCCCATCGGGCCTTGGATTTTTTCATGACCAGTGAATCAGGACTGACACAACCCAGCTACGCCTTCGAGATGAGCGATTCCACCTATTTTGGCGATGCTGACGAGTTTGCAAAGATGATGGTCACAACCAATGATTCCATGTCCATGAAATTCTACGCTGTGAAAATATTACAGCGCCTCACGGCATTTCACCTGGACGATCCTGACAAAGAAGCGCTCGTTGAAGTTGAGCTGAAACGTTTGTCATTTATGAAACAATCTGTGAAAGTAGCAGGGGTAGAGCACTTGTATTTAGCCGCATTGAGGAAATGTTATCTGGACTATAGGGATCAATCATTCGGAACTCGAATAGCCTTTAATATCGCAATGCATTATGATCAACGAGCCAGCCAATACAAGCCTCTGCAATCTGATGATAATAAGTGGTACAGAAAGAAAGCAGCAGTCCTTTGTGACTCTGCAATTGCAGCGTTTCCGAAATCGGATGGCGCTTTGAATTGTAAATACTTAAAGTCGCTTATTGTAAAGAAGTCATATGGTATCACCATCGATAATGCGGTTCTTCCTGGTATACCTTCGAAAGCCTTGTTGAAATACCGGAATGTGGATCGATTGTATTTCCGCCTTTGTAAGGTCGATTATCAGCAGCATAGAAAACTGACTTATAGGATCTATGGACAGGATTTGGTGAATCTCCTTGTGAAGTTACCGGCATCTAAGGAGTGGACCGAGCGCTTGCCAGTTGATGGTGACTTTCAAAATCACCATCTCGAAATTAAAATTCCAGCAGCGGACAAAGGCTATTATGTACTCCTGGCGGCGAGTGATCCAACGTTTTCAACTGACAAGGAAGCTGTTGCATACAGCAATGCTTGGGTATCCAATCTTAGCTATTTGAGTCGGTCAAAGCCTGATGGTACCTATGACTTTACCGTCCTCAATCGAAGCACGGGCCAGCCTATGCCTGGAGTAAAAGCCACCATCCTGCAACAGAAGTATGACTACCAGCTAAGGGTCTATCAATTCAGGAAAATGGGTTCTTATACCACTGACCAGAATGGATATTTCAAGGTGAAGGTTTCTGATAATTATAGAAATTTCTATGTGGATTTTTCCAAAGGTGATGACCAATTGAGTACCCATACCAACTTCTATCAAAACCGCCCCTACAAACAAGCGAAGAAAGTGAACAGAGTTCACCTGTTCACCGATCGATCCATCTATCGTCCAGGACAAACGGTTCATTTCAAGGGTATCATGATTGAATCGGAAGGTAAGCAGCATCAAATTCTGGCCAATTTTACCTCCACAGTTTATTTGTATGATGTCAATTACCAGGTAGTCTCAGAACTCAAGGTCACTACCAACGAGTATGGAACATACAGTGGATCCTTTACTACCCCTTCGGGATCCTTGAATGGGCAGATGAGAATTGGCAGCAAATATGGCAATGTCTATTTTTCTGTGGAAGAGTACAAGCGTCCAAAGTTCGAAGTTGAATTCAACCCGGTAAAGGGATCCTTTAAATTGGGTGAGATCGTGAAAGTGGATGGGCAGGCAAAGGCCTACGCCGGTTCAACTGTTGACGGCGCAGTCGTGAAGTACAGGGTGGTTAGAAATGCGACCTTTCCATACTGGTGTTATTACTGGAGGGGATATTGGCCCACTTCTGCAGAAATGGAAATTGCCCATGGGGAAGTGGTCACCGATGAGTCTGGAATATATGAGATTGAATTCACCGCTATCCCGGACCATGCCATCTCCAAAGATCTCAGTCCGACCTATAACTATACAGTCTATGTTGATGTCGTGGATATCAATGGCGAAACTCATTCTGCTCAACAATATGTTCGAGTTGGATACACCGCGCTGATGTTAAATGTTAATATTCCGGAAAAGTTATCCGTCAATACTACCGATACCTTCAGGATTAATACGACCAACTTAGCGGGTGAAAAAACGCCGGCCCCAGGTTTAATAAATATTTATAGGCTCAAGGCTCCAGATAAGATATTTAGAAACAGAAAATGGGCACGCCCAGATGTTTATTTGTTTTCTAAGTCGGAGCATGATCAGCTCTTTCCACAGGATGTCTACAATGAAGAGAACGACAAATATAAATGGGAAAAGGGTGAGCAGGTTCTGGGCATTGATTTTAATACGGCAGAATCAGATGTGTTATTGCTCAAGAATGCCAAAAGCTGGGAGCCTGGTGACTATGTAATCGAAGCCACAGCAAAGGATAAAGATGACGTTGAGGTGAAATATGTTTCTTACATCACTGTTTATGACGAGAAATCCAGGAAGGCCCCAGTTAATGAATATGCCTGGTTTCATGCGCTGGATGTAAATGCAGAACCCGGTGATACGGTGGAATTCTTGCTGGCAACTGCTGCGGACGATGTTCAGCTTCGCTATGAAGTTGAACATCAGGATAAGATCATCAGTAAGGAGTGGATTAAGTTAAGCGGAGCTCAGAAATTGATTCGTATTCCTGTTCTGGAAAAACACCGGGGGAATTTCACATTGCACTTTTCCATGGTGAAGGACAATCGATCCTACTCCTTGGACCAATTAATCCATGTTCCCTATACCAATAAGAAGTTGGATATTGAATTTGAAACTTTCAGAAATAAACTGCTTCCGGGACAAATGGAAGAATGGAAAGTAAAGATCAAGGGCCATAAAGGCGAACGCGTAGCGGCTGAAATGATGGCTGCCATGTATGACGCCTCTCTCGACGCCTTCAGATCTCATAACTGGTATTTTAACATCTATCAGTCCTACTATTCCAGATTGAATTGGAGAGCACACCAATCTTTTGGCACGCGTTCAGCCAGCCTATACCAGGTTGAATGGAACACCTACGAGCCCTTTCACAAGCGTGATTTTGATCATATCAATTGGTTCGGCTTACATGATTACTCAAGATATTATCGCAGAGGTGGATACAGTTCGGTGGGGTATTTGAAAGAGGAGCCTGCTACTTTTGGCCTAACTGGAGGTGCTTTAAGATCAGCTAGATCCGTAGCAGGTATTGATACATACGGAGAGGTATATGAAGAGGCGGCAGAAGATGAGACGACTAGCCAGGCTAATTCTCTTTCCAGAGATAAATTGAGGGATGGGAGAAATACTGCCGGTACAGCCGAAGATATCCTGAGTGCTAACAAAAAGGGGGAATTTGATAATAATCGAGACAAGGGGCGGGGAAAATCGAGGGCCAACTTATCCGGCATTCAAGCCCGTTCCAACTTTGCAGAGTCAGCATTCTTCTTTCCGCATTTGCAGACCAATGAGAAAGGTGAAGTAATCATCAAATTCACGGTACCAGAATCCTTGACAAAATGGAAGTTCATGGGGCTGGCGCATACGAAAGATCTGAAATATGGGCAGCTCTTTGAAGAGGTTGTTACACAAAAGGAGCTCATGGTAATGCCGAATGCACCGCGGTTTTTCCGCGAAAGTGATCAGATGACTTTCTCCACTAAGATAGCTAACCTCTCAGAGAAGGATTTACGGGGAACGGCTCAGCTCTTCTTCTTTGATGCAGTTACGATGAAGTCCTTGGATGACCAATTCATTAAAACTGACAAGCAGCAGTCGTTCAGTGTAGCAAAAGGTAGCAACACGGTTGTGAGTTGGGATATTCAAATTCCTGAAGGGGTACAAGCGGTCACCTACAAGGTGGCTGCTCAAGCAGGAAAGTTCACGGATGGAGAAGAGATGGCGGTACCCGTTTTGACCAACCGAATGCTGGTTACCGAGTCCATGCCTTTACCGATTCGGGGCAAGGAGACGAAGGAGTTTCAACTAAAAAAGTTGATCAACTCCGGCAATTCCACCACGATAAAGCACCATCGATTAACGCTGGAGTTTACGTCAAATCCGGCTTGGTACGCGGTACAAGCATTGCCATATATGATGGAATATCCTTACGCTTGTTCAGAGCAAGTGTTCTCGCGATACTACGCCAATAGCCTGGCAACATTCATTGCCAATTCCAGCCCAAAGATTCGCGCGGTGTTTGACTCTTGGAAATCCAGGGGGCCTGAAGCATTCTTGTCCAACCTGGAGAAGAATCAAGAACTGAAGGCTGTTGTTCTGGAAGAAACACCCTGGGTACTCGATGCGCAAAACGAGAGCGAACGCAAGAAACGTATGGGACTGCTCTTCGATATGAATAAGATGAGTAACGAATTGGCAGGAGCCTTGAAAAAGTTGATCAAAGCGCAATCAGTCAATGGAGGATGGCCATGGTTCCAGGGAATGAAAGAGAGTCGGTACATCACCCAGCACATCGTTACCGGCTTCGGCCAYCTCGATCATTTRGGKGTGAAAAAYGTRCATGAGRAYCYWAARGTTTGGAACATGGTGAGAAAAGGTGTGCGGTATCTGGATGACAGGAYTCGAGAGGACTATGATCGTTTAGTCAGATACAAGGTAGATTTAGAGAAGAATCACCTGGGCTCTATTCAAATTCAATACCTCTATGCACGCAGCTATTTTAAAGATATTCCAATTTCCAGCTTCAATAAAAAGGCGGTAGCGTACTATAAGAGGCTGGCGAAAAAGTACTGGTTGGAGAACAATCGATATATGCAGGGGATGATTGCTTTAGCATTGCACAGAGATGAGGTTAAGATTGTTCCTGGAGAGATCATGAATTCGCTTCGAGAGAACTCCATTCATTCTGAGGAAATGGGCATGTATTGGAAGGACAATTATGAGGGCTACTATTGGTATCAGGCGCCAATAGAATCTCACGCATTATTAATTGAAGCATTCGACGAAGTTGCAGACGACCAGAAATCGGTTGAAGATTTAAAAATATGGTTGCTGAAGAGCAAACAAACCCAGGATTGGAAAACGACCAAAGCCACAACAGAGGCCTGTTACGCATTGTTGCTGAAGGGAACAGATTTACTGGCATCCGACGCATTGGTGAGTGTTCAACTAGGGGATATGGTGGTTGATCCTAAGGCGATGGACGATGTGAAGGTAGAAGCGGGAACTGGTTATTTCAAAACCTCTTGGAGCAAGAAGGAGATTAAGCCGGAATGGGGGAAGGTAAAGGTGACAAAGTCTGATGAGGGAGTCGCTTGGGGAGCCTTGTACTGGCAGTATTTTGAACAGTTGGATAAAATCACGCCTCATGAAACACCCCTGAAATTGAAAAAAGCCCTCTTCCTGGAAACGCCCAGTGATGATGGGGTTGTCATGAAACCAATTTCGCCCAAGACAAAATTAAAACCGGGTGATAAAATCAAGGTTAGAATAGAGTTGAGGGTGGATAGGGACATGGAGTATGTCCATATGAAAGACATGCGTGCTTCCGGATTTGAACCTATTAATGTGATTTCGAGATATAAATGGCAGGATGGATTGGGGTATTATGAAAGCACCGGAGATGCTGCTACTAACTTCTTCATGGACAGATTGCCAAAGGGCACTTATGTGTTTGAGTATCCTTTGCGAGTAAGTCATTCTGGTGATTTTTCCAATGGAATTTCAACCATACAAAGTATGTATGCGCCTGAATTTACTGCTCATTCAGAGGGGATTAGAGTAAAAGTGGGTAAATAATCTTCAGTGGTAATCGGTTAGGCCGAAGGCCTGTTGTGGAGATGTGCGAGCCGTTTATTTCTCAAGCTTCACAAACATGGTAACCACAATTCCGAATACGATATGATTCAGCGCACTACCAGTCATCATCATGGCTATTCCTTCAGGTGGCGGGCCTGGCAGTGCTTGTGTCACTGCTCCCATTCCCATAAATGCACTTTGGGCGACAACCCAGGCAATCAACCCGAAAATAACACCCTTTAGAATGTTACTGCTGATATTTTCCAGCCAGTTGATGATAAGCACCGCAAATCCTAAGGCAAATACGATTCCTACAATAAAGTGAATCCCCCAGCCCGCTACTATCGGTATTTCCATCATTCCTGCCATCATTTCTGCCGGGTTGACCTCAGGAAATCCCAGAGCAGGTGACACCATCATAAACCCAGTCATCACCGCCGTACCTACTATACCTCCTACAATTGCTGCTGTCATCTTATTCATAGCTTATTGTTTTGGTTAGTACTGTAAATGCTTGGCCGATAATAAGATCCAGATTCTATCGACAATCGAAAGATAATAAAACTTATGCATACTTCGCTATTTACATACACGGGTTCAGGTAGTTATGGATGAATTAGAGCAATCCTGGCATATGTTGGTTGTCCGACATTCAGATAAAGAGAAATACCTAATTTCGTGCTCCTTCAACAGAGCCTTGGTAACAGTTTTGAGGTGCGGAAAAAAGATTGAAGGCGAGTTTCTTTTGACCGATTTAATAGGTGTTAAAAAATATAGTGATGAAAAATCTAATTTTTATTCTGTTGTTTCTTCCTGGGCTAGTTGTAGGCCAAGAAGCTGATCTAACCGGATATGGTGTTGATACCTCTTTTGCGGTACCAAAGGGACTTGAGGTAGGGACTGCAGCACCCAACTTCAGCGTCAATGATGTGAATGGAAATTTGCTGGTCCTTGATGAATTACAAAAAGAGGGTCCGGTTGTACTCCTTTTTTATCGGGGAAAGTGGTGTCCGGTTTGTTCAAAATACCTCAACAATTTTAATGATTCGATTCAGTTGCTCACGGACAGGGGTGCAAGGGTGATTGCGGTTGGGCCGGAGAAGGAAGAATATTCGCAAAAAATGAAGAAGAAAACCAAGTCCGATTTTTCATTCGTGGCTGATACAAGCTTGCAAATCCTACTTTCCTACGATGTTCTTTTTAACGTAACGAAGAAGTACAGAAATATGATCAAGACTTACTTGCTAACCGACATTGCGGAGAATAATGGTAAGGAAACTGCCATGATTCCAGTGCCAGCCACTTATGTAATTAATAAGGAGGGCACAATAGTTTATAAGCAGTTTGACTATGATTATAAAAACAGGGCCTCGGTCAAAAGTATCCTCGAGCACCTTTAGTTTTACAACAAATTCCCGAGTAAGCTAATACTTCTGCTCCAGTTCTTATTGCCATTGCCGGTTCCAAGCCGAAGGATGAGCAGTTCTTTTTCAAAGTCAATGAACAGAATTTGACCACGGTATCCACCAGCATACATTTGGTTCTCGCCATCGCAATATCGCCTCTGCTTTCTGAAATTCAATTTCTGTATTTCCTCTTCGTCCAGGCAATTATAAGTATCCAACCAAAATCCTTTGCTGTACATCCACGCTTTTCCCTTGCCCTCTGATCTGTCTTTACACGCATTGATATAATCTTCTGGTATGATTTCCTCCCGGTCCCAGTGCCCCCGATTGAGCATCAGCCTGGCGAATTTCATCAAATCAATGGGGTAGGAGGTGAGTCCACCCCAGGCCATCGGCGTGCCATCCTTGAATGTGCTCATGCTAGCATCATAGGTGGTGCCCATTTTCTTCCAGAGCTTTTCTTCTATGTATTCATTTAGCGATTTGCCCGTTGCCTTCTCCAAACATATTCCTAGAAGCATCGTGGTAAAAGAGGAGTAAGCAAAGTGGTCTCCAGGATCGGTGGTTAATTTCCTTTGATTCATGAATTTCTGTGGCCTATCGCTGTAGTAGAGTCGAATAAATCGCAATTGATCGTCGTAATCATTGCAGTCAAACCCACTGTTCATATTTACCAGGTTGCCAATCGTTACCGCGCCGCGCTCGTCCTCTGCATACATAGGAATAAAATCTCCTATTGCCTGATCGAAGCCCTTAAACGCGCCCTCTTTAACCGCTATTGAAGTGAGGACTGACATAATTGCCTTGTTGATCGAGAAGTGCATGGACTTGCTGTCTCCTTTATATCCATTGAAATATTGTTCATATAGAATGGTATCATGCCGAATGATTATTAAGGCCGTGGTGTTACTCTTCTCAAGGTACTTATCCAATGGGGCCTTGGACCGGGTGATCCTCTTACCCCCTCTATAAAAGGCCCATTTATTCTGATTTGGTAAAGCCATACTGGCTGTACTTCTCTTAAATTTAAATTCTTTCTCAGCATGTCTGATGATACGCTGGGGAAAGAGTTTGTAGTCGGTCACATTGGGGAAGTTCCTAAGTACAATTCGCTTGTAGGTACACGAGGTTAAAACAAGCAAGAGTAAAATGGACAAAATTCTCATGGTCTGTTAGATGAGTCTGGCTACTTGTTAACATCCCTACCTGATAGACAAAGGGGCAGGCAAACAGACGATAAAGATAACAAGAATATGTCAATGCTTTGCGAATTCTTATCTGGTAAATGCCAGTTTGTCAATTTATTTTGACGAGAGTCAATAATCCCGTGCTTCATTATTGGCATAAATCGCAAATCACCATTAATCCATCCGGTTTTCTTGCGAATTAGGCGGCTGAAGTTATGCATGCATAACAAAATGACGCCTTTTAACAATATGCTGTTCATCCTGATGAATAGCCGTTTCATCTGGGCCTCAATGCTCCCGATGTTTGTTTCATCATTACTCATAACAAACGCAAAAAGATGAAAGCAATAAAAAAAATCTCAAAAATGTTGACCCTGATAGTTGTGATGGCTACAACACTTAACACGAAAGCACAAGAGCAAATGGCATTTAACAGCACTGATACCATGAATATCTTCTTGTTAAGGGGACTTACAAGGGAGTCGGGACACTGGGGAATGGCCTTCACGGAAAACCTCATGAAGGAATTTCCCAATGCAAAACTGAGCTTTTTGGATCTACCTGGATCAGGGATTTATAACAATGAAAAGGCGGCTCTTACTGTCAATGGCATTATGGAATTTATGCGAACACGTGAAATTGAGAACATCAATAAGATGAAGGGGAAGAATGTAATCATGGCTACCTCCTTGGGTGGTATGGTTGCAGTTGAGTGGATTGACAAATACCCACAAGACTTTCAGGGTTTGGTGATGATTAGTGCCAGCTTTAATGGGATTTGCAGAATGGACGAGCGTGCGAAAAAGGAAATTCGCAAAGAGATGTTCGCTGTGATGTTTGAGAAAGATATGAAGGCCAGGGAGATGATCTTGCTGAAAATTAACAGCAATGACACGGTCAACTTCAATTCGAACCTTAACGAGTGGACAGATGTTCAGGAGAGAAGGCCCATGACCAAAGCCAATATCCTCCGACAAACAATCGCCGGAATGCGTTATTCGGCTCCTGAGAATATGCCTGATATTCCCACATTGATTATAGGCTCAAAAGGGGACAGGTTGGTTGCTGAAACCTGCATCATCAAAGTACACAATGAATTTGGCGGTTCTTTGGTATGGCATGAAACATCAGGGCACGGAGTACCCATCGATGCACCTGAGTGGCTGGTATCTGAGTTCAAGATCTGGGTTGATAGAGAACAGCCGATAGTTGCAGCAAGATAATTTGGAATACTCAAACTGTGGAACGCATCTCGGTAAATCTCTGATTAACGATAGACCTTTGTTCGGAATTGGTCGAATATTAAAGAGATGAATCTCAACACCGTTGGTTGTTCCGGTAACGTCTCTATGGTGCCCCTTTCTTTTCGAGAATAAACCCCGGCTTTAGTTTAAGATGGCGTTGTAAATAGTTGTTTTTTATATTTAATGTCAAATCCCCCCTGTTCATGGGAATTCTACATTATCTGAATTTCCAGTTTAACCGCAAAGGTCGCAAGGGTTTCGCCAAGAGCGCCAAGGTAAAAGGAGAGTGATCATTCATAGCGTCCCTTGCGAAACCCTTGCGACCTTTGCGGTTAGATTATATGTCTTATTGAAAACTAAACGTTTCGCCCAAATCACAACACGTTCTATATCCTGACATATTGCAACGCCATCTTAAACTAAAGCCTAAACCCCTACATCAACACATCAACCAAGGTCTTAACAAAGTAATCCACCTCCGCCTTGGTATTGAGCTTGCTGAATGAGATTCTTACCGAGGGCCTGTCCATATCCGCGCCTATTCCTGTTAGTACATGAGAGTCTTCAGGTACCCCGGATGAACAAGCAGATCCTCCAGATACGGCAATACCGGCTATATCCAGGTTGAAAAGCAGCATTTCCCGCCTATCGGTCACTGGAAGTGATATACTCAAGATTGTATACAAACTATCTCCTTCGCTCTCGCCATTGAATTGGAGATCTTCAATATTGTTTTTCAGCTCGGAGATCGCATACAACTTCAGTTCCTTCACGTAAGCTTGATCTTTCTCCAGGTTCTCCAAAGCAATATCGAGGGCCTTGGCCATTCCGATAATTCCGTAAACATTCTCCGTGCCTCCCCGCATATTGCGTTCTTGTGCACCTCCGTGGATGAATGGCCCTATCGGATTCTCCCCGTTAATATAGAGAAAACCACAGCTCTTGGGCCCGTGAAATTTATGCGCTGATGCGGAGGCCATATCCAATTTAAAGCTTTGAAAATCCAGGTTGTAATGACCTACTGCCTGTACGGTGTCAGAATGAAACCTCGCTCCATGTTTGGAACACAATTCACCGACTTTTTGAATATCCAGGAGGTTCCCAATCTCGTTATTGCCATACATGAGACTCACCAAAACTTCCTCATTATCCGCGAGCAATTGGTCTAAATGAACCAAATCTATTGCACCATTTTCTTTTAAGTTTACCCAATGCACCTTCAAATTCCCCTGTCGTTCCAGAAAGTTAAGTGTATGTAACACGGCATGGTGCTCCAGTTTAGAGGAGATAATATTTTTGATCCCCAAACTATTTACACCTGATTGCAGCGCCATATTGTTGGCTTCGGTTCCCCCGGATGTGAAGAAAATTTCACCAGGCGAAACTTTCAAATGACCGGCTATTGAGCGTCGGGCATTGTCGATGGCCGATCTGGTTTGTCTTCCGTAGGAATGAATGGAAGAGGGATTGCCATAATGCTCTTTCATATAGGGCAGCATCGCCTCTAAAACTTCAGGATCTAGTGAGGTAGTGGCGGCGTTGTCGAAATAAACTTTCATCAAAATTAAATGGGAGGGTCCAATCAGATTTATAATACCAAGAGTCAAACAAATGCCGAAACTCAACCTGGCTAGCCCAAGACTAATGTACCGATTGTGCTTTACTGCTTATCGGTGGTGTTATTTCACCAATGCATTTACGTCCACAATGATTTTTTCCGCCAACTCCTGGGCCGCCTCAGGGGAAGTGCTCTCAGAATACACCCTGATAATCGGTTCTGTATTTGACTTACGCAAATGAGCCCATCCTGATGCGAAGTCAATCTTCACTCCATCTATCGTATTAACATCTTCCTTACTGTACTTCTTTGCCATCTGTTCAAGCACATCGTCAACATCAATACTAGGGGTCAACTGAATTTTATTTTTAGACATGTGATACGCTGGATAAGTGGCACGGAGTTCAGAACAGGTTAAACCGGCTTTAGCGAGATGCGACAAGAACAAAGCAATGCCAACCAATGCATCCCGTCCATAATGCAGGTCGGGCACAATAATGCCACCATTGCCTTCTCCACCAATGACCGCGTTCTCGCGCTTCATCATGTTTACAACATTGACCTCACCAACAGCTGATGCGTAGTGTGTTTGCCCATGCTTCTGCGTTACGTCCCTAAGTGCCCTTGAGGAGGATAAGTTGGAAACGGTGGCGCCCGGCTTTGATCCCAATATGTAATCCGCTATCGCAACGAGGGTATATTCTTCACCGAACATCTCCCCATTCTCTGATACAATGGCCAACCTATCAACATCGGGATCAACTGAGAAACCCAGATGGGCACCGCTCTCTTTGACCTTTGCGGACAGGTCCGTCAGATGCTCTGGTAAGGGTTCGGGATTGTGAGGAAATTCACCACTGGGGTCGCAGTACAGTTCAACCACCTCTTCAACCCCCAATGCCTTGAGCAATGGAGGTAATGAAATCCCTCCAGTAGAATTTACGCAGTCAATAACGACTTTGAAATGCATATTCTCAATCGCCGCAACATCTACATTCGGAAGCGCAATTACCTTATCAATGTGCTTCTCAATCCACGTATCATCTTGAGAAACACTTCCCAATTCATCTACACCAGCGAATGTAAAGGACTCATCCTCTGCTATCTTTAAAACTTCCTCTCCTTCCGATCCCGAGATAAATTCACCTTTACCATTCAATAGTTTCAAAGCGTTCCATTCCTTGGGATTGTGACTCGCAGTTAGAATAATTCCTCCGGCGGCCCCTTCATGTATTACCGCCATTTCAACCGTTGGGGTAGTGGAAAGGCCTAAATCAATTACGTTAATTCCAAGTCCCTGCAAAGTGGCTGTGGCCAAACGGTTAACCATTGGCCCGGAAATTCGAGCATCGCGACCGATTACCATTTTGATCTCCTGGCTATTCCGCTTACGCTTTATCCAATATCCGAATGCCGCAACAAATTTGACAACGTCCAACGGAGAAAGCCCTTCTCCAACTTTTCCTCCAATGGTCCCCCTGATTCCTGAAATGCTTTTAATTAATGTCATGGATAAATGTTTACGTGAATTTGTGATGCGTGAGTGCTGGAAGCGCGTTGCTTGATGCTTGATGCTTGATGCTTGATGTTCGTAGCTAGGGATTATTGCTGATTAATCATTGCGAATTGCTAATCGCTTATTGCGAATTACTCATTCCCTATTACACCTTACTCATTGCCCATTGTAAATTACCCATAGCGAATTGCCCATTGCCCACCGCCTCTTGCCTATTGTCCATTGCCCATTGCCCATTGCCTATTGCTTATTGCCTATTGCCAGATTCTCTCTTTACACACAACTGTGATCTGATATCCAACATTGTGTACTTCATGCATTAAAAATCTTCAGCTCAACTCCAACTTAAATGTCTTTTGGCTTTACAATCGTACAACCCAAACTCCTTGCAAAAATAGTATTAAATAAGCCCGCTCAGTGAAATTCAGAGCCATGGCTTAACCAATTGAATGTTAATTACTTTGTTAATATAAAATTTCCACCTCCAGTAAAGGCTATTTCTTTTTATTAAATTTGACTAGTAGGGTCCCGAAAAACAGGAGGATCAAATACGAATAAAGATGGAAGAACAACATAGCTACAAGGACAATAACGGTGAAGGCACCTCATCGATAAGCAGATTTGAGGATATGATTGCGGAAGATGCCCAATACTTCTTTGATGTCGGTGAGTTTGAGGTCATCGTGGACCATTATGCGAATGAATGCGATTATACTAAAGCTTTAAATGCCTTGAATTTCGCAACTTCTCAGCACCCCTTTTCCAGTGATCTGCTGATCCGAAAAGCACAGATTCTGGCGGAATCGAAGCATCCTAAGGACGCGCTGGAACTCCTTTGCCAGGTTGAACAGAGTGAACCCTATAATTCGGAGCTACTCGCAACTAAAGGCAATATTCTTTCTCAATTTAGAAAACACAAAGAAGCCATTCAAGCGTATAAAAAGGCCCTGGACAACGAACTTGACAAGGATGATCTTTATATGTGTATCGCATTTGAATATCAAAACCTCGACCAGAATGCCAAGGCGCTGAAATATCTAAAACGAGCAATCAGTTTTAATCCAGAAAATGAAATAGCCCTTTACGAACTGGCGTTTTGCTTTGAGGCAGAAGACAAACTGGATGAAAGCACTATCTACTACCAGAAATACCTGGATCAACATCCCTACTCACATGCAGCGTGGTACAATCTTGGAATTAGCTATAGTAAAATGGCCCAACACCAGAATGCAATAGATGCCTACGATTTTGCCATTGCCATTGATGATAACTTTGCTTCAGCCTATTTCAACAAGGCGCATGCCTATGCGCATTTAGGAAGGTTTGATAAAGCCATCGAACTGTATTTGGAGACTTTTAAATATGAAGAGCCGGAGGCATTTACGCATTATTATATAGGAGAATGTTACGAAAAGAGTGGTAACACTATTTCTTCAGAAAGACACTACCGTAAGGCGATTAAGATGGACCCTGAATTCTCTGATGCCTGTCTGGCTATAGGAAGAGTCTTGTCACAAACTGGGAAAAGAGACGAGGCACTGACCTACTTTCAAAAAGCGGTCGATATTGAACCTGAACATTCTGGAAACTGGATGATGCTTGGGGATATCCTAATGGATACCAAGGATTACAAAGGAGCTACAGATGCCTATCAGGAGGCTGTTTCGTTGGATGAAAACAATATTACGGTCTGGTTGAAATATGCGGATACGCTCTTTCGAAGCAAAGAAAAGGCGAAGGCCCTCAAAGTATTGAGAAAGGGCATTATCGTAAATCCGGAAAGTCATCAATTATATTATTCCTATTGCAGTTTGCTTTTGCAAGCTGGGGATAAGAAAAAAGGGTATGAAATATTGGAGAAGGGACTGCTGCTTAATTATAAACTCCACACCATACTCTTCGATTATTATCCTGAAGCCAAACGCGATCGGGTGATAGGCAGCCTGATTGAGAAATACAAGAGTGAATAAATGTCCTTAGGTTAAAAGTTGAAAATAAACATCAATTAACCCCTATTGGCAGGCCCGTTAGTTGTTCTTATAGCAGTGTATCTGAAGTAGCGAAGGCGATGATAATAATATTCTCAGTGCAATTTCATATTTTCGCAACTCCAAATTAGATGAATTATGAACTTTGATATTCCTGGATTACCTGATCGTTCTGTCAAGCCACGAGAGAATGGCCTTACGATGATGATGGACAAGGGCCTGAGTATTAGGCAAGTTGAAGATACGATCGCTGCATCTCATCAGTACATTGATATTGCGAAGTTGGGATTTGGCACTTCAGTGATCACCAATGACCTTGAACTGAAGCTCCAGATGTATAAGGACGCTGATATTCAGACGTGTTTTGGAGGAACATTATTCGAATTATATTTTGCCAAGGGGATGTTCGACGACTATAGGAGGCTCATTGACCGCTACAAAATGCCTTTGGCGGAAGTGTCTGATGGATCGATCAATATGACGCAAGAAGAGAAGTGTATGTGCATCTCTAAACTTGCAGAACAAACTACTGTCCTATCAGAGGTTGGTTCGAAAGACGCAGATAAGATTATTCCTCCCTATAAGTGGATTAAATTAATTCAGCAAGAGTTGGAAGCTGGAGCCTGGAAAGTAATTGGCGAAGCCAGAGAAGGTGGAAACGTGGGGCTGTTCAGATCCACCGGTGAGGTAAGATCTGGATTGGTAGAAGAGATTTTGAATACCATTCCTGGAGAGAAGATCATGTGGGAGGCCCCGATCAAAGCACAACAAGTGTGGTTTATTAAATTATTGGGGGCCAATGTTAATTTGGGAAATATTGCACCTAACGAGGTCATTCCGCTAGAGACCTTGAGACTGGGCCTTCGCGGGGATACGTTTGAACAATTTATGGGTAAGGAAGTAAAGGTTACTTCCAACTTATAGTGCTTCCTACATCTAATCCAAACTTTTGATCAAGCAACATATAACGCTATTCCTTAAAGGGCTCTCTATGGGTGCGGCGGATATTGTACCCGGTGTGAGCGGTGGTACAATTGCCTTTATTACAGGGATTTACGAGACGCTGATTGGTTCGCTACAATCTATTGACATCCAGGCGATCAAGCTCATTTTTACGGGTAAATTCAAAGCCTTCTGGGATCATATCAATGGTACATTTCTCACGGTGCTGTTTTTGGGCATCGCAACGAGCATTCTCTCATTGGCCAAATTGATTAAGTTCCTCTTGGCTAATTATCCTATCCTTCTTTGGGG
>JAESRW010000008.1 GCA_016764395.1 Flavobacteriales bacterium
ATCAATGGACTTTCCAAACCACTCCATCTGCTTCCCAACTACGGCAAGCACAATGAGGATGCCCATCAACATCAGCAATATTTTTAACGTCTTACTCATAAGGTCTGCGAATTGCGAATGGATACGAATTTACGAATGTATTCTCTGATAGATTTCGGAATTCAAAGGAATCTAGAATATGCATCTTTACATCTGTAACTCAACCTTTGGGGGCGGTGTTCACGCTTGCTGGTGAATCCACCTTTGTAGGTAGGTTGTACAGGATATGTAATCCTGAAGCATTTTTTAAGGTGCCTTTCTGACTTATAGAATTCATCTTTCCATTAAAGCTCGTTATAAAATATGATTAGATCCTTCGTTTGTATTGGTTGCCTCTATCTTCTTCCAAATTGCTCCAGGGTATTCTGTTTTGTCTATTTCAATTTTTTCGTCAACTTCAGTCCACATCTCATCTCCCGAACATTTAACAACCAATTCCAATGTGTCAAATTTGAATATGATCGCCTGAATTTCGCCACGTATCATTTTGAACCCCTCTCCAACAACATCCTGGATTTCGTATAAATGACATCTAATTTCTTTTAGATGTTGCCCTATGAGTCCGTTCAACGTATCATCAGTAGTTGGCTCATGGATATATCCGAACCCTTCAAGTTTTTCAGATTTGAAATTCTCAATAGCTTCAAATTTCCACTTGATTTCGTTCCCTGCATTGGTCGTGAGAATGGATATGCCAGTTGAGCAATCTTCAAATGAAAGGTAAATTCCAATCGAATAGAAATTTCCGTACTCATCTTCCGAGTTATCTAAACGTAAGAAACCTACGAGCTTCTTTCCGTAACATTTATTTTCGACGTCATTGTAATGACACATAACAGGATTGCTCCTGCTACGTTAATAAGGCTAATCACCTACAGGAATGTACTAATTCAATGAGCTACACCTTCGCGCATTCCATTCGTACATTCGTATTAATTCGTAATTCGTAATTCGTAATTCGCAGATAACTTAAAATGCCAATGAATTGCCCTGATAAAAATCCAGAACCTTCGTTTTAAAGATATAATCGTATTTGGCCTGAACCATATCCGAACTCGCCTTTGCCAATTTATTTTTACTGTCGTTGAACTCCACGGTTGTTAACAGTCCAACATCAAATTTCTTTTTAGCATAATCAAAGGACTCCTGCAATGCAGCAACTGATCTCCGGGACGACCTAAATTTCTTCAACGCTGCAGTGGCATCGAGGTAAGCTCGCTCAATGGTTTCTTTGATCCTTTGTTTCTCCAGTTCCATCGTGTATTCGGCGTTTTTCATGGAGATGAGCGCAAGCTTAATGGAGGTTCTCGATTGCAAGCCGTTGAAGATGGGAATCGAAAGATTGAAACCTATATTCTGATTGACATTGTCTTTGATTTGATCAAAAAAGGGAGTGGTCTCAAGCACGTTGGTGTAGCTGGGAAACAAGACGCCTTCTCCAGTTGTTGTGAAGGCCAGCGTATCGACTCCGGTCAATGACGTGCTCAGAATACGACTTCGGCCATCGGAATAGCCTGTACCATAAGAGCCTCCCAAAGAGAGTGTTGGACTGAGGCTTCCTTTGGCGATGGCCAATCCCGTGGCGCTACTATTTAATCTATGGCCCGCAGCCTTCACCTCTGGCATTATCGCAATGGCTGCATCGTAGATCAAGCCTGGTGTGCTCTCCATCTTGGCGTCATCTTCAATCGTTAATTCAGGCACAGCGATGTCGAACTCCTTGGCTGGATCAAGATCAAGGAGCTGCTGTAACGTGAGAATAGATAATTCCCATCTGTTATTAGACTCTATTTGTTGCAATTCATCCAGCGCCAACTGTGCCTCAATTTCCAATAAATCACCTCTTGGGATACTTCCAGCTTTAACCAGTTTGCGCATTCTGTCCAATTGCCCTCCGGTAAGCGATACCTGATTTCGGGCCACCTCTTCTAGCTCCATATTGAATAGGATTTCAAGGTAGTTCCCCGCTACTGCCAGCATGATATCATTGGTGGCTTTGTCAGAATCATACTTAGCTGCTTGCCAATCTTCTTGCTGTTGTTTAACGGTATTGTAGTTGGTCAAACCGCTGTACAAGGTGACATTACCGCTTATTGAAAAGCTATTTGACTGTATTCTTTGTGTAACAAAGTCATTGGAGAATGGATCTACCGACCTTCCAAAATTGTAACTATGAGAAGCAAAGGCATTGACTCTGGGCAGCAGATTGGCTTTGGACTGTACCACGTTAGCAGCTGCCATGTCCACGTTCAGCCGTGTCTGTTTTATTTGAATATTGTTCTCGAGGGCATAGTCAATGCACTGCTTTAGCGTCCATGTGGTGCGCTCCTGGCCGGAACCCTCGGTGGATAATACAAGTAGCCCAAGTATGCATCCTGCAACTCGATAGATATGTCTACTCCCGATACTCATTTATCAAACCCCGAATATACAGGAAACGCCACCTCTATACAATTATTGGGCGCTTATTGCTTTGCAGTACTTTCCAATTCTTTGATACCGGTAACCAACACATCGACTCTTCGGTTGGCGGCTTCTTGTTTTTCATTGGCCGGCTTCGAGTGTATCATCTGTTTATTCCCATATCCCTTATACGTTAACCGTCCAGCATCAACATCGTGTTTTATTAAATAGTCGTACACAGACTTGGCCCTGTCCGCTGAAAGAGAYTTAATTTCCTTCTTATTGGAAGTTCCTGGCGCATTCACATGGCCCTGAATTTCCACACTAATGCTGACATTTCTCCTCATAAAACGGACCAAGTGATCCAATGTCACATAAGATTTTGGCCGTAGTTCAGCAGCATCTCCAACAAACTCTATATCCTTTAATGTTAATTTTTCTCCAAGGTTAACCTTTGATAATTTCACACGCAGCCGCTGATCTTTCGGGGTAGCGGGTGTTTTAATGATTTTAGAATAAAAAAAGKAACCTATAGCACTGCAAGAAACTTCATACGACCTTTCCGCCTCCAATTCCACCGTATAGCTCAATTCACCGGATAGATAATAGTCCAGCTTATCCCCGCGGCCTTCCGCAACCGGAAGCTCCAGTATTTCCACATCTGCCCTGATCTTCTTCCTGTATTTCAAATCCTGTACGGCAATACTCAGGGACCCTTTCTTCTTWGGATAGCCCTTATAATGCATGTGAATACGGTGTCCCTTCCCATGTTTCGAAAAGTTATCTACCACCATGTAATACACATCGCCTTGAATGGCATCAATCGGCTTGCTATACGAATTTCCGGGTCCTGATTGCACATACTCACTCGACGACGTGAGATTTAGTCCTGTTCTACCTACATTTCCCGGTCCACTTTTGGCCATATTCGTGCGAATAGGCTTCACTTCATTCTTTCTTATCCTTTTGCAAAAGTCCTCAGACTCGTCGTGTTTAAACAGGATAAAATCAAAATCATCAGTTGAGTCAACAGCAAGAATGTCAAGTGCCAATTCCGCAGTATAAAGTGCCTCGAACCGATACCATAACGTGTTGTGCTCCCTTTCAAACCTATAGAGATCCTTCATGGAATTCGTCTGGATATCCATTTTTTTACCATGGCCCTCGGGGGGTACGGTTGGGCCATATAAGGAATCTCTGATCTCCAGAGCGCCATCACAATCAGCGTTGCCCTCCTGAGGAAAGGACATGGTTTGGGCGTACACCATTTCAATGGTAAAGAGAAAACAAATGAACGCAATAAACTTTCGATCCATAGCTAAGTCTATGTATCAAAGCTAGAAAATAAAATGTCTTTACGAAGTACTTTTATCTTGAGACAGGAATTTATGGAAGCTGTTTCTTCACGTCKGCAGGTCCAGYAAAGGAAATAATTGGACATTAAAAAGCCCTACGAGACGCAGGGCTTAAGRTTTTWWRCCTTCGGCATATAGCCTTATTGTGATGAGATTTAAAAAGGGATTTAAAAATCTTAATGTCAAATGAAATAAATCATTTTGTGATTCCTATTGTTTGATTAAATTTATTAACAATCAAACACTTACACTATGGGCAGAATACTTGGACTTGACCTTGAGAGGAATTCTATTGGATGAGCGGTGGTGGATGCCACCAAAAACAAAATTGAAGATATTGGTTCTCGAATTTTCCCAGAAAGGGTGAATCGGGATACAATCCTATTCTTTTCGGACCGTTGTCACCTTTCCGAAAGTTCGAAACTTTCGGAAAGCTCCAGCGCCATATTGATAGCCTCCAATCTTTATCATACCACCGATTTGAATCTTTGGACCTTTATTAGATCCATAATTTTAAGGAGCAAGTCTTCTGCTGAATAAGGTTTAAAAATGCAATCATTTACGCCTGCTTTTTTTGACATTTCCATCGATTCGTTAAGCACGTTGGCAGTAATTGCTAAAATCGGGACTTCACATTTTGGTTTTATCATTTGGTTCCGAATGTATCTCGTTGCCCGATAACCGTCCATAATTGGCATTTGCATATCCATCAACACCAAATCGTAATTACACATTTTCATTTTATCAATTGCCATTTTCCCATTTTCTGCAATGTCAACATAACCCCCATTGTCTCGCACCAATCCTTTAGCCAACAACTGATTTATTTTATTGTCTTCAACTAATAATATTTTATAGCCTTTGAGACATTGCTTGGATATGGGCCGTATTCTTTGAACATCTTGCTTTGAGCTTTTTACAACTAATGATTCTTGTATTTTAATACGTAAATCATCCGTGTTGAAGGGTTTCGCAATAATTTCCTGTATTCCGTTACTTAACATTTTCTCAATTTCGCTGGACAACACACTTCCTGTCATCGCAATCACCATAGTCTCAGATTTAGGCGCGTCTAACATTCTGATACGTCGTGTTGTTTCATAACCATTCATAACGGGCATATTCATATCCATGAGAACGATATCAAAATCATCAGCTATGACTTTGTCCAGTCCAATTTTCCCGTTCTCCGCTATTTGGGTGAGCATTCCCAAGTTTTCAAGAACCTTTTTTACATAAAACTGATTTATAATGTCATCCTCTACTATAAGTACCTTCAGCCCTCGAAACTCCGACCTTAATTTGTTATTCACCTTTGGCCCTTTTTGAGGCAACTTGGGTGGTTGTGGGTATTGATACGCTATTGAAAATTTAAAAGTGGTTCCTTCATTGAGCTTACTTTCAACCGTTATGGTCCCATCCTGTAATTCGATCAATCTGCTTGTTATGGTAAGCCCTAATCCAGTTCCCCCATACTCCCTTGTGATGCTGCTATTAACTTGAGAAAATTCTTTAAAAACAGTTGTGAGCATATCTTCTGGAATGCCAATTCCAGTGTCCTTAATCATGAATTCCAATGTGCATTTTTTGGTATCTCTACAAATTTGATTGACCATCAGTTCAATTTTTCCTCTTTTAGTGAACTTCACAGCATTACCCACCAAATTCATCAGTATCTGATTTAATCGAAAAGGGTCCCCTTTCAAACAATCAGGAATGGTTGAATCCACATCATACATTAACACTAAATCAGGCCCTTTGATTTTTGTTTGGAGCAGCTCAATCACCGCTGTTACCACAGCTAAAACATTAAAATCTATCTTTTCCAGGGTTACTTCTCGGGCTTCTATTTTGGTGAAATCCAGTATGTCGTTTATGATAACCATTAAATTCCCGGAAGACATACTCATGGCCCTTAAATATTCTCGTTGTTTAGGATTTAGTTCGGTTTTTAGAAGCAGATTTGTCAGGCCAATTATGCCATTCATGGGGGTTCTTATTTCATGGCTCATATTGGCCAGGAATTCCTCTTTGCTTTTGGCCGTTCTCTCTGCTGCTTCTTTTTCCAAACGTAATTTTTCCTGATCTATCAACTGCCTGTTTGTTCGATATACCTCACGCGTCTTGTCTTCAATCATTCTTTCCAGAATTTTGACCTTCTCCTTTTCCCTTTTATATTTTTTCTCCAGGTTCAATTCGGTATAAAATAAAGACTAAAGTCACAGACTTCTTTGCCATTTAAATCATGTATTTTTCTTGATCGACGAATGGTGTAATTAAAATAATCCGCCACTCCTTCAATAAGCCCCTCCATCAACGCATAAAGTTTTCTCTTGGATGAATACTGAATGATCAATTTATCCTCCTCTGTGTCAAAATATTTAAATTCGGGGGTATAGGCATGTGTGTACATTTTTTTCACTTCCATGTGAATTACATCGTTAATCGTTTTTAAGAAAACTTTAGGATGGTCATGATGTTCTACAAATTGGGGTACCGCTTCGACTAATTTTGGAAAGATATATCGTCCATAAGCGAACATTGCTTGATCAGGAGTAATTCCCAACTTAGCGGCTGCCTTTGTTACGATCTCCATAAGGTCTTCGTCCGGATATGTGCCCGGACCCACAAAAGGCTCTGTGGTAGTTAAGCTGCATTCATCCAAAATATCATCGAAGGTCTTTTCGCCATAGTTTTCAATGATGAATTCTTCTAACAAGTTAAAGAGTACGCCCTTCATGTTTTTGGATTTTGCATGCGTGTGATAACACGCGGAATTTTGCGCGTTCTTGCACGTAGTATTATACGTTGAACACGCCAAGCCGTTGCTCGTATAATCAATTTTCTATTCACCGAATTAAACATACAGAGCAGGCACCTTGACCCTCTGAGATTTTAATTTGTCCCTGTAGTCATCTGAACTATTTATTTCTGGCTTACGGTGAAAGACGGCTGCGCTGACGTGTGCAGGGAGGTTATTGGGGAAGCGTTTTATACAGGCTTTATTGTTGCAGCTTAGAGATCTCTCAATCGTTTCGAGATGACAAGGTTTGCAAATATCTTTTGTGGATGTTTTGTTTGGAGTGGGTAGGCGGATTTTCAGCAGGCCGATTTAAACTGGCTGAGCGCATTGCGGTTCCAACATCAAAACAGTTTATACAATGTAATTGAGATTAGGAGCCAGCCATTTCTCCATTTCCTCTATGGAAAGCCCCTTTCTGGCCGCATAATCTTCAACCTGATCCTTTTCAATTTTCCCCAGGCCAAAATACTTGGATGCGGGATGCGCGTAATAGATACCGCTTACCGAAGCGGCCGGATACATGGCATAACTCTCCGTTAACTTGACCCCAATTTGTGCTTCGCTATCCAAAAGATCAAACAACAAACGTTTTTCCGTATGGTCTGGACAAGCAGGATAGCCAGGTGCCGGCCTGATTCCCTGATAGCTCTCTTTGATGAGTTCATCATTATCCAGCTGCTCTCCGTTGGCGTAGGCCCAGTACTCCTTGCGCATTTTCTTATGCATCAGCTCTGCAAATGCCTCGGCCAATCGATCGGCCAGGGCTTTGAGCAAGATGCTGTTATAGTCATCATGGTCCTCCTCAAACTTCTTGACCCACTTTTCAATTCCCCATCCAGCTGTTACCGTAAAACCACCAATATAATCTGGCAGATTGGTGTCCTTGGGTGCCGTAAAGTCAGCTAAAGCAATGTTGGGAAGTTTTTTCGCTTTTTTGAATTGTTGACGCAATGTGTGAAAAGTGGTCTTTACCTCTTCCCTGCTATTGTCTGTATAAATTTCTATATCATCCCCAACTGCATTGGCTGGCCATACCCCTACCACGGCCCTTGCAGTGAGCCACTTTTCATCGACCACCTTATCCAGGAGTGCCTGGGCATCTTCAAACAGCCTGGAAGCTGCCTCGCCCACTACTTTGTCCTCGAGAATTGCAGGATATCGGCCCACTAACTCCCATGCGGAGAAAAATGGGGTCCAGTCGATGTAAGGGCGAATTTCTTCCAGTGGAAAGTCGTCAAACACCTTATTGCCTTCAAATATTGGTTTATAGATATCCTTTTCACTCCACTCGATTGGAGTTCGGTTATCCCGTGCTTGCCCGATGGCTACAAATTCCTTTTTCGCGCGCTTGGCAGCGTGCTGCTCACGGAGTACTTTATACTCCTCCCGCTTTTGAGCTACAAATGCCGCTGCCTTTTTTTCATTGAGCAAATCGCTGGCAACAGTAACCGCTTTAGAGGCATCCAACACATGAATAGTAGGGCCGGTATAGCCCTCCTCAATCTTAACGGCTGTATGAATTTGAGAGGTGGTGGCACCGCCGATGAGTAGTGGAATCTTCAGCTCGTTACGTTCCATCTCTTTCGCCATATGGACCATCTCGTCCAACGAAGGAGTGATCAAACCACTAAGGCCAATGATGTCCACCTTCTCCGCTATAGCTGCTTCAATGATCTTCTCACTGGGCACCATTACACCGAGGTCAACAATATCATAATTGTTACATCCCAATACCACCCCGACGATGTTCTTACCAATATCATGCACGTCTCCTTTCACCGTGGCCATCAATATTTTTCCTTTGACACTCCTATGACCTTTTTCGCTTTCCAGAAACGGCAACAGGTAGGCTACTGCCTTTTTCATCACCCTTGCGCTTTTTACTACCTGAGGCAAAAACATTTTTCCCGAGCCAAATAAATCYCCCACGATGTTCATCCCATCCATCAAAGGGCCTTCAATCACTTCCAGTGTTGTTTCAAACTGCTGTCTTGCCTCTTCTGTATCCGCTACAATATAGTCTACAACCCCTTTTACCAGTGCGTGTGCGAGTCGTTTGTCAACCGGTTCTTTTCTCCACGCATCATCCACTACTCTTTCTTTCGCGGTCCCTTTCACACGCTGAGCGTAATCCAGGAGTCGTTCGGTGGCATCATCACGGCGATTCAGCAATACATCTTCAACCCGTTCCAATAGGTCTTTTGGAATGTTGTCATATACCTCTAACATTCCAGGGTTGACAATCCCCATATCCATCCCRGCCTGAATGGCATGATACAGAAAGGCAGAGTGCATCGCTTCTCTAACRCTAGCATTACCCCTGAATGAAAACGAAACATTGCTTACCCCTCCACTTACCCTGGCATGGGGCAAATTTTTCTTGATCCATTTGGTGGCCYTGAAAWARTCGACYGCATAGTTATTGTGTTCKTCAATCCCCGTKGCCACMGGGAAAATATTGGGRTCGAAAATGATGTCTTCTGGTGGAAATCCCAGCTCTTCCGTGAGTATCTTATACGCTTCTGCRCAAATAGWAATTCTACGATCGTAGGTRTCRGCCTGGCCCTTCTCGTCAAAMGCCATTACRATRACAGCCGCTCCATACTTYCTGGCAATTTTTGCGTGTTCCTTGAATAKTTCWACCCCCTCTTTCATGGARATGGAGTTGACAATGACCTTCCCCTGSACACATTTCAAACCGGCCTCAATCACYTCCCATTTTGARGAGTCGATCATGATTGGAAGYTTGGCGATATCGGGTTCWGAAGCAATRAGGTTYAGRAARCGCACCATCATGGCCTTRGAATCAATCATCCCTTCGTCCATGTTGACATCAATAATCTGAGCGCCCCCTTCCACCTGATCCCTTGCCACAGACAGCGCATCTTCCAGGTTGTCGTCCTTAATCAACCGGGCAAACTTGAGTGATCCTGTTACATTGGTACGCTCCCCAACATTGACAAAATTACTGCCTTCATAGATCGCCAATGGTTCTAGGCCACTGTATCTGGGCATTCTAGGTATATCTCGCAGCTGTCTGGGCTTGTATTCCTGTGCCAGTTCCGCAATGCTCTTAATGTGTTCGTCAGTCGTCCCACAACATCCACCTACAATGTTCAAGAAGTTATTGTCTAAAAAMCCCTTGAGCTGMTCTCGCATTTGYTCCGGCGTTTCATCGTACTCMCCAAACTCGTTGGGCAATCCGGCATTGGGATGGGCAGAAACKAGAAATCGTGTTTTTTCACTCARTGTTTCAATATGTGGCCTTAGCTGTGCAGCACCTARCGCACAATTAAATCCAATGCTCAACAAYGGGAGATGKGCCACRGAATGYAAGAAKGCCTCTACGGTTTGGCCAGATAACGTTCTCCCACTTGCGTCCGTGATGGTACCWGAAACCATGATGGGATATRCTTTCCCAATYTGCTCGTAATAAGAGGCAATCGCGAAAAGCGCTGCTTTTGCATTGAGGGTGTCAAAAATAGTTTCCACCAAGAGAATATCAGCCCCTCCATCCAGGAGGCCACGAATCTGTTCAGTGTAAGCGACAACCAGCTCATCAAAAGACACCGCCCGATATGCCGGGTCATTTACATCAGGTGACATGGAAGCTGTTTTGTTGGTGGGACCAATAGATCCAGCTACAAAACGAGGTTTGTTCGGCTGTCGGGCCGTAAAGTCATCAGCAACCTCTCGGGCCAACTTTGCCGATTCATAATTGAGTTCATATACGATATCCTCCAGGTGATAATCCGCCTGCGCGATGGTGGTTCCGCTAAAGGTATTGGTCTCCGCGATGTCAGCCCCGGCCGCAAAGTATTTCGCGTGAATCTCCTTGATGATCTGAGGCTGGGTCAGGGACAGGAGATCGTTATTACCTTTTAAAGGATGCTCAAAATCTTTAAAGCGCTCCCCACGGTAATCCTCTTCCTCCAACTTATAACTTTGGATCATGGTTCCCATGGCGCCGTCCAGCACCAATATCCTCTCTTTTAATATGTCGCGTATATCACTCACAGTTATAAGCAAAAAAAAATCCCTTCAGACCTATCGTCAGAAGAGATTGTAATCGCGGATGTACCGCACACCTTTTCTGACTCATCTTACTCGAAATTCGAGATTAGATGTGGCACCATTACCTGCAAAACCATGTGTCCTACTGATCGGTTGCCAAGGTTTCAATGGGCTAATTCCCTCCACCTTTCTTGATAAGTCATGCTTTGTGTGCCAAATATTACCTGGCATTACACAAGGCCAATTCATTATTTTTAAAGAACATGTTGCCTAAAAGGCGGTACAAAGGTAAGGGTTACGTTCACATTAGCAAAGCTGTAAAGCTACACTGCCCTTTGGGCCTGCTCCAACATGACATAAATGACCACTCCCGTGATAGCAACGTACAGCCAAATGGGAAGCGTCCATTTCGCTATTTTCCGGTGCTTGCTAAGTTGATCTGTCAAACCCCGGTAAACCG
This sequence comes from Flavobacteriales bacterium, assembly GCA_016764395.1. Lineage (GTDB taxonomy): Bacteria > Bacteroidota > Bacteroidia > NORP154 > NORP154. Next base: position 11,075 of record JAESRW010000008.1, read on the forward strand.
TAAAGAGCGCCAAAGGAAGGATTGCCGTAGCAAGAACAATGTGGGAGGCAAGTATGGAAAGATATACGGTTTTAACCATTCCCACCCCAGGAAATGAAACATGCCCAACATTGTAATGATAGAGCACATAAGACACGAGAAAGATACTCGATAGAGAAAGCGCCGTTACCATGAAAAACTTATGGGCCGTTTTTTTCTTATTTAAAATCAGGATGAACCCGGTGATTAAGCAGATGGCTGTAAGGCCATTCAACGATGCGTGAAAAAATGGAAGAATGCTCAAATCACCGAAGACCTGTTGCCCGGGCAAAAGCATTAAAATGACCACCACAATGGGGACCAAAACCGATACGATGGTAATCAATGGAATAAACTTGCTGTCGCTTGCTTTCATGTTATCTGTGTTAAAAGTCGTGGTACGTATTCTTAAGATCCGTTTTCAATCCAATAGTAAACAACGTAGTAGCATTATTGTTGTGCACCTCAGAGGAACTGGATCGCACACTTACACCCACTTCCAGCTTTAAATTGGTTGGTGGATAGATTAAATACGCTGCTCGAACACCCCCAATCATAATTGTCGTGTTGATCCCCTGGGTGATGAAATTACCCAAATTCCTGGTTCTTGGGTTGCTGGAATCAAAGAAGATGTTTCCTCCAAAATTCGAATCAACCTCGTCAAAGCCTTTCACCGCATACATTAATGAACCCTCGAATGACATCGCCCCTTTGCTGTATCGCAAAAAGGAAGTACCCTCATAGAAGTTGGCCCCCAGTGGATGTGCCAGGGGCTGATTAAAATGCGCATAATTTTGAATCCTCAATCCGTGAGAGTATGTAAAAGGGCGTACCCWGTTGTACTCCACCAAGAGAGAAAGGCCCTCCACTTTTAGTAGGTTCCAGGCTTTAACTCCTAATTGAAAACCCTGCTTATTGGCCCACCATCCATCTTGAGCCCTGATATGTTTCAGAAAAAGTTCGTCAATGATCACTTGTCCATAAAGCAAAACAGATTTACCAATCTTTGCGGATAGATTGAAACCGATCAACGCATTGTCAGAGGAGCCGAGAGAGAATTCAACAGGCCTGTAGAATATRATGGGATTGAGATAGTTCACATCATATCCTCTTACCCCCGAGCTATCCTGGCCAGCCCAGACTATGGATTCAAAAAGCCCAATGTTTAACCACTTATTGACGTTCCAGCTGAGGTAGTGAAACGAAGCGAATTTTCTTTGATAAGCACTTTCACGTCCACCAGAGCCCTGAACATCATTCATCACGGTAAAAAGATTGACATATTTAATCCGCCAAACAGATGTATTAATTTTGAAGAAAGGGTAATTGTTGGCAACATCTGATAAGAGTAACGACCTGTAGCCATTCCCAATAAAATTCTTACCCTGCCCCGCCTGGAAGTTGAATAWTTTAGAAGGGGAGTAGGATACATAGCCTTCAAARTTTGAAAATGAAWAKCCTTCCTTTGTCMGGYGGGCRTAGCCCGMTCCGGGTACCACCTCRTTCTGAACAATAAAGGAGTCTACATAGTCGACAAATCCCCTATTTGCGGTGTAATACGCTCCGGACAAGGTTAGCTTCTTGCCCAGCTCCAAGTTACCCGAAAGCCCCAATCCAGCAACAGCATAATCCTTCTCCGAAACGAAATCCTGACCATATCCCAGGTTGAATGTTGGATAAATCTCCAGTGAACGCCCATTCTTCCACTTTCCTCTTCCCAAGGCAGATCTCATGAATTTAGGGGTGGCGGCGTAAAGGATCGTATCGAGATCAACGTGTTCCATCACTTCGGACTTCCTATAGGGACGTATGGAACTATGAAAACCAGACTTGGTTAGGTCCGGATGTGTTTCGAAGAGCGCGTTGTAGYCYCTGTTTAAAGRCAAAAARCCCGACTGTGCAATTCCTGAGGTAGAKACTATTAAAAATAGTGCCTGCAGGGTAAAAATGGACACCCTCTTTTCCCATTTATACATCGCACCCATATCCGAATTAGTCCACTTTCTTCTTTATAAAGAAAGGGATTTGCGCCAACACAATTGCGACTCCACAAACAATGTACAACGCCACACTTGCCTCCATTCCCATAGTGAAAACAGCCAGGGAAATAATAAGAATATTTACTGAGTAGAGGGACAGCACAGCCTGCCGTTGCGATAAACCAATTTTAAGTAAGCGATGATGCATGTGTTTATTGTCCGGAGCAAAGGGAGATTGCCCTTTCACTGTTCTATTAATGAAAATCCTTAGAGTATCAAAAAGTGGATAAATCAAGACTGCAATAGCAAAAACCGGTTTAGACAACCCCATGAGGTCAGATGGTAGTTGGTTCGGGGGGAATTCAATGAGCTTGATGGCCAGTATTGACACGATGAGCCCTATCACCAGAGCCCCGGAGTCCCCCATGAAAATTTTTGCGGGGTAGAAATTAAATATCAGGAATGACAAGAGTGCACCTGCCAATGAGAATGCTAAGCATGCAAAACTGAGCTCACCCGCTATAAAAAACCATATTCCAAATGCTACACTGGTGATGAGCCCGATTCCAGCAGCCAGACCGTCCACTCCATCAATGAGGTTGAAGGCATTGGATATCACAATGAAGGTAAATAGTGACAAGAAAACACTGGCCCATTCAGGAAGCTCCTGAATGCCAAAGAGCCCATGCATACTGGTGAGCTTAATCTCCGCCATTGTCACCAGAATGAGCCCCACAATAAAGTGTGCCACTAATTTCTTGACCGGAGAGGTTCCTATAATATCATCCTTGACTCCCACAAAAAACAAAATTAGGAGCGTAGCAACGATGTACTTAAGATCAGCGCTTATAATTTTCTCACCGCCATGCATTTCAGTCGGAAACCAGAGTGCATACGAAAATAACGTTGCCGCAAAAATGATTATTCCACCAACGGAAGGGATGCTTGCTTTGTGCAGTTTTCTCTTTTCATCCGGTTCGTCAACCAACATCTTCTTCTTGGCCACCTTGATAAGCGCAGGAGTTGTCAGCAAAACCACCAGAAACGAGGTGACAAAGCCAACGAGTAATATTTTCTCTTCTCCTATCATTTGATTAAACCAAATTGGTGGTTCCCGCAAACATACGTAATTGCCTGCTTTAGGTTTTAGAAATCATAAATTCTCTCCGGAATTTTAGTTGAAAAGGAGATAAAAGCATACTGGGTTTCACCTCCACCTACGGCTTTCTCAATTCGGTTGATGAATCCAAGTGATATCTGCATACCCGTTGTATAGTTGATCATATATCCGATTCTTGCACTCATGTAGGTTAGCGAAGCTCGAGAGGGCTGGATGAGCTCAGTGGATTTACTGTTGTCGGAAACAAAGATGTCTTTGCCCCAGTGAAAGACATTTTCGTCATCATCATATGTTGCATAGCTTGCCCTCATTCTCAGGAAGAAGTCTTGAATAWGATAGRATACTCTKSYATTCACTTCAGAAAACCCYGCRCCCARYGGATGTGCRAGGGGCTGATTATAGTGGGCAAAATTGCGTGTTGAATCYCTGTGCGCATARGTRTAGGGTGCAACCTGATTGAACTCAACACCYAGATAAAGACSRYYTACTCCCCTTGTTTTTGCACCAATTTGAAACCCGTTCTTACCACTATTGRCATCGTCTAACACCAACTGACCGTAAATATCYRTGYGCTTTGGGAGCGCAATCTTCCAATTTAACCCAATTAAGACGTTGTTGGACCCAGAAAACCCATATTGMAGCGGCCTTATAAAGGGAATGGGATTCACGAAGCTCAACRCCTCRGAATTSAGCTCCAATTTYCCCYCMGACTTTGATTTCCCCCAGATAATTTGTTCAAAAACGCCAATGGTCAGGCGTTTATTCACAGCCCAATCCAGGTGATGCAGCGTTCCAATTTTCGGCTGAAATCTTCGCTCTGTTCCGGTAGAGGTAGGCAGTACAACATTCAAATTCTGCAAACCCATGAACAAGTTGGTATACTGAAATGGGCCGAACCAGGTTGTGAACTTGGCAAAAGGGTAATTAAAAGCGTTTCTCGATAATGCCAGGGAGCGATAACCATCTCCTAAAAAGTGCTTTCCATTACCGAACTGTAAGTTCAACCATTTGGCGGCGCGAACTGAAACCATACCGGATGCCATTGAGTAATCGTAACCCGATTCTTTGAACGTCTTTACGCGGCCCTGGCCCGGGACAACATCGAACCTGGCTACAAACTTGTCTAGATAATCTGGTAGAAAGGCCTGGTTCTCATAAAAATTGGTTTCAAAAATCACATGCTCGCCAATTTTCCCACTAACCGTCAATCCCCTGGTGTTCACGTAGGAAGGTTTAGGGGATACATCCTCTAAGTCTACCCAGCTTTCAAGATTTAGCGACGGATCTATCATCAAGATGAAATCCGTTGTATCTACCTTTATGAAATGTTCCTTCCTGAGTTTTCGGTAAAAATATCCACGCGACTTTGAAGCGGCAGAAGTATCTACAACCTCACGTCCAAATTTGGAGAAATCACCTTTCCTCACTCCCAAGTACGTGTGCTTTGCCCTTGCCGATTCTGAACGAGAAATGGTCATACTCACACAACTCCTTTCAGGGAATGTAGGGCTAGGGATTAAATTTGAGTCCTGTGCATGCAGTTTGAATGAAGGGCAAACTACCAATGCCAAAAGAACAATGCTGGACAACCTGTTCATGCTACCACTATTAATTTAGGGTTTAGGCAAAGAATGCCAATCCAACAACTTCTTGGTAGACCTTGGAAATCCCCTCTCGCAGGCCAATTTTGTGATGCCAACCGAGAGTGTGAAGTTTAGACACATCCAACAACTTACGCGGTGTTCCATCGGGCTTGGAAGTGTTGAATTCCAACGCTCCTTCATAGCCAACAATGTCTTTTATCAATAAAGCCAACTCCCCTATGGCAATGTCTTCACCAGCTCCTATGTTCACAACACCCGCTTCGTCATAGCTTTCCATTAAGAAAAGGCATGCCTGTGCCAGATCATCAACGTGCAAGAATTCCCTTTTGGGCTTCCCCGTTCCCCATACTTCCACCGATGGCGCTTTATCCAGTTTGGCCTGATGCAATTTCCTCAACAATGCGGGCAACACATGAGAATTGTTGAGGTCATACGTATCGTTAGGGCCATATAAATTGGTTGGCATGGCAGATATGAAGTTGCAGCCATATTGGCTTCTATACGCCTCACACATTTTGAGTCCTGCAATTTTTGCTATCGCATACATTTCGTTTGTTGGCTCCAATGCGCCAGTGAGCAAGTACTCCTCTTTGATGGGTTGTTCCGAGAATTTTGGATAGATACAGGAAGAACCCAGGAACAACAACTTCTGCACACCGTTTTCATAGGCCGCATGGATGACGTTGTTCTGGATAGAGAGATTTGAATAAATGAACTCTGCCCGGAACTGGTCATTCGCCTGGATGCCCCCCACTTTTGCCGCGGCAAGCACCACGTATTCCGGTTTTTCTTCAGCAAAAAACAGGTTGACCGCAGCCTGATTTGTGAGATCTAGCTCTGATGATGTTCGAACAACAAGATTGTTGTATCCCTTGGTTGCCAACTCCCTGCAAATAGCTGACCCAACCATTCCATTATGGCCCGCTACGTAGGTTTTGGAGTTTTTTTCCATTTATTCGTGGTAGTTGAGGACCTTGTGCCCACCTTCTTTAAGATACTCATCCCGTTTAAAGAGCAACACATCGGCAGCCACCATCTCACTGACCATTTCCTGTAGTGTTGCTGTCGATTTCCAACCAAGCTCTTTCTCGGCTTTACTGGCATCACCGACCAGTAGTTCTACTTCGGTAGGCCTGAAATAACCTCTGTCTACTTCGACCAGAATATCTCCCGTCTCGGTGTTGTAGCCTTTTTCATCTACTCCTGTTCCCTCCCAACGCACCTCAATTTCCAACTCTTTGAACGCCATGTTTACAAATTCCCGGACGGAATGTGTAACGCCAGTAGCCAGCACAAAATCATCCGGAACCTCATGCTGGACAATTCTCCACATTCCCTCAACATAATCCCGGGCATGGCCCCAGTCGCGTTGTGCATCCAAATTTCCAAGGAACAGTTTATTCTGTAACCCCAATTTAATTCGAGCAGCAGCGCGGGTAATTTTACGTGTAACAAAGGTTTCTCCCCTCACCGGACTTTCATGGTTGAAAAGTATGCCATTACAGGCAAACATATCATACGCCTCCCGGTAATTCTTGGTAATCCAAAACGCATATAATTTTGCCGCTGCGTAAGGACTTCTCGGGTAAAATGGAGTCTTTTCCGTTTGTGGTGTCTCAACCACCTTTCCGTATAGCTCGGATGTAGAAGCCTGGTAAAATTTTGTCGTCTTTTGCATCCCAAGAATTCTAACCGCTTCCAGAATCCTGAGTGTTCCGAGGGCATCTGAGTTAGCCGTGTATTCCGGAGTTTCAAATGAAACTTGTACGTGGGATTGGGCAGCTAAATTGTAGATTTCATCAGGCTTTGTTTCCTGAACAATGCGAATAAGGTTGGTAGAGTCGGTAAGATCACCATAATGAAGTTGTAGTTTAACCCCTTCCTCATGTGGATCTTCGTACAAATGATCAATGCGTTCCGTATTGAACATCGAACTACGGCGCTTCACTCCGTGCACCATGTATCCTTTATCCAGTAGCAGTTTGGCTAAATAGGCGCCATCCTGCCCTGTTATTCCTGTGATTAATGCGGTCTTGCTCATCGGTACTAAATTTTTACAAAATTAATAGTTTCTTCGTCAGGGAGAGAAAAATAACATCACTTCACCACAAACCAGGGATTCACCAAATTCTCCCGGTTATATTTTAACTCTTCACCAGTTTCGTGTACCGTTACTTGCTTGCCTGCGAAATTAGCAATTGCATGTCCGGCGGCTGTATCCCACTCCATTGTCGGAGCGAAACGTGGGTATTCATCAGCAACACCCTCTGCAACCAGGCATAACTTAATCGCGCTTCCGGCGGACACCAGCTCCACAGTATCGTGACTTTGTGAAAGGGATTTAACATAGTCCTGCGTGGCCTCCGACATATGTGACCTGCTGCCAACCACTACATAGGTGTGCTTGTCAATTGGTATCGGTAACAGAATAGCATCCGCTATTAGGTCACGGACCTCTTCTGCATAGCCCGAATTTTTGGAGATGTTTCCAATCTTATATGCTCCAACTCCCTCTGCGGCAAAATACAATTCTCTTTTTACAGGAACATAGATCACTCCTAGTATTGGGGTGTTGTCTTTCACCAATGCAATATTAACGGTGAATTCTCCATTTCTTTTGACAAACTCTTTGGTGCCGTCCAGGGGATCAACCACCCAGAGGACTTCCCAGTTTTTTCGCTCTTCATAGGATATGGCCCTTCCTTCTTCGCTAAGAATATGGATATCGGCTAGGATAAGAATGGCCTCAATGGCTTCATTGGCGCGCTTATCTGCCAAGGTAAGGGGCGACTTATCGTCCTTATACTCTACGCCAAAGTCCTCCATGCCATAAACATCCATAATTTCCGCACCTGCATCAAGCGCCGCTTTAATTGCCAATTTAAGTAGATTGTTGATGTCCATTACACCCATTGTTTAGTTATATAAATAGTTTAATACCACAACACATACAATCATATAAAGAAGCGTTAAGGGCAATCCTATCCTGAAGAAATCTTTAAAGGTATAACCACCCGGGCCATAAACCATCAAATTCGTTTGATATCCGATAGGCGTGATAAAGCTGGCCGCAGCGCCATAACACACCACAAGAATGAAAGGCTGCACATCGTATCCCATGGTGTTGGCAATCGTGACTGATATTGGAAACAGGATGGCCACCGCTGCTTTATTGGTGATGTATGATGAAAGAATATTGGTAATGAGAAAAATTCCTCCAATCAATCCTGTAAACCCCAATGGTTTAGCGAGCGTCAGTATGCCTTCTGCCAGGTAATCCGCAGCGCCGGAATTGATCATGGCTTTACCGAACGCAAGGCCAAATGCAAGGAGAATAACGAGGTTAAAATCAAATCCCTTTCTGATGATGGTAAAGGGAATCATATCCATCACCAGAACGACTCCCAGCAAGGAAAATAGGCTATAAAAAAGGGGGACCGCTCCAACTGCCTGCAATATTACCGCACCAATAATACCACCAACCATAATCGCCAATTTCCACGGCTCAATATCGGAAGTTTTTTGCTTTTTGGAGATGACATAAAAGGCCTGTACCTCCGCTACTCGTTTATAGAATTCCGAACCAATCAAAACAAGGAGGACATCGCCGGCGCGCATTTCAATATCGCCAATTTTGCCACTCAATTTCTCCCGATTTCTGTGAACGGCCAAAATAGACCCATCATATTTCCCTCTAAAATCAGAATCCTGAATCTTGCTGCCAATCAGCCTTGAGTTGTGCGAGATGACCAGCTCTATCACATCCTTTATATCCTTGATCTTACTTGATTTGGGCAATGACAACCCCATTGACGGCTTCTCCAGTTCACCAATTGCGCTGGTTACGCCTGTAAAGATCAGTCCATCGCCAGCCTGCAACACTTCGTATGGAGACACCGGTGTAATAAGCTTGTCGCCACGCAAGATTTCAACAAGGAACAATCCCTCCAGGTGACGAAGCTTGGCCTCCGTGATGCTCTTCCCGACAAGTGGTGAGTTCATATCGACCTTTGCTTCCAACAGATATTCCCGCGCGCTCTGGACAAATTCTTCCACCACATCTTTCGAATCGGGAAGCAGCTTCTTTCCAAAAAAGAGTAGGTATAAAAACCCGATCACAAGCATGGGAGCCCCTACATAGATAAAATCAAACACGTTCAATCCTTCGAGCCCTGATTCGATCGCCATACCATTTACGATAAGATTCGTGGATGTTCCTACGAGAGTCATACATCCACCAAGAATGGCTGCATAGGAAAGTGGAATCAGTAAGCGAGATGGCGAAACCCCGTTTTTATTGGACCAGTTGTGAACATAAGGCATCATCATCGCAACCAGGGGTGTATTGTTAAAAAACGCCGAGCTAATCGACACATAGGTCATCATGCGCAGCAAAAACCCATTGACAGACGTTGCCCCTTTAAATATGGCATCAAACAATTTATCTACCAGTGAAGAATGCCTCACAATTTCACTTAAAATGAGTAGAATAACGATCACCGCCACCTGCTCGTTGGCAAATCCTCCCAGGGCTTCCTTAGGCGTGATGATTTGGGAAACCGTAAGGACAGCAACTGAGATAAAAAAGATGACAGGGGGCCACAACCACTCCAGATAAAGCGCTACCAGCAAGAACAAAATAACCAGTAAGACTATTACAATTTCAATCGACATGGGAAGAATTCCTAGATTCCGATTGGATGCCAGGTGGTTTTGGTTTCCTGTACATCAGAAATAAAATAGGGTGATTCTGCAGAGGGGCTTGCCCAATCCAGGTTTTTATAGATAATCGGCCGCTTCAAGTTGGACGTAGCATCACTTTTTATCTTTTTMACGCTTTCAGCATCKCCATCRGAATARAYTACCGCATTCACATCCATRTGCATGGTAAATTGRCCCAGCAACTCTTTTTTTCTTCCGGTTAAGATATTCACTACTCCTCCAGGTACATCAGAAGAATGTACCACTTCCGCAAATGTAACTGCGCATAATGGAGCGGCCTCTGATGCGAGTACAACGCATGTATTCCCGCCCGCAATTGTTGCGGCAATTACGGATACCAGTCCCAACAGGGAGCTTTTCTCAGAAGCAAGAACAGCTACCACTCCAGTCGGTTCAAGGACGGTAAAATTAAAATGAGAAGAGGCCACCGGGTTGACCGATGAGAATATTTGCTGAAACTTATCTGCCCATCCTGCATAGTATACCAATCGATCTATGGCCGCCGTAACCTCCGCTGCAGCCTGATGTGCCGTTGCACCTTGCAATACCAACTCTTCTTTAAACTGGGCACTGCGCCCTTCCAGCATCTCTGCCAATCGATAGAGTATCTGTGACCTGTTGAATGCGGATTTCCCGGACCATCCCCCAAATGCGCCTCTTGCAGCAGATACTGCTTCGCGGAAATCCTTTCGTGATGAAAGGCAAATGTTTCCTATAAGCGCCCCATCAGCAGATTTGAGCTTATAAAATCTTCCAGATTCAGTTCTTGGGAATTTACCGCCAATATAAATCTTGTACGTCTTTTGAATATTGAGTCTGGATTTTTCTGTATTCGATTTTACCTTTGGCATTGTTCTATCTATAAATGTTAAACGTGTAAGTAGGCTGCTAATCCGTGTAATCCACCCTCTCTCCCAAATCCACTCTCTTTATATCCTCCAAAAGGTGATGCTGGATCAAACTTGTTATAGGTGTTGGCCCAAATAACCCCCGCTCTGAGTTTGTTGGTCATGTTGAATATTTTCGCGCCCTTGTCGGTCCATACTCCGGCAGATAACCCGTATGGTGTGTTATTCGCTTTTTCAATCACCTCCTCCACTGTTCTGAAAGTCTGAACTGCCAATACGGGTCCAAATATTTCCTCCTGGGCAATGCGATGCGACTGAGATACGTTTAAGAAAAGTGTTGGCTTACACCAAAAGCCTTTTCCATTTGGCAAGCTACACGAACTCTGATAAAATTCAGCTCCTTCCCCTTTTCCTATTTTAATGTATTTGTTAATGACGCCCAGCTGTTCTTTAGAGTTGATCGCGCCTATATCCGTATTCTTGTCCATCGGATCCCCAACAATGAGGGACTCCATCCTGTCTTTTAACTTCCTCACCACAATATCAGCAACGTCTTCCTGAATGAACAAACGAGAACCTGCACAACACACGTGTCCCTGATTGAAGTATATACCATTGATGATTCCCTCTACTGCCTGATCTAGCGGTGCATCATCTAATACAATATTGGCGGCTTTCCCACCCAGCTCCAACGTCGCTTTCTTATCCGTTCCAGCGATTGCATTTTGGATGATCTTACCCACAGCAGTACTTCCTGTAAATGCTACTTTGTTGATGTCTGGATGATTTACAATCTCAGCGCCCGTTGCTCCAGCACCCGTTATGATATTCACCACACCGTCGGGTAAACCAGCCTCCTGAATAACCTCGGCTAATTTCAAAGAGGTAAGTGGCGTAGTTTCGGCTGATTTCAGTACAACCGTGTTCCCACAAGCCAACGCCGGAGCAATCTTCCAGGCAGCCATTAAAAGAGGAAAGTTCCAGGGAATTATCTGTCCTGCAACCCCCAAAGGATGAGGTGACTTTCCAGGGAAAGCATATTCAAGCTTATCTGCCCAACCCGCATAGTAAAAGAAATGCGCGGCGGCCAAAGGCACATCGACATCTCTAGCTTCTCTGATAGTTTTGCCACCATCCAATGTTTCAATTACGGCAAACTCCCGGGCGCGCTCTTGCATAATACGTGCAATGCGATAGATGTATTTCCCTCGCTCTCTCGCCGGCATCTTGGACCATACGTTATTGTAGGCGTTACGTGCTGCCTTTACGGCTTTGTCAACATCTTCCTTAGTCGCTTCTGCAACCATTGACAACCGCTTTTCATTGGCCGGATTGATCGTTGGAAAGTACTTTCCCTTTGCCGGTTTCACGAATTTCCCATTGATGAAAAGTTCGTATTGGTCCTTGATCTCAATATGATCCGTGCTCTCTGGAGCAGGAGAATAGGACCACCCGGAGTTAAAGTCCAGAGAAGAGTCAATGGAATTACCATTGCTCGCTTTTATTTTTTGCTTTGCTGTAGTTGCCATAATAAATTAATCAAGGGAGAAATAGTCCATGGACTGATAATTCCCATATTCTTGTTTGGCCAATTGCATCAACACATCATTGGCGAGGCTGCTTGCTCCGAATCTAAACCACTCGGAAGTCATCCATGCATTGCCCAAGGTCTCTTTTAACATGACCAAATAGTGCAAAGCTAACTTTGACTTCGATATTCCACCGGCTGGTTTCATGCCCACCATTTTTCCTGTTGCATAGTAAAAGTCACGAATTGCTTCGAGCATTACCAAGGTTACCTGCATGGTTGCAGCTGGCGACACCTTACCTGTGGAGGTCTTAATAAAATCAGCACCCGCATAGAGTGCAATATCGCTTGCGCGTCTGACATTATCGAGAGTGGACAACTCTCCGGTTTCTAAAATAACCTTAAGATGTGCATTTCCACATGCCTCCTTGACCGCTACAATTTCATCAAATACAAACTTGTAATCCCCCTCAAGAAATTTTCCTCTCGAAATCACCATGTCCACTTCATCAGCTCCCTCCTTGACAGCAAATTTGGTGTCTGCTATTTTAACGGCTTTCGGCGCCTGTCCACTCGGGAAAGCGGTTGCCACAGCAGCTACATTGATCCCTGATCCATCAAGTTCTTTTTTAGCCACGCGAACCAGAGACGGGTATACGCAAACGGCTGCTACTTTGGGAATGCCCTCTATACTATCGTGAAGATGTTTTGCCTTATAGCACATTTGTCTCACTTTGCCTTCGGTATCTTTCCCTTCCAAAGTCGTGAGGTCTATCATGCTGAGTATCAGGTGCAGTCCGGCGTGCTTGGCGTCCGTTTTAATGCTTCTCTTGGTGAAGCGCGAGACACGTTCTTCTATTCCCACCTCATCAACTCGGGGAGAATGTCGAAAATCCGGAATTTCTAGTGTATTGGTGCTCATATCTGTAAAAAGTGAAGTCAAAGATACGAAAAATGACCCTTTAGGTTACGTAGTATTAATCTCCATTAGCGGACAGGGGTTGCACGGGTGTTTATTCATTACATTTGCACCATGTCAACAAGTGATAATATTCATCCCGACTTTCCAGGAATTCTTCAGCGCTCAGCTAAGGAAGCATTACTGAAGCAAAAGGCAAAGGTCTTGTGGATGACAGGCCTCTCTGGTTCTGGCAAAACTACGCTTGCCCAAGGGTTGGAGAAAAGGATGCACACGGAAGGGTTTCTCACACAGATCCTGGATGGTGATAATATTCGGGCCGGTATTAACAGCAACCTGGGATTCTCTTCCGAAGACAGGACTGAGAACATCAGAAGGATTTCAGAAATCTCAAAATTATTTCTGGACTGTGGTATCATCACCATCAATTGCTTTGTAAGTCCAACTATTGCTATAAGAGAGCAGGCAAAGGACATTATTGGCCCTGAAGACTTTATCGAGATTTTTGTGAATACTCCGATTGAAGTTTGCGAAGGCCGCGATGTCAAAGGGCTTTATGCAAAGGCGAGAAATGGTGAAATTCCAGACTTTACCGGTGTTAATGCGCCATTTGAAGCACCGGCAAACCCAAATTTGGAAATCAACACCGCTGGCTCCTCCATTGAGGACAATGTAGCCGCCTTATTGGCATTTATTCGGCCGCTGGTTCAAGCATAATTATCATTTCCTTTACGCCTCCTCATTAAATTCAGAGAGGATATTGTATCTTTGCACCCTGAAAATTCAGGGTATAATGATCTCAACATACAATCTAAACCACTTAAGGGAGCTCGAAGCAGAATCAATTTATGTGATCCGAGAGGTTGCGGCTCAGTTTGAAAAACCCGGACTGCTATTTTCTGGGGGGAAAGACTCTATTTGCATTGCGCATCTAGCGAGAAAGGCGTTTTATCCGGCACATATGCCTTTCCCCTTGGTTCATATTGATACGGGGCACAATTTTCAGGAGACCCTTGATTTTCGCGACAGCTTTGTGAAAGAAATAGGAGCAAACCTAATTGTTCGCTCAGTACAGGACTCTATAGACCAAGGGAGGGCGACAGAAGAAAAAGGAACGAATGCTAGTCGTAACATGTTACAGACGGTAACGCTTCTCGACGCCATCGAAGAACTACAATTGGACGCTTGTTTGGGTGGAGCGAGGCGAGATGAAGAAAAGGCCAGAGCCAAGGAGCGATTTTTCTCCCACAGAGATGAATTCGGGCAATGGGACCCTAAAAACCAACGTGCAGAGCTGTGGAATCTCTTCAACGGAAGAAAGAACATGGGTGAGCATTTTAGGATTTTCCCAATTAGTAATTGGACGGAAATGGATGTATGGCAGTACATTTTACTGGAGAACCTGGAGATGCCTTCCATCTACTTTTCACATAAAAGGAACATTATCAATAGGAGTGGGCTGCTATTGTCGGATTCAGCATTTTTAAACAAAAAGGACGGCGAATTGCCAGAAGAGATGACGGTAAGATTTCGCACAATAGGCGATATGACTTGCACCGGTGCGGTTGAATCAACAGCGGTTACAGTGGCTGATGTGATCGAAGAAGTGGCAGCAGCAAGGGAAACCGAGCGCGGCACCAGGGCCGATGACAAAAGGACCGAAGCAGCAATGGAAGACCGGAAAAAAGAAGGCTACTTCTAATATCAACGAATTACGAATATACGAATGGGCGTTAAGTCGGTAATTAAGGATGATTTACTTTATCCTGAGTTGAGTTATCACATTGTTGGGTGTGCAAATGAATTGTTAATGATTACGGGAACTAAATTCGCATATTCGCATTAATTCGTAATTCGCAGATTAAGATTATGGTAAGTAATTCAGATGGATATTTGAACATGGAGCTTCTGCGGTTTACCACTGCAGGTAGTGTGGATGATGGCAAAAGCACCCTGATTGGGCGATTGCTGTATGACAGCAAGTCGATCTTTCAGGACCAAATGGAGGCCATTGAAAAGGCCAGTATCGCCAAGGGAGAAGAACACGTCAACCTGGCTCTTTTGACTGATGGCCTCAGGGCCGAAAGAGAGCAAGGGATCACCATAGATGTTGCCTACCGCTACTTCGCAACGCCGAAAAGAAAATTTATCATTGCGGATACTCCTGGACATATTCAGTATACCAGAAATATGGTTACCGGAGCCTCTACCGCACATCTTGCAATCATCTTGATTGATGCTAGAAAAGGTATTGTGGAACAAACCCGGCGCCACTCTTTTATCGCCTCTTTGTTGCAAATTCCTCATTTGATCATTTGTATAAACAAGATGGACCTGGTAGACTATGACCAGGAAGTTTTTGATGAAATAAGGCAGGAGTTTAAAGGATTCGCTTCCAAGTTAGAAATACAGGATATTCGATTTGTCCCGATATCAGCCTTGAATGGCGACAACGTAGTGGACCGCTCCAAAAACATGGACTGGCATGAAGGCCCAACGTTGATGTATTTACTGGAGACCATTCATATTGGTAGTGACCGTAACCATGTTGATTGTCGTTTTCCGGTGCAATCCGTGATACGGCCACAGTCTGCTGAGCATCCTGATTATCGTGGATATGCTGGGCGAATTGCTGGCGGAGTGTTCAAAACCGGGGATGAAGTAATGGTCTTGCCATCAGGGTTCACTTCCACCATTGAAGCTATCGATACGTTTAACGGTGAGGTAAAAGAGGCTTTTGCACCCATGTCAGTTACGATTCGGCTGGAGGACGAAATTGATATTAGCCGCGGCGATATGATTGTTCGGGCGAATAATAAACCGGAAGTTGGACAAGATCTGGACATGATGATTTGCTGGTTGAGTGAGAAAGCACTCGTTCCCAATGGCAAGTATGGGATCCGGCACACCACCAAAGATGCCCGGTGTATCATCAAAGAAGTGCGGTATAAGGTTGACATCAATAAACTTCACCGAATTGAAGATTATAAAGAAGTTAAGCTGAACGATATCGCCCGAATAACCGTGCGCACCACGGCTCCTCTTTTTTACGACAGCTACCGAAGAAATAGAATCACAGGAAGCGTCATTCTGATTGACGAAGCGACTAATGAGACCGTTGCTGCCGGCTTGATTCGATAGCATAAAACAGTACTGGAAGGTTTTATTGAACGGCAGTATCGTGCTTACCTGTTGCGTATGTCAAATTGACGATGTAAAATGGGGGATGTTAGATTTTCTCATTTAACATAAACAACCTTTTAACCGAAAGGAGCACAAGGCATCCTAAATTCTGAACCACAGAGCGCACCAAGTAGGCACAGAGAACACTAAGGTTCGGCAAAATGAATAGGCCTTTGTGAGTTATAGAATATTCAAGAAAAATGTGGATGGGTATTGCTTAGCGCAGTACAAATCTGACCGGTAGGTTGTACTGAACTGCAACCGGCTTTCCTCTTTGCTTTCCGGCTTTCCAATCTGGCATGTTTTTAACCACGCGAATGGCCTCTTTATCACAGCCACCGCCAATACCACGGAGCACTCTCACCTCTCCTACCTTGCCATCTTTACCAACGACAAAGGTCACATGAACTGTTCCGGAGATCCCACTTTCTTTGGCCATTTGTGGGTACTTAATGTTTTTTGCAAGATAATTTAGTAGATCTGCATCACCTCCTCCAAATTGAGGCATTTGCTCTACAATGGTGAAAATCTGTTCTTCAATAATCTCCTCCTCTTCCTCAATTATTTCAATTTCCTCGTCCTCCTCAACGTCCATATCCTCTACTTCCAACTCCTCCTCAAGCTCTTCCTCATCTTCCACAATTACCAACTCCTCAATAGGTGGAGGCGGTGGAGGTGGTTTGATTTCTCGTTCGGTAATAGGGATCAGCTCATCTTCAATATCCTCCATCATTAAAGCCCCTAAATCCATAGCCCGTGTCTCATAACTCCGCCATTCAAGGGAAATTAAGATGACGCTTAAAGCAAAAATGAAACCTATCGGAACAAAGATGCTCTTTTGCTTCTCCAGGTCGTATTTTGGGTTTTTCTTAGGTTCCATGATGATGTATACTAAAACAAACTTAACTATTTAACGTCGATTGTCCAACTCTGGTACTACCACAAACATCATTCCCGGATTGAACAAGTTCAGCGCCTACGCTCCGATTTCGGCTTTATAAGCATCTGCCGACAACAAACCTTCCAGCTCTGAGATGTCGGTAACTCTAATTTTTAATATCCAACCATCGCCATAAGGGTCAGCATTCAGCGACTCTGGTGCTGATTCAAGCGCTTCATTTACTTCCAACACATCACCGCCAACAGGCATAAATAAATCTGACACGGTTTTAACCGCTTCAACGCTCCCAAATACTTCTTCTATCTCCAATGTGTCTCCCACGGTTTCAACTTCCACGTACACAATATCGCCTAGTTCACCTTGCGCGAAGTCTGTGATCCCAATAAATGCAATATCCCCCTCAATACGAACCCATTCATGGTCTTTCGTGTACAATAATTTATCAGGTATGTTCATGTGTTGCTATTTTGAAACCCGCCTCCATCAAAGGAGGGTTGTAAATTGATGCAGGGCAAATATATTCAATGTTTATAAAAAACGGCTCATTAAGCCCCTAATAGATTTGGCCGTTGTGGAATACCTTATTGGTGTTCAATCCTACTTTATAAGCAACCGTGTTTCCAGCAACATTAATGTCACGAACCGCCTCATTGCTGAGCGTATGTGTTTCGCCTTTGAAGAAGCATTGAAGAAATCCAAATTGATCTATGTACGCCAAAGTTGCCTGATCTGCCTGGTACACTTTAGGAATGTAATTTTCCAGCGTGTATTCCCTCGCTTTATAAACCAGTTTGAAAACCCCGTTTTCCCCATAGATGACCATATCGTCAACCACCCTGTAAAAGTCTGGCTTAAAGGAGCTTATCGTAGTCATCTCACCATCGTAAAACACTTTAAAACTTCCCGACTCATCGACATATGCTACTATATCATCACCTACTTTGTAAGAGGTTGGAGCAAAGGTTTCCATTTCATAAATATCCCCTTTGTGAAAGATGCTGAATGTCCCACTCATGGCGTCCACATACGCAGCGGTGTTCAGGCTCACCTTGAAATTTAAGGGGTTATAGATCAGCTCTTTTATTTTACCACGATAAAATAGGTACAGTTTATCCTGATCATCCACAAAGCCAACAATATTGTCACCAACACGCATGGTCTTTGCTGGATGAGCAAGCAGCCCGTCTGCTATTTTAAAGATGTCTCCCTTGTAGTAAACGGTAAGGTAACGCGAGGCGCGATCCAGATAGGCTACCAGGCTATCACCTACTCCAAAATATGCAGGGTGATAGACAAGGCTCTTTATTTTACCTTCATCAAACACCATAAGTTCCTGGGAAACCTTGTAAACCAGCAAGTGTTCGGTTGCCACATACACGCCAATATTGTAGCGTTCCAACTCCGTTACCACTCCATCGTAATACACCTTGAACTTTCCCAAATTGTCCACATAGGCCAGACATTTACCCCCTACCTTGTGACTTTGAACAACCTGGTATTCCTGTTGATGTGATACGCCATGATCGAAAATGTAGAAGTATTCACGATAATCAACAAATGAGTTCAAATGTTGGGCAAAAGCACCCGCACTTGAGAGAAAGAAGAAGATCAGAACAAGAAGCCGTTTCATCTGTTTATCATTGATTTCTTGGCTGTCAGACCCGCCTGACGGACAGGCAAGTGGAACGCGCGTATAAGCATGTTCTTATGTAATAGATAGCCGATCCTACTCGTTTCATGAGCGATCCTTATGCTGACAGCTGGAATCGAATGGTGACCCCTGCACTAGAGCTTGATGTATTGAATAAGTTAGAGACAAATGGCTTGGTACCCCTACGCGTGTAAAAAGCCCGAATATTAAATCGTCTATTGATCGCATAGTCAGCTGTGACATTTATCGATAGAATACGTTGTCCCCTTAGAGGCGTATTGGTCTGCTCTACCAACTTTCTTACAATTGTAGTATTTGAACGGATGGAGAAATCAGCCTTCAAATTTAAGTCGCTTTGTAGTTCTTTTTTCTTACCGCTGGTTTTGATGGGAATCTTTACATCCTTGAATCGATATCCCCCACCAATAATCAGTTCGTTGCTCCGGACTTCTGTGAGCTGATTATTCGTGAATGACATGGTAAGATTCCGCGTCTTTTTTATTTCAAAGCGCGTTATCAAACTGTTCTTCCAAGTCATATCAACCTTAATGAGCGGACTCAATTGCTCAGAAATGACCACCTGATTGATATTGAATTTTGACAAGAAATCTCCATTTACGTCAACCTCTTCGGTAAATCCATTATTGCCCGGATCTTGATAGAGCAAATTGGTGTTAAAAGATGAAATGCTAAAGGTAGATCGATATCCATGCCCTATGGTTATGCGCCTGAAGTGTTTAGCCAACACAGGTATTTTTGTTAATCCGTCGTAAGTCAGCCTCCAGTTGGGCTTGGGAATCTTCATAAAAGGATCGAAGATAACGGAAGAAGCGCGAACCCCTCCGTATGCTTCAAGAAATGCTGGGATCAAGACCTCCTGTGACGTATTCCCAAACCCCTGGATAGAATTTGTTGCATTTGGATTTCTCGCGTCATATTCTTTAGACAACTCCTGAGAAACAGCCGCCCTGCTATTGGCGAATTCCTCAAATATTTTAGATATGTTATCATCATCATCGCTGGAAAAAGCGGACCCAAGGCTAAAGAAGGAAATGGTATAATTACCACTCTCTTCCGGATTCAAGTGTACATATTGTCCTGAGCCGTCTAGACTGGTATCTCTAAAAACCTCTGTGTAATTGTTGGTGAAGTTGCGGGTACCGGTTACATCTATCCGTAAACCAGGTAACAATTGAACCGTGGCTTTTATATTTAAGTTCCTGGAGGTCGATTGAGAGAAGCTATTGAATTGACTAGCAGAACTGGTTATCCACCCCTGCTCTGCCCTAGAATCCAACCAATCTTCACGCTCTTGTTTGACCTCTTCGTCTGTTTTGTTATCAAACAAAAAGGAATACCCAGGCTGACCTCCAAATAGGAATTTGTAACCAGGGGCCTGTGCATCCAGGCTTTGACCGATAACTTTGGTACGTGGTAGATAGCCCGGCAAGACAGAGCCGTTATTCTCGGTATAGGTAATCGACACTTTTCTAACGGACATGGCGGTTCTTGCGGATAGCTCCAGCACTTTTTTCATGTCGAGGCCACGCTTTTTCTTCGCCTGAATGACAATCCGAGCGCCTTCAAGGTCATTCTTTAGTTCATAGGTGATCTTGTTCTTGTTCTCGATGAATATTTTGCCCTTAATTTTTTTACCTTTTGAATCAAACACTTCCACACTGGTTACGTCTTTCGTATCCAGATTATGGAAGAACTTCTTGGGCTTCCTGGCTTTAAATTTCAAGTTCGATTTTTCATATTTGACGGTAACATACTCTATCGGCTTTGGCTTGTTCCCACGTCGTCTGCCATATTTCTTATTTATCTTTTTCAGGTATTTGACTTTGTTGTACAGGGTCACCATATTTGCCTGACTATTTAACGACTTGTTATTCGAGTTTCTAATGGTGTGCCCAATTGCCACGTCGTTGGCATCTACCAAGCCCAAGGGTGCTCCCATCCAATCAAAAGTTGACCCGTACCTGACTGTTGCAGATAGCCAATTGGTAAGAGGGATCTTGCTTAATGGAACGGTAAAGCTTGCATTTGCAGAGTGGTTATAATTGGTAGTCCGGCCGAAGTCGGCAATATTTTTTTTAATCGAATCCTTTTTCCACTGTTGATCAATCCGTTTGGGAGGTTCATCAATCACCGCCCTGTTATTGGCTTTAAAATCAAACTTCAGCGCCTTTGATAGATCATACTTCAAATCATATGCCCTGTTCCACAAGAACGTTTTGGCAAAAACGGTATCAATGATCAGATCAAGACCAGATGTATTTCTARGCTTGGCCTCACTAAATGATCGATTCATGTCGGTTCTGAAGGACAGCTGAGAGGGCATCAGAAAAAAGTTGAAATCCTTGACCACACGCAGGTATTTCTTCTTWCGCAGTGCCTTGACTTTTCCAAATGGCTTATAGTTTTTTGGCCGGTTGCTAAAATTGTAATTCAGCGCCCCACGATGCGTTCGTGTGGTCTGGAACTCAGTTTCAATATCCTGGTGAAGATCTTCTGTGTATGCGTAGGTAAGGGCAATATTTTCAATGTCGTAAATATGTGGTTTTTTGGATCCCTTGCCCCTGGTTTTTTGCACATTGGTGAAGTTCAAACTCCTTCTCTTGGTATAGTCGCGGACAACCTTTTTGAGTGAATCTTGCCGAGCCGGGTCGTAGTCTTTCAAGGCATCTTTCATTAAAATGTCCCGATCCAGCGGGTTGTATTGCGGCTTTTTGATTTCTTCGGAGACCCCAACATACATGGGAATCTTTATGCCCACTTTATCCGGAATGAACCTTCCCAGCTGGACCGTTGAAGAAACGTCGTATTGCAGGGTAGTTTCCCGATCCCTTTCGTTCACCTTCTTTTCAATACTTCCAAAGCCAGGTGTTCTCACATTTCCTGACATATTCACAATGGCAAAATCAGCTAGTTTTGCAGTGATCCTGGTGTTTGCCGCCCATCCTGCACTCTCATCAAAATCAGATAGTCGGAGCTCATTGACCCATATCTCAGCACATTTATCCTGGCCATCATCCGCCCCTGACGCCGATGTTTTCTTTGGATTACGAATACCGATCATCATGGTCTTTAGCCGGCTTAGGTCGGGATTTCCCCTCACATAAATCAGGTTATTCCCATCTGGAGCACCATTTTCAGGAAACCTTACTTGTATCGGCCAGTTCTTCTCATTCCTTTCCCGTTTGACTTTGAACAAAGACGAGAATTCAAAATCAAAGTGATTCTGCTCTGGCCAAATTAGTTCAGCGTCCTCTTTGGTAGTACCCGCAGGAGTTATGGTGAGCGGGATTTCATACTCGTAATAATTATCAGTGAAGTCACTTCCCAAGCGCACAAAAATGCGAAGGTCACCGTTCCTGGTAATCCCTTCACCAGAGGCATCCTCCGCGTGTACAAACATTTTCAACTTCTTATAAGAGCGGATGTCAAAGTCCACCACTTTATACGCCGCACGTGAATTGCCATCCTCCAGGTCACAAACTTTTAAAGAGAGCGACTGCTCGTTCAACAATCGCTGATTTTGATCCGTAAAGTCGAGTTCACGAATGATCCCGGGAGGGATTTCATAGTTCACCGGCTCTCTTTCTCCATTTTCCTCAATATTCACCACCGATACATCGAATGTTGTTTCATCAAAATCGTCATCTGTTACGTAGTCTCCCGCTTCAAGGCAATTATTCTGATCTACACATTCGTATTTTCTCCACTCGCTTCTAACCAGTCCAAACTTTGCAAAACGACAAACAACGGTATCTTGAAATCCATGGTAGAACATTCGAACAAATCGAATGGATTTAAAGTCTTGAATGGTGCCAATGGTCCTTTCCGGTTTTCTAATGGGTATTTTGAACTGAAACCATCGAACATCGATGATCGATCCATCATCCCTTTGACCGTTTCCTTGAACGATATCTGTAATGTGGTTCTTCCCGATCTCCATATCCTGGGGCCTCAAACTCACACGATACTGATAGTAGCTTTCCTTCTCTGCCAATGTATTGTCGCGGTTGATATCCTCCTTATTGGGCAATGTTGTAGAAGAGGTAGGAAAGTCCTCGGGAGAAGATTCCGTTGTTGGTGAGTTGCCCTCCAGGCCATTAAAGAAGTGATATCGGTCGAGTATATTCAGTTCGTTATCATCTTGTTTCGTCCCTCTGAAATAACTGTAGTTATCTGAAGACGGGTCAGATTCAAGTGAATCGAAAGCCGCTTGGGTAAGTACCGGTTTCATTGCAGCAAGAAAACTGGCGAAGTGTGTTTCCTCGTCTGCATCACTGAGCCCATCCAAGCCAACATCCTGAAAKCYCCTTGAGTTTTGGTCGTTGGAAAAAGCATCGACAATGTTTTGACTAAAGGTGGGAACACGCCCCCATGCCGTTTCATCAACTCCTTCCACTACTTCCGAAGACGGCAGGCCATTCTCAAAACTCTTTCGTCCATCTTTTAATACATCTTCTGATACACTTCCCAAGTTAAAGTAGAGATCTCCTCCCGTTGAGTTCACCATTCCCTGGGCCCCTGTACCACTGTAAAACGGATCCATCATCCAGAATTCGATAAATTCAATGTTGGTAGCCTCAAAATCATTGGTCGTGATCGATCTCATGATTCCTCCCCATCGATCTTCAGGGTTAGAAAATGATCCATCCGCATTGACCATGTTCGTATCATAGTTGTAGGGGCCTCTTTCACTTGGATAGTAGGCCATATCAAACACCGCCAGATTGGGCAGTTGTCCTGCTGGCCTGGTTTTGTTGGGGAAGAGCTCAGTTTCAAGAACCTCCCGCATAAATTCATTGGATTGAACAGGCGCATCTTTAATGTGATCGGGCGTAAGGCTATTATCTCTTGCAAACAGCGGGTCCACAACATACCAGGCAATGCGCGCCCTGTTTTTACCATAGACCAGGCTATCCGTATATTGGGCCTCCGGGAAGAGTGGTGAACCGCCTGGATCCAAAGCTCCAAGTGGTGTTGAAGCAAGCACCCATGAAGAGATTGATTTAAGATCAATCGTTGATCTACTTCCTTCAAAGTCATCAATATAAGAAATGCCCTCTTTACCAACGGCCCTGGAGTGGCCTGGAATGAGATTGGCAAATTCCCCATTGACGGTGAATGAAGACGGAGCCTTGGTGCTGATCAACGGCAGTGCGTCTACCGCTTTGGTTAGTATCGGAAGCTGCGTTCTATAATCCGCATCCATTCCCCAAATGGTATTTGAACTGGGCTCGTCACCAATGTTGATCTTTTGCGTAATGGGCCTTTCCGTTAGATGGAGGATCGTACCACCCACATTGAAGTCTTTGGAGACCTTGTAATCAAACCGCGACCCGATCAACGTTTTGGATTGTATCGCGAAGAGGGTATTGCTTTCAAATGAGATCTTGATAGGCGTTCCTGAATTCAAGATCCCCTCGTTGATAATTTTAACGCGTCCCAAGGCATAATCAATGGTATAATCCACGTTTTCTGTAAGCTTGTTTCCTCCTGCGGTCACGGTAACGGATCCCTGGGGAATGTTCATGGCATTCAAGGAAATTTCTGAACTTGATGAGGATTGATATTGCCCCATTAAACTGAACCGGTTTTTGTCGGGGTGCTCTTGCTGGGCATCATTACGCGTCATTTCGTAGAGCTCCTTGTAAACGAACTTATTCGCTGTGACAATTAAATTTTCATCATATTGATTATCCGCCAGCCCTGTTATTTTATCATGTAAAAACTGACCGAACGGCTCCAAAACAGGGAAGAAAATTCTTCCATTAGAAGTATTGATCGTAACACCATTGATAAAGTCAAATCTTCCATCAGGTTGAGGGTCATTATTATAATTTAAGTTATCCAGATTGAACACTTTCAAAAGCGGCACACCCTTCACAATGTTCGTGATTCCCTCTTTCAGATAGTTAGCAGGCGTCCCCACCTCCGGATCCTGGTACATGATATTGAGCTCAAAACCCTCCTGCTGCACATTAAAACTACCAATGCTGTATATATTTTTCATCATGAGATCCCACGTAGGCAATTTTGTATTTACCTCGGTGCTCTTGAGCAACTTTACAATCAGCGTAGTGTCTCCAGAAATTCCGTCGTTGGTAAACTCACCAACCTGGAAGGTTTCCCCGTTGAAGGTGTATTGAAAGGCTACCGCAAGTACCTCGTCATTGGCCAAGGAAGAGTTTAGAGAAATGTATCCCAGTAGGGGATTGAACCTAAACTCAGAGTTGGAAAGCATTCTGGCACTTTCAATTTTCTCATAATCCTTTGCTGCCACCAGAGGCGTCAGTGCCAAGGTTTTGTTCACCTGATTGATGTCTCTAATGTCTGAGAAATTCATGATCAGATTGTTGAGTAGGTCGTTCGAGCCAACGGCTGGATCATAGGGTGTTGCCAGAGGCAAGGGCGGGATAGGTGATGCGGTAATGAAGCCGAAGTCATCCAAGTAGGCCGTATCTTGTTCTCCCAATGCCATAAAGGCTACAATATTTCGAGTATTGTTGGTTTGACCTAACCTGCTCGTCACCCAGACTTGCACCTTTTTAATGTTGACACCTGAATTGATCAGCGGTAGGTTTGCAAGGGCCGATTCGTAATTGTCCTTAAAAAACTCGGCCAGGAAGAAGTGCTTGTTGTCTTCGTATTGATCTGCTTTGATGATGAATTCACTCGTTTGCGCCCCTCCTTTTACATCAATTTCCGATTTCTTTCCCTTTTCCTGAGAGAATACACTGGTCATCATAAGTTTGCCAAACTGCATCTGCGTTTTAATGCCGAATAGGGTTTGGCTCCCGGTTATTAAAGAGCCTGAGAGGGGCAAGCTTACATTTCCCGCCTCTATCTTCTTGATGATCTCATCTTCATCCCCAGAATACTCCAACTTCATCCTGTTTTCAAAATCGAAAGTGGCTTCTGTGTTATAGTTCGTGGTCAGCTGCAGTTTGTCGCCAATAGAGCCGGTCACACTCATTTGAATTTTCTCATCAAAATCAAATGTGGTTGTTTTACGTGTCTTTTCAGGAAGGGCAGGGTTGTCTGTTTTGTTCGTTTTAATAGCGAAAGTAAGTTCAGCGGATCCTTGAGGCCGAATGTCCACCAGCCCCGTAAGGCCACTTGGGATGAATTTATTTTTGAGCCCTTCCATTGGTGTTGAAGTCCGTTCTGAATCGAAGGATTCCGATTTGGCCTTTTGGTACCAATATTCTTTCATGGCCCGATCCATATCGTATGCGTTGTACTCCTCGAACGTCATAAACGACGGATTTCGATAGTGCTCGTCWCCAATTTTCTGTGTCATATTGTACTGACCAGTAACCGGATCATACTCAATCTTGGATTCGATATTGGATGGATTCTTAAGGTACATGGGATTATCATCCCCTGCTCCACCCATACCTGTATTGTCTTCGAAGGGATAAAAGAGTTCAGGAGCGGAATCGTCGTCGTCGGGAGACTCTGTTACGGTAGAATCCGGAGCCCCGGCAGGCGTGCCGCTCGTATCAGGGGCTTGGGCAAACACCTCGCATTGTCTTGTGAAGACCAGGCATAGAATAGCAAGTACAGTTAGGGATTTCATCCGCATCCGCTTACAAGGTTTCTCCAAAAAAAAAGGGACTCACAACACCCATAAATAGGGCCGATGGCAGGGGCTTAATGATCAGGTAGGTTTAAAATTAAAGGACTTGTAATGACTCTTTCACCAGTTGCTCAACTGAGAGCTCATTTCCCTCCGATTTYAACACCTTACTAATCGCCTTTTCTGCAGCACCTTTTGCAAATCCCAGCATTTGTAAAGCAGATAACGCGTCCTCATATGATTTATTGCTCAGATGCTCATCAGCAGCTCCTTCGTGTGCCTCGACGAGCCCCTCTTTGGTCAGCTTATCTTGCAGGTCGATGATAATCCTTTGGGCGGTTTTGCCCCCTATCCCTTTTACGGTTTGCATCACCGCAGCATTACCAGATACAATGGTATTGTATATTTGCTTTGGCTCCATCGATGACAGTACCATCCTGGCAGTACTGGGCCCCACTCCAGAAACAGATATTAAGTGGCGAAACAGATTTCGCTCCGGGATTCCCGCGAAGCCAAAAAGGGTATGCGAATCTTCCTTAATCGTTAAGTGTGTATACAGCATGCAAGCCTCATCCTCTGGTAACCCGGCATAAGTATGGAGTGATATATTGATAAAGTAGCCTACTCCATTGCATTCCAAAACTACATAAGCCGGGTTCTTCTCAACCAGCTTCCCTCTAAGGTGTGTGATCATTTTTTACTATTAATTCTTAGACTGCGCATCAATGACACCRATGGTCACCATGTTCACTATTTCAGGCACACTGCTTCCCATTTGCAGGATGTGTACTGCTTTCTTCATTCCYAAAAGAATGGGSCCTATCGCCTCAGCMCCGCCCATTTCTTGCATCAATTTATAAGCAATRTTRCCWGCAGTTAGGTTGGGRAATATCAGSGTATTCACYGATTGGTCAGCCAACTCTGAAAATGGGAATTGCTCATTCATCAATCTTTTGTTCAGCGCGAAATTGGCCTGCACTTCTCCATCGATGACGAGACCCGGATACTCTTTTTGCATGATGGACACGGCCTTTTGAATTTTCTCCACTTCTTCTCCTTCGGCAGAACCGAAGTTGGAATAGGATAACATGGCGATGCGCGGTTGCAGGTTGAATTGCTTCACTGTTTCCGCTGTGAGAATCGTGATGTCAACAAGATCCTGAACCGTTGGGTTTACCGTTACGGTTGTATCTGCAAAAAAGAAAGGCCCCTTCTTGGTGATAATAATATACATCCCCGCAATTCTTCTAATGCCATCCGCTACGCCAATTACCTGCAAAGCCGGCCTTATTGTATCGGGATACTTGCGCGTCAATCCAGAGATGAGTGCATCTGCGGCCCCGGTATCAACCATAGAGGCTCCGAAATAATTCCGCTCCTGCATGAGTTTTCTTGATTCATACAGCGTCAGTCCCCTGCGGCGCCTTTTGTCATAGAGATTCTCACCAAAACGGTTTCGGGTTTTTTCTTCCGACTTGCTTCTGGGATCAATGATTGGCACTCCTTTGAGGTCCAAATTGTTGTCAGCAATCATGGCCTCAATTTTCTCAATATTGCCGAGCAGAATGGGCTTGGCGATACCCTCATCTTTAACAATCTGAGCCGCTTTTAGGATCTTATAATTATCTGCCTCAGCAAATACCACTCGTTTAATATTGCGCTTGGCCTTGCTGGTGATAACCCTGATCAGCTTATTGTCCAAGCCCAATCTTTCGATCAATGATTGGTCATACGCCTCCCAGTTTGTGATTTTATGTTGTGCCACTTTCGACTTAATGGCTGCCTTGGCCACTGCCGGAGCCACCCACGTTATGAGTCGGGGGTCCAGTGGTTTTGGAATAATGTACTCCTCACTGAACACCATGTTTTTAGTGTCATAGGCAGAGTTGACAATTTCAGGCACCGGTTCTCGGGCAAGCGCAGCGATCGCATGAACGGCGGCCAGCTTCATCTCTTCATTGATTCGAGTTGCCCTTACATCCAACGCGCCTCTAAAAATGAAAGGGAAGCCCAACACGTTGTTCACCTGATTGGGATGGTCCGATCTTCCGGTGGCTACAATAACATCTGGCCTGGCTGCCATGGCATCGGCGTAGGGAATTTCGGGATCTGGGTTGGCCAGCGCAAAAACGATTGGGTTTTTAGCCATTGACTTTACCATGGCCTTGTCCACCACATTGGCTACTGATAATCCTAAAAAGACATCCGCACCTTTCAGCGCCTCCCTGAGCGTGCTCACTTTCTTAGAAGTTGCAAATTGCTTTTTCTGTTCATTCAGGTCTTTCCTGCTCTTTTGGATAACACCAGAGCTGTCAACCATGACAATGTTCTCCTTCCTGGCTCCAAGGGACACGTACAATTGGGCACAAGATATCGCTGAAGCACCGGCTCCATTCACCACAATTTTTACCTTTTCAATTTTCTTTTTGATAATAAAAAGAGCGTTAATGAGCGCTGCACTGCTGATGATAGCGGTGCCATGCTGGTCGTCGTGCATCACCGGAATTGACAACTCCTCTTTTAAGCGCCGCTCTATTTCGAAGCACTCTGGCGCCTTAATGTCCTCCAGGTTGATTCCTCCAAAAGTGGGGGATATGGCCTTTACGGTATTGATAAAATCATCTACACTGCTAGAGTCCACCTCAATGTCAAACACGTCGATATCAGCGAAAATTTTAAACAGCAAACCCTTCCCCTCCATGACCGGCTTTGAAGCGGCGGCACCTATATTTCCCAAACCCAATACCGCTGTACCATCGGTAATTACGGCTACCAAATTGCCTTTGGCCGTATACTTATACACGTCCTGTGGATTCTTTTCAATTTCCAGACAAGGCTCGGCTACACCAGGCGAATAAGCAAGTGATAAGTCTCTTTGGGAGCTGTACCGCTTCGTAGGAACAACTTCAATCTTGCCTGGTTTTCCTTGGGAATGGTAATCCAGGGCTTCCTGCTTTCTAATTTTCATAAGCCATCTGAGTTCACGTTCATCACGTGATTAATATAAAATCTGTATGCCTGCTTGTCCGTCTTGCTTCTCCGATGTGATCCAGAGGACCACAGGTTAATTTAGCCTGCTTGGTCTCCCTTCGGCGCCCTTCGTCTCCCTTCAACTCCCTTCGACTCCCTTCGACTCCCTTCGACACAGCTCAGGGCAAGTAGCTCAGGGCAAGTAGCTCAGGGCAAATTGCTCAGCACAAGTGCGTACGAATATACGAATTGAGGTTTTTTATCACGTCGTTTGTCGTCAATTCATTTGAATTGGTCATCCGTGGACAACGGCAATGATTAAATTATCAAACCCGCGGCGTAATTTTTCCTGGTTTTCTGAATGCATGACGAAGTGATAATTTGGTGAATGTGATCGCCTTATCTCAAATTTGCGTTAATCACTTCCTGAGTGTGCATGGAACTTCAAACTTATTGGTCTCAATTTTTTGTAACATTACCACAAGGTAGACGATTTAGCATGCAGAAAATTGTTGTATTCACAGGCGCTGGCACCAGTGCCGAAAGTGGTTTAGGAACTTTTCGCGATAGCGGTGGTCTCTGGGAGCAATATGACGTATACAAAATTGCTACTCCGGAAGCCTGGAAAGAGAACCGGGAGCTCGTGCAGAAATTCTATAATGACCGTAGAAAGCAAGTGCTGGAAGCTGTGCCAAATGCTGCTCACTTCGCAGTGGCCGAGCTCGAAAAGAATTTTGATGTCACAGTAATTACCCAAAATGTGGACGACTTGCACGAACGTGCGGGTTCAAGCAATGTCATTCACTTACACGGGGAGATCAGGAAGTCTCAAAGTTCTATTGACCCGAGTTTGGTGTATGATATTGATGGTTGGGAGCTGAAAGCCGGAGACAAATGTGAAAAAGGAAGCCAGCTTAGGCCCCATGTAGTTTGGTTTGGAGAACCCGTTCCAATGATGGAGCCGGCCTGTCTCGTTGCAGAAAGTGCCGATATTTTTTTGGTGATTGGGACCTCTCTAAATGTATATCCAGCAGCTGGTTTAATTGACGTTGTGGACCAAGACGTTCCAAAATATGTAATCGACCCTCAGGAGGTGGATGTTACAGGAATAAAGAACGTGACGGTATTTAAGGAGAAAGCCAGCACCGGTGTTCCGACATTGGCTAAACAGCTTTTGGCTTAATCTGACAGCTTAGAAGTTGCACTTTAGTAGATGTGGAAGCATTAGCCGAATTTGACAAGGCGCTGAGCTTATATCAAGAGCAAGACATCTTTGTTCCTGACCAGGAGGAGACCATAAAGATGATCGAATACGTCTATGCCTCCAATAAGATGGAATGAGCTGAAAATTCTCATCAGGATTCAGGTTCCAAGGAAGTATAACAAGCAAAACCAACTCACAAGCTGACTCAATTAGAGCAACGTGCGTTTTGGATAAGTATCTGTTACGAAATATATCCTATCTGCGATCCTACAAAGTGAATAGAACGCGGATGACGCGGATCGAGCGGATTTGGGCGGATGACTACGTTCTTAACTCGCGATTATCAGCTCATCCTGACTGTCAGGCCGGCCTCTGGGGTAGGCAGGTTTAAATCACTCGCGTTCTAAAAAATCTTTTGACTGGTTATAAAATGACAGGATGAATCGGTCAATGAGCCGGTCAGTAAGCCTACAGCTAGAACTATAATTTCCACATCAGGGCAATGCCTAGCTTGAAGGTATTGAAATATACCTGTGATGCAGAATAAGATCGGAGATAGTACTTGAATCACCACCTGGGAAAAAGTACTCAACAACGGTGTCTTTTTGGACGCAACTACGATCAGAAAGCAATATGTTAGGCTATAGAGCGCCTTTTGATTTGGGAGAAAAGATTGGTTTTCAATAAGTCATATGATCTAACCGCGAAGGTCGCAAAGGTTTCGCAAAGAGCGCTAAGGTAGAAGTTGAGTTATCATTCATGGCGTCCTTTGCTAAACCCTTGCCTTTGCGGGGCACGTTAAACACTGTGATAGCCACATGCCTACATGACTGTGCTAGGTGCTGATTTAAAGCCGTTTATATTATATTTGGGAAAGGATTAAAGTGATCCTTGATTTCAACCCCATTTTGCTAAATATGAAAAGAGGCTTATTTATATTGGTTCCCGGCCCAATATCCACCGTTGTGCGCAATGTTCAAACCTATGCTTTGGTGATATTCGCAATGTTAACAGCGCTAACTGTGAACGCTCAAGTCTGGTCCCCTCCGGGAGCCACCTGGACCTATTCATACAGCAACCAATTCTCTATTACGGGCTACGTAGAGATCAAATACGTTGGTGATAGTGTGGTGGGCGGACAATTGACAAAAGTGTTGGAAAAAACAAGGTACTCTTTAGAACAATTTTCTGGTGTACAGGATACCATAGATTTGGGTAAGGAGTTTACCTATCTCGATAGTAATGTCGTTTATTATTATCGCTTGGGCCAGTTCTTTGTCCTCTATGATTTTAATTCACAAGCCAATGATGTATGGACCATAGCCGGAGAAAATGGAATAGGTGTTTGTGACAGTATTGGAGCAGTACAGGTGGATAGCACGGCAACAATAATCATTAATACAGATACGCTGAAGTCTCTCACAGTCAGCGCAAAAGATACGACTGACTGGCAATTTGGAACCACCATTATGGAAAGAATTGGGTGTACTGATGCTTATATGTTTCCAGAACCCACATTATGTATCATAGATTATAATGAGGGCGGGCCATTTAGATGTTATTGGGATGACAGTTTTCCCATATACAGTTCCGGGATTGCCGCAAGTTGTGATTTTATCACCTCAATTGAACAGATAAATCCTGATGTACCCTTCAAAATTTACCCGAACCCTACCTCCGGGTCGATTGCTTTGACCAATCTTTCTCGACAAGCCACTGAGATCAACATTTACAACAACCTGGGTGAATGGATCTATGGCAAGCAGTTGAATGGGTTGGGCGAAGCCACCCTTAATTTATCGGCTTTGACCAGTGGGGTCTACGTGTGCCATATCTCGGTGGGAGCGACTACTTTGCAAAGGAGAATTATAAAATTATAGGAAAAGCCTGTAGCATGAAGCGAGCAGCGGTCAGCATCATTTGTTTTTGCTTGTTTTTGATGGTGGGCAAGGCTCAAAACCCTCAATGGGTGGTGTATGACACCTCCGATTCCCCTTTGCTGTCAAACGGAGTTTATGCTATTCAGGCTGATGGTTTGGGAAATAAGTGGATCGGTGCCAGAGCCATATTACCGGGAGGTGGAGGGGGGTTATGCAAATTAAACAAGGGTGTTTGGACCGTATTTGACACCTCGAATTCGGATATCCCATTTAATCAAGCTGAACCGATTGCTGTGGATACTGACAACAATATATGGTTAGGAAGCTCGGGGTTAGTGAAGTTTGATGGTACTGATTGGACAAGGTTGAGCACTACCTTTCCTTCCCTTTTCAAAGCATTTACAGGTATTGTAATCGATGCAAATAACGATAAATGGCTAGGCACCTATGATGAGCTTCTGAAATTCGACGGGTCAACTGTAACCTCCGAACGCTCTTCTGTACTAGGTTTCGATATAGGCCCGGTTGCTATTGATGTGAATGATCATATTTGGTTGGCCCATGGATTTGCCGATTTTACATCCGAAGGATATTTAGATCACTTTGATGGGGTAAACTGGACATCTCATTACCTCAGCTCGTCTGCCATAACCTTGATCACCTTTGATGCGTTAGGAGATCTATGGCTGGGTTTATCAGATTCAGGAATTGCGAAATTTGACGGCTCTGACTTCACTATTTATAGTTCAGACAATTCTGGAATTCCGGGGAATAGGGCGACATCAATTGCCGTTGATCAAAATGAAAACAAATGGATTGGCCTCCGAGGCATGGGCCTGATAAAATTCGATGGCACCAATTGGACCGTATACAATACTTCAAATTCAGGATTGCCGGATAACTGGGTCAATACCCTCTACATAGATACCTATGACAATAAGTGGATCGGCACGGAAAACGGAGGTGTGGCGGTGTTTAATGAACTCGGAGTTGGCATCGAAAACGCTGGATCTGGCCCATCTTTCCAGCAATTAACCGTTCATCCCAATCCAGCCAGTGAGCTGATCACCATCAGCTTCAATGTCGCTTCAGTTAGCGATGCAAGCCTTAACATATACGATGTGAGCGGAAGAATTGTCGCCAATATCGACCAGGATATAAAACCATCCCAGGAGCATTCTTTTGATTATGATGTGAGTGAATTGATAAACGGGGTTTATTACATCCGGTTAACAACTGAAGGCTTTGCGGCAACGCATAAGTTGGTGGTGACCAAATGAAAACAAAAATTCAACATATTCTTTGCCTTCTAATGTTAATGTGGGTAACCTCTGCGCCGCTTTATAGCCAGCCAACTTGGCAAAGGACTTTTGGATCAGTATACCTTGACACATGCTCCAAACTTTGAGACGGCTAAAATTTATTCTTGGACTAATATTATGCATAGTCTGTTCACTAATATGTTCGGACGCTAAGTCTCAAGCACCCAATTGGGACTCAGTTTACATCGATTTCTTGACGAAATACTCGCCAGTTGATACACCTGCTTGGTTGTTTCCAATATGCTTTAAAGATGGAATAGGGGCCTGGGACACTGTTTACATTGCACATGATCCGACGAGTGCAGGTATGCCCTTTGATACAATTTTTGGAGAGAGATGGGAGTCGATCGACACTTCGGTGTTCAATGTGGCGCATGCTTTCAATTCTTCCTCCGACCCGAATTCTGCACTTAAATATGGGGTAATTCAGATGATGTATGTTCCTGGTATCATCATAAACTTTAGCGAAATTCAATTCTTAAACGCACGCATGCCAA
>JAESRW010000289.1 GCA_016764395.1 Flavobacteriales bacterium
AAGAAAGAAGAAGTGAAGGGGATTTCTGCAAAAGTGATAACGATTATCACTGAAAGTGGAGATGCAAGTCCATCTACTCCAATCGGTATCAATTTACCAAACTCCAATTGGATTCGCAGCAACCACGGATCTAAATCGGTGAACCTTGGGAATGTGGTTTATGCGTATAACCAATCCAGTAAGTCTGGAGGACTGCTGCAAGAATTTGCTTTTTCCGAAGAGGAGATAGAGCGAACAAAGAAGCACGCTGCTCTGGCAGGAGATCTCCATACAGATATGCACGAAGTTATCGGCCATGCATCGGGAAAGATCAATCCCGGAATTGGCTCTCCAAAAGAAACTTTGAAGAGTTATTCGTCAACCCTTGAAGAAGCAAGAGCGGACCTCGTGGCTTTGTTTTATCTGCTCAATAATAAACTAGTGGACATTGGAGTTATGACAACCACCGATGTAGGAAAAGCCGAATACGATAGCTACATCAGAAATGGGATGATGCAGCAATTGGTACGGCTTGAGTTGGGAGACAATCTGGAAGAGGCCCACATGAGAAACCGACAGTTGGTCGCTGCCTGGGTGTTTGAAAAGGGCGCTTCTGATAAGGTGATTGAAAAAGTCGTAATAGACGGAAAGACCTACTTTACGATCAGGGATTACGAAAAGCTGCAAGTGCTCTTCGGAGATTTATTAAAAGAGATCCAGCGAATAAAGTCTGAAGGCGATTATGAAGCTGGAAAAAATCTCGTAGAGAATTATGGAGTGAAGGTAGACCAGACATTACACGCAGAAGTGCTGGAGAGATTTAATAAACTAAATCTTGCGCCTTATTCTGGATTCATCAACCCGATATTGGAGCCGGTAATGAAGGACGGTGAGATTGTGGACATAAAAGTTACACATACAGAGAGCTTCACAACTCAAATGCTGGATTAYGCAAAGAARTATTCATTYTTACCWCACCGAAAYTAATGARAGACGTAGTAATTGTATCGGCTGTTAGAACACCTATYGGGAGTTTTGGKGGYGYTTTATCATCRCTTTCKGCTACYCAACTRGGWGCSGCGGCAATTMAAGGKGCACTCAGTAAAGCKGGWRTRRMYGCTGAKGAAGTGAATGAAGTRTWYATGGGMAACGTRTTRCAAGCCGGATTAGGACAAGCWCCTGCWCGGCAGGCTTCCAAATTCGCYGGMTTGGGRRATGARGNTCCCTKSWMMNACAATMAAYAAAGTATGTGCTTCAGGYATGAAGTCTATYATGYTAGSKGCTCAAAGTATCGCSTTAGGACAAAMTGAGGTRGTGGTTGCTGGAGGRATGGAGAGCATGTCCAATGTGCCYTACTATYTKCCAAAGGCCAGAACAGGYTTYAGRCTRGGAAAYGGYCTTGTTCARGATGGYTTGGTACAYGATGGMCTYACSGATGTATACAATGMGTACCACATGGGCAATGCKGCTGAACTCTGCGCRAAGGAATGYAAYGTTTCCCGTGAAGAKCAAGATGCTTTCGCCATTGAATCGTACCAACGATCAACTGCAGCCTGGTCTGAAGGGAAATTTGCAGACGAAGTGATTCCGGTGGAAGTGCCTCAGAGAAAAGGGGATCCAATCACCGTCTCAGAAGATGAGGAGTACAAGAATGTTAAGCTGGAAAAAATCCCACAACTACGACCGGTATTCCAGAAAGAGGGAAGCGTAACTGCTGCCAATGCATCTACTTTAAACGATGGTGCTGCTGCCTTGGTTTTGATGAGCCGTGAGAAGGCAGAGGCTTTGGGTTGTACGATTCTTGCTTCAGTTAAAGGGTATGCCGATGCGGCCAAAGCACCTGAGTGGTTTACCATGGCTCCATCTGCTGCCGTGCCAAAAGCAATAGAAAATGCAGGAATCTCTATGAGTGACGTAGCGTACTTCGAACTGAATGAAGCCTTTTCCGTGGTGGGAATCGCGAATACCAGAGAGATGAAGCTTGACCCCGCTAAAGTTAACGTAAACGGTGGAGCTGTTTCGTTGGGACATCCTTTGGGCTGTTCAGGTGCGCGTATTATCGTTACGCTGATCAATGTATTGGCACAGAACGACGCCAAAATCGGCGCTGCAGGAATCTGCAATGGTGGTGGTGGTGCCTCTGCTATGGTGATTGAACGGTCTTAGTAAACGGACAACACCTTTTGGTATTAGGCTCCCGAGCTTGTAAACACGGAATTCGTCCACTCGTATAAATTCGTATTCGTATGCCCTTTGGTTATTGCAATCTCTCTTTTATTCCCGGTAGGGCAGAGCCATCTGACAAATCAGAAATGACCAATCAGGTTCTGTTTGGAGAACACTTTGATATTATCGAGGAGAACGACAATTGGTTTAAAATCAAGTTGGATCACGATGACTACGCGTGTTGGGTGGATAAAAAGCAAGTGCTCGTCCTGTCGGATGAAGATGCAGAAAGCGATGAGGGCGAATACCTTGTGGATCAAGTGTCGGCTTATATTGAAGATCAGTCATCCAACAGTGAGTTAAACCTCGTGCTAGGATCTTTGTTACCGCCACATGCAAGGGGGGCTTTTCAGCTTGGAGGAACAAAATATCAATTCAGCGGTGCGATTAGCTCC
The DNA here is from genome assembly GCA_016764395.1 of Flavobacteriales bacterium. GTDB lineage: Bacteria > Bacteroidota > Bacteroidia > NORP154 > NORP154. The sequence goes on from JAESRW010000289.1 coordinate 2,601, forward strand.
TATGATGAAGGGTCCTTGGAAAGCGTTTCAGAGTATGCCTATCTGTATCTGAATACACCCTATTTGTGGGGAGGCAGAACACCTTTTGGGATAGATTGTTCTGGATTTACGCAGATGGTGTTTAGAATGTGTGGAGTGGCCCTTGCACGTGATAGCCATGAACAGGCTGAGGAAGGAGAAGCGGTGGATATGCTAGAAGAGGCTGAAGAGGGCGACTTGGCGTTTTTTCGAAATGAGAAAGGGGTGATCACCCATGTGGGCATTATTATTTCCAATCCTGAGTCAAGTGAGATGAAGATTATTCATGCTTCTGGAAAGGTGCGGGTGGATAAATTGGACGAGCAAGGCATATTCAATATTGATACACAGCAATATACGCATCGCTTAGATCGCATTAGATCATTTGAATAAGTATTTGTCTAGCCAAAACGTCATGATTTTGGTCAATTCCCTGACATAAATTCTTGAAAATCATTGGTAAACTCACTGGCAAAGCCTTTGATAGTTGTTAACTGAACCAAGAATTACTGCCATGCACATGAATTTGAACAACTTCACCTTAAAGTCTCAGGAATCAATTCAAAAAGCCCATGAACTCGCCTTGGGTTTCCAGCAGCAGGCCATTGAGAACGCCCATTTAATGAAAGGAGTGCTCCTGGTAGATGAAAATGTGACCCCTTTTTTATTGAAGAAATTGGGTGTGAATGTCAATGTGTTTTCATTGGCTTTAGACAAAATAATAGAGTCTTATCCTAAGGTTTCGGGAGTTGAGCAGTTTTTCTCTCAAGAAGCTACTGCCACGGTACAAAGAGCAGTAACGCTGGCGTCTAAAATGAAGGATGAATATGTTTCGATTGAACATTTACTCCTGGCAATGCTGAAGGGCAATGACGATGCAGCCAATCTGCTCAAAGACAATAATGTCAACAGCAAAGACCTGGAAGCTGCTATAGCGGAGTTGCGAAAAGGAAGTCCGGTTACCTCACAATCGGCAGAAGAAACCTATAACTCATTGAATAAATATGCCATCAATTTAAACGATATGGCAAAACAGGGTAAGCTCGATCCGGTCATTGGAAGGGATGAGGAGATCAGGCGTGTGCTCCAAATATTGTCGCGAAGGACCAAAAATAATCCAGTCTTGGTCGGAGAAGCCGGTGTGGGTAAAACAGCTATAGCAGAAGGCCTGGCGCATCGCATAATCAATGGTGATATTCCTGAGAACCTACGATCGAAACAAATATTTTCTCTTGACATGGGCGCTTTGATTGCTGGAGCTAAATTCAAAGGAGAATTTGAGGAGCGCTTGAAAGCGGTTATTAAGGAGGTGATCGCAGCCGAAGGTGAGATTATCCTTTTCATCGATGAGATTCACACCTTGGTAGGGGCAGGAAGTGGTGGAGAAGGTGCGATGGACGCTGCAAATATTCTGAAGCCAGCCTTGGCGCGGGGAGATTTGAGAGCGGTAGGCGCAACTACGTTGAACGAGTACCAAAAGTATGTAGAGAAGGACAAAGCCCTGGAAAGACGCTTTCAGAAAGTAATCATAGAGGAACCCAATACAGAAGATGCCATATCCATCTTGCGGGGCTTGAAGGAGAAATATGAAACGCACCACAAAGTAAGAATCAAAGACTCTGCAATTATCGCTGCGGTAGAGTTATCGCAACGCTATATCTCAGATAGGTACCTGCCGGATAAAGCGATTGACCTGATGGATGAAGCAGCTTCTAAGTTGAGGATGGAGATCAATTCCATGCCAGCGGAGTTAGATGAAGTGGAAAGAAAAATTCGTCAGCTCGAGATAGAAAGAGAAGCGATCAAACGGGAAAAGGATCAAAAAAAATTGGCGGACCTCGCCGAACACATCGCCAATTTGTCAGACGACCGTGCTGACCTCAGAGCACAATGGGAGAGTGAAAAAGAAGTGGTGGAAGGCATGCAACAAGCCAAGGAGGAGATTGAAAACTTGAAGCTCGAGGCGCATCAGGAAGAACGCAACGGTAATTATGAACGGGTGGCCGAGCTGCGTTATGGAAAAATTAAAGAGGTTGAGAAGATAGTCTTGAAGTACGGTAAAAAGCTGGCAGAAATGCAGGCCAGCGATTCTTATATGATCAAAGAAGAGGTGGATGCAGAGGACATTGCCGGGGTGGTGGCACGTTGGACTGGTGTGCCTGTTACCAGGATGCTGCAAAGCGATCGTGAAAAGCTACTCAACCTGGAAAAGGAATTGCACCGTCGGGTGATTGGCCAAGATGAAGCCATTTCCTATGTGGCAGATGCGGTTCGTCGAAGTAGAGCGGGTTTGCAAGATGATGGCCGCCCCATCGGTTCATTCATATTCCTGGGACCTACCGGCGTTGGAAAAACAGAGCTGGCCAAAGCACTGGCGGAGTTTCTGTTCAATACGGATCGAAGCATCACACGAATTGACATGAGCGAATACCAGGAGCAACATTCTGTAGCGAGGTTGGTCGGCGCACCTCCGGGGTATGTGGGATATGATGAAGGCGGACAATTAACGGAAGCTGTTAGAAGAAAGCCCTATTCAGTGATCTTGCTTGACGAAATCGAAAAAGCCCATCAGGATGTTTTCAATATACTACTGCAAGTATTGGATGAAGGACGGCTCACGGACAACAAGGGCCGTACAGCTGACTTTAAGAATTCGATTATTATCATGACCTCTAATCTGGGATCCGAAATCATTAATGAGAATTTCGAGAAGCTCACTGAGTTGAATAGGGATGACATCATCTTCAAAACAAAAGAGGATATAAATATTATGCTTCGCCAAACAATTCGTCCTGAGTTCTTGAACAGGATCGATGAGATCGTTATGTTTTCGCCGTTGCGTAGAAAAGAGGTAAGGAAAATCGTGAAGCTCCAATTTGAGGAGGTTGCTCAAAAGATGCTGAAAGAAAAGATTCGATTGACTGCTTCTCTGGAGGCGATAGAATGGATAACGGATATGGGTTACGATCCTCAGTTCGGGGCACGGCCCATAAAGCGGGTCATGCAAAAAACGGTGCTCAATGAACTCTCCAAACTATTGCTGTCTGGTGAAATAGCGGAAAACTCGGATAGGGTGGTGGATGTCTTTGATGATAAGATAGTTCTTCGAAAGCCGATCAGTGAAGCAGAGAAGCGTTTGACTGAAAACTAAAGCCGAAATTAATACGCAACCGTTAAATAGCGCTCCTTGATCACACCGATGTGATGGACTTCATGCCCGACGATGATAAATCCCAGCGCATTTACGGTG
>JAESRW010000290.1 GCA_016764395.1 Flavobacteriales bacterium
GGTTTCGGTATTAATACATTAAATGATACTACATACTATGTTCCAGATCCAACAGGAGAAAGTAATAATATTTTTACAGTGTTATTTAAAGATGGAAAATGGCTAGTTCAAGAAGATCCAACTATTAACCAAAACTTTGTAATTAGTGATGGAATTACTATAGTTGATGAACGAAGTATGGGCAATGATTTTCAATATAGGGCCGGCCTGGTTGGTCTCCATCCATAACAGAAGTCTGCTTTAATATATCATGGTGCGACTTGATGATCTGTGTGGGTGTGATGTTGTGCTCTTGATTGTATGCCATTTGCTTGATCCGCTTACGGTCGGTCTCCTCAATCGTCCTTCTCATGGAATCCGTAATCTTATCGGCATACATAATGACCTTGCCATGTACGTGTCTTGCTGCTCTTCCCGCTGTCTGAGTCAGCGCTCGTTCTGATCTAAGAAATCCTTCCTTATCCGCATCGAGAATGGCCACTAATGACACTTCCGGTAAATCCAGTCCTTCACGCAACAAATTAATCCCTATCAACACATCAAATTTCCCCAGGCGCAAATCTCTTAGGATTTCAACCCGTTCCAGTGTAGCAACATCCGAATGTATATAACGGCATTTGATATCCAGGTTGAATAAGTATTTAGCCAATTCCTCAGCCATCCTTTTTGTTAAAGTGGTAACCAGGACCCGTTCACTTTTCTCTATTCTGTCGTTGATTTCATCCAATAAATCATCAATCTGATTCTGACTAGGGCGTACTTCAATTTCTGGATCCAGCAATCCTGTTGGACGGATCAATTGTTCTACAATTACGCCTTCCGATTTGTCCAATTCGAAGTCTGCTGGAGTCGCGCTTACATAGACCGTTTGATTGATTAACCGCTCAAATTCGTCGAAATTCAGGGGCCGATTGTCCATCGCAGCGGGAAGCCTAAAACCGTATTCCACCAGGTTCTGTTTCCGGGCGCGGTCGCCCCCAAACATGCCCCTCACCTGGGGAAGTGTTACATGACTCTCATCAATAAAGGTGATGAAATCATTCGGAAAATAATCCAACAGGCAAAAAGGACGGTCGCCGGCTGTCCTTCCATCAAAATAACGGGAATAGTTCTCAATTCCAGAACAGTATCCCAGCTCCTTCATCATTTCAATGTCGTAGGTAACGCGTTCGTTAAGTCGCTTCGCTTCCTCAAAACAGCTCGATTCTTTCAGGTATTCTACACGTTCCCAAAGATCAAGCTGAATCTGTTCAATGGCCTTATTGATTTTCTCCTTGGTGGTCACAAACATATTCGCAGGATAGATCACTGCTTCATCCATGTCTCCTTTCTTTTCCCCCGTAATTGGATCAATCTGGTGCATCTCCTCGATCTCCTCACCAAAAAATATAAATCGGTAACCAGAATCGTTGTAAGCGAGAAAAACATCTACCGTATCACCTTGGACCCTGAAATTTCCCCGCTCAAAATCAGCCCCTGATCGAGAGTACAGACTGTCGACAAGCAGCATCAGGAATTTATTCCTGGCAATCTTTTGTCCTTTGGTCATGTGAATCACAKTCTCATGAAAGTCGTCCGGGTTACCAATACCGTAGATACAGGAGACCGATGAAATGACGATMACWTCTTTTCGTCCTGTCAGCAAGGTGGAGGAGGTGCTGAGCCTTAGTTTCTCAATTTCATCATTGATGGAGAGGTCCTTTTCGATATACGTGTTGGTAACCGGCATATAGGCCTCTGGCTGATAATAATCATAATAGGAGACAAAATACTCCACCGCATTATTTGGAAAGAACTGTTTGAACTCTCCATATAGCTGGGCAGCCAGGGTTTTGTTATGACTCAAAATCAAAGTTGGACGWCCAATGTTTTGAATGACATTTGCCATGGTGAACGTCTTTCCTGATCCGGTAACGCCCAATAATGTTTGATTTCTATCACCGCGTATAATGCCTTCCGTCAACTGCTCAATAGCGACAGGTTGGTCCCCAGTAGGGGAAAATTCAGATGTCAGTTCAAAAGGCATATTCAGATACAATACATTATGCAAAATTACCCATAGCAATTGATATAGTCAGATAAAACGCATCGCTTCGATGCAAAGTGCCCCAATGCATTTAGCTATTTAATAACAGCTTGTTCATTCACGGATAGGGCCATATTATTTTAAAAAACAACTACGTTGGAAATAGGGGGTTTCTACTCTATTTATTTAACAATATAACTTGCATCTTTGCGCAGCTACATAATGTTACCTCATTATCTTTAAGCATGTTAACATCTAAGCTATCTGCAAGGATTCAAAAGCGCATCAATTCGGTCATGATAAATTATTTTGTCTTCATTTCCATCTTATGTCTAAGTGCTTGCGATATGGTTGCACAAGAGTCTGGCAAGGAGGTAAAAATTGCTGATAAATCAAAAACTGAAGTTAGGGTGTTCAAGGGTGAGCAAGGCTGGGGGTATGATATTTATGTACAAGGCAAAAAGTACATACATCAAACTACCATCCCTTCCATTCCTGGTGGGTCGGGGTTTGCCAGTAAGAAGGATGCCAAAAAAGTTGGAGAATTGGTAGTGGCTAAAATTGCTCAAAATGAAATGCCTCCGTCTGTCACCCCTAATGAACTCAATGATTTAAAAATAAAACTAACTACAAATAATCGCTAGAAGATGAAAAATTACAGAACCTTGTATTTGGGAATTATGTATTGCATGACAATTATTCCTTGCATTGCCCAGACTGATATATGGACGCCTAAGGCAAATTATGGAGGTGGGGGCATGAGAAAAACGGTGTCTTTTACAATTGGTGACAAGGGTTATTTCGGAACAGGGTTCAATGGGGCTAATTCGAAGACGTTGTGGGAATACGACCCAGGTTCTGACACTTGGACACAAATGGCGGACTTTGGTGGTTCTGCCAGGAATGATGCTGTGGCGTTTGCAGCTAAAGGCAAGGGTTATATTGGCGCGGGTGCCGCCAACGGCATTGCTAATAAAGATTTCTGGGAATATGATCCTGTGACCAATTCATGGTCGAAAATTGATGACATTCTAGGAGGAGAGAGGGTAGCCGCAGTAGCATTTAGCATAGGGGATTTTGGTTATGTTGGTACCGGAGGTCCTGTGGGTTCTCTCAATAAGGAGTTTTACCGCTATGATCCCACGTCGAGTACCTGGACAGCAATAGCCGATTGCCCGGGGGTAGCTAGAGGTCTTGCGGTTGGCTTTTCTATTGGCGATAAAGGGTATGTCGGTACAGGATTCGCTGGAGGCGCAAGATTGGATGATTTTTGGGAATACGATACGACCAGTAATTCATGGACACAAAAAGCAGATTTTGGTGGCGCTGCGAGGGACGTAGCAAGTGGCTTTTCGCTAGGAAATAAAGGATACATTGGCTCGGGTGGTCCGGGGGGTTCCGTCTTTTATGATGACTTTTGGGAATATGACCCGATTACTGATTCGTGGACCCAGAAGGCCAACTATCCTGGTGGATTATTTGGTTACACGATGGCAATGACGATTAACAATAAAGGATACATGGGCCTTGGATCCAATGGAGGTGCTTTTAGTAGTGAATTTTGGGAATATGATGCTGGAGTCGTCGCCGTAGGTGTTGGAGAGTTAAATTCCACAAAAGAGCTGTCACTATGGCCGATACCCTCCACAGGATTGTTGCATCTGGATTTTACCGATCAGATAAAGGAAGAAACCGTGGTTTACTTGAAAGATATTTTAGGTAAAAACCTAGGAACCTACACGTTCAACTACGGGCGGGAGCATACAATAGATCTCAACAATTTAGAAAACGGCACTTATCTCATTGAAATAGTTAGAGACTCCAAAGTGCACGTTGAAAGGATCATTAAAATCTGAACGAATCTCGCTGATTCCAAATCTCCCTTCTTTTCTCCTGTTACCGGATAAAACGGATTTAATTGCCTATCCAAATCCTACAACTGGTACGGTTCAAATTAATTTTCGTGAGCTAGTGGTTAACGGAGTTTTTGATTTATACGATCAGCTCGGGAAACTCATCTCACGGGAGACATCGGTCAATGGATTATCAACTACAGTCGACTTAAGTGATTTTGCACCAGGAATATACTCGGCCAAAATGCAAAATGGATCAAAATTATCTACACTTCGGATAGTGAAACGCTAAAGTTGGCGTGATCCGGGATACATACCTAAGAGGATATACACATTAGTTATAGAACATTTGAGATGACATTCATCAAACTACCATCACTTCCGTTCCTGGTGCATCGGGGTTTTCCAGTAAGAAGGATGCCAAAAAAGTTGGCGCATTGGTAAAGGGGAAAATTGATAGAAATGAAATGCCTCCGTCTATCATGGTTGCGGAACTAAAAGAATTAAAAATAGAACTAACAAATAAACAGTAGAGCATGAAAAATTACAGAACCTTGTATTTGGGAATTATGTATTGCATGACAATTATTCCTTGTATTGCCCAGACTGATATCTGGACACCTAAGGCAAATTATGGAGGTGGCGTCATGAGAAAAACAGTGTCTTTTTCAATTGGTGACAAGGGTTATTTTGGAACAGGATACAATGGGTCTTATTGGAAGACGTTTTGGGAATATGACCCTAGTGCTGACACTTGGACACAGATGGCAGACTTTGGTGGTTCTGCCAGGCTTGATGCTGTGGCATTTGCAGTTAAAGGTAAGGGGTATATTGGAGGGGGTGCCGCCAACAGTATTGGTACCAAAGATTTTTGGAAATATGATCCTGTGGCCAATTCATGGTCGAAAATTGATGACATTCCAGGTGGAGATAGGGTGGGCGCAGTAGCATTTACCATAGGGGACTATGGTTATGTTGGTACCGGAGGTCCTGTGAGCTCCTTCAATAAGGAGTTTTACCGCTATGATCCCACGTCGAGTACCTGGACAGCTATAGCCGATTGCCCGGGGGCAGCTAGAGCTCTAGCGGTTGGCTTTTCTATTGGCGATAAGGGGTATGTCGGTACAGGATTCACTGGAGGCGTAAGGTTGAATGATTTTTGGGAATACGATACGACCAGTAATTCATGGACACAAAAAGCAGATTTTGGTGGCGCTGCGAGGGACGTAGCAAGTGGCTTTTCGCTGGGCAATAAAGGTTATATTGGCTCTGGTTTGCAAGGAGGGGGTGTATTCTATAATGACTTTTGGGAATATGACCCAATGACTGATTCATGGACCCAAAAGGCGGACTTTGGTGGTGGATCGGTTGGTTACACAATGGCGATGACTATTAGCAATAAAGGATATATGGGTATTGGATMCAATGGARGTRSYTTTAGYAGTGAATTTTGGGAATATGATGCTGGAGTCGTCGCCGTAGGTGTTGGRGAGTTAAATTCCACAAAAGAGCTGTCACTATGGCCGATACCCTCCACGGGATTGTTACATCTGGATTTTGCCGATCACATAAAGGAAGAAACCGTGGTTTACGTGAAGGATATTTTAGGTAAAAACCTAGAAACTTACACCTTCAACTACGGGCGGCAGCATACAATTGATCTCAGTAATTTAGAAAACGGGACCTATCTAATTGAAATAGTTAGGGACTCCAAAGTGCAAGTTGAAAGGATTATTAAAATCTAAACGAATCTCGCTGATTCCAAATCTCCCAGCTCTTCTCTGCTTGAAGCTCCAGCATCTCCAGGCCATTTTTGATGGTGGCCCCCTGTGCTTTACTCTTCTTGAGTAATAATGTCTCCTCCGGATTGTAGATAAGGTCGTACACCAAATGATCAGGTGTTATTCCTTCAATTGGAATATTGGGGATGGCATCCACTTCGGGAAACACGCCAACAGGTGTGGTATTGATAAT
>JAESRW010000123.1 GCA_016764395.1 Flavobacteriales bacterium
TGATAAGGAAGAAGGAGGATTGGGTGGAAGAGACATGTACAAAGCCACCCTGGATAATCCCGACGCTAAAATTGGAAATAAGAAACGATGGGGTTCCCCATTTAATATGTCTACTGTGCTTAACACAAAGTATAACGAGGAGGGTGTCTTCATGCACCCTGATGGTAAAACCCTGTACTTTAGTTCTAAAGGACACGAAGGTATGGGGGGGTATGACATATTTAAGGCGATAAAGGATGATAATGGGGTATGGGGAAAGCCGGTGAATCTTGGGTATCCGATCAATACACCTGATGACGATGTGTTCTTTGTCATCTCTGCAAGCGGCAAGCATGGCTATTATTCCTCTATCAAAAATGATGGGATGGGGGAGAAGGATATTTATAAGGTGACCTTCCTTGGGCCTGAGAAACAGCCGGTACTTAACAATGAAGACAATCTGCTAGCTAGCCTTGCAAATCCGGTAAGTGAAACGGTAATTGAGAAAGTGGTGGAGATTCGCACGGTGTCGCTCACGATACTCAAGGGAACGATCACGGATGCACTAACGACGAATGCAGTTGAAGCGACTATCGAATTGATCGACAATGAAAAGAACAAGATAATTGCCACTTTTAAGTCAAACGCGAAATCTGGTAAGTATTTGGTGTCACTTCCGGCAGGTAAAAATTATGGACTGGCAGTGAAGGCCGAAGATTACCTCTTCCACTCAGAAAATTTTGATATTCCGAAGGCAGCTGGATATTCGGAGGTGATTAAAGACATTGAGTTGAAGAAGGTAGCCGTGGGTTCTAAGATCGTATTGAAGAATATTTTCTTTGATTTTGATAAGGCAACGTTGAGATCTGAATCCGCTTCGGAGCTGGAACGATTGGCCAAGTTATTGACCGATGTGCCTACCTTGAAAATTGAAATTTCTGGACACACAGACAGCAAGGGCTCAGATACCTACAACCAGAAACTCTCAGAGCGACGTGCCAAAGCCGTTGTGGACCACCTTGTCAAAGCCGGAATAGGTTCGGGAAGGTTAACCTTCCGTGGAGCCGGTGAAGCCGAACCCGTAGCGACCAACGATACGGAAGCAGGGATGCAGGAGAATCGAAGGACCGAGTTTAAGGTACTGGCGAAGTAATCGGAATACCAATTTCTGATTTCTAATTGACCTAATTTCTAAACTTTAAGATTGTTTTCAGGTCAAACGGTTAGCACTTGCTAAGTATTTAGTAATTAGAGCAATTTAAAATCAGCCATTAACCATCCGGACTTACTAATTCTTTAGAAATTAGGTCAATTAGAAATTAGTAATTCTCTAGGGTTCTAACTCTAAAATGCCGGTTCTATCTGCTTCGGAAATGGATTGTTCTATTTTCTGAAAAAGCTGATTGGGCCGGAAAGTTCTCCAATGCACTTCGTAATCGGTCTCTAGATTGGTGAAGTATTGATCGATTCCATTGTTCCTGAATTCACTCATAACATGCTCTCTGAAGTTCAGCATATAGATCCATCCTTCTTCCAGTTCTTCCGCCCACTCCTCATAGTAGCAATCGTCGGAGGCGTGAAAATTTAAAACGTTCTCGCCCACCAGAATGAACTTGTTGATACCGTTTTCCATCAAGGGCTCCACGATTTCTCTTTTGAGAAACATGATGTCATTATTGATGCAATCGTTCCATTCACCTATAAATTCTATGATGGCAAAGCGCTCATCATATTCGGCGAATATCACCTTGAGGTATAAGGAAGGCGTTCCAAAGTAATCCCATTGCGGGTGGATTACATGATCATAAATATGCTGTGTGAATTCGAATTCACTATACGTCTTGCCAAAAAATGGGGAACGGTCATCTTCTGCTGCGATGTAGAGATTTCTCCAAGTATAGTGCGGTTCAATCGTATGCATTCCTTTACTAAATCGTTAAATCTAATACGTCAAAACGCATATAAATGTTTTATGGATGACCAGGAAAATTTTAAAGGAACTTTAGGTTTTATTCGAAAACGTCGTTGTACGCTGTAGCTTTTTATATATGAGGTCAAATCCTCCTGATTAGCCGAATGCTACCATACGGTGAGTTTATTGGTCTCAATCGCTAGTTAAAACTATGCACTTTATTGCAAGACTTTAGTTTGAATGATCAATCTGCCTTTTCCCTTGTGTTCTTGGCGCCTCCTTTGCGCAATCGCGGTTAGATCACTTTGTCTCTGGCAGAATAATCGTCAGGCTTGATATCGTGTTCAGGATCTGCTCTCAACCGCTTTCCTCACACTCCCATGCTCTTTGAGCAGTTGAGCGGCGGCTACCTCAGAAATATTCAAAGCTTCCATAATCATTCTGGCACCTCTGGCCAGGAGCTTATTGTTGCTCAGCTGCATGTCTACCATTCGGCTACCCTTTACCTTACCAAGTTTGATCATCACTGATGTGGAGATCATGTTCAGCACCAGTTTTTGTGCAGTGCCTGCTTTCATACGCGTAGAGCCCGTCACGAACTCCGGGCCAACCACCACTTCTATCGGATATTGGGCCTCTTCCGCGAGTGGACTTCCCGGATTGCATGTGATACATCCTGTCGTTATACCATTGGAATTGCACGCCTGTAATCCTCCTACCACATAGGGCGTTGTGCCGGATGCTGCGATACCGATCACTACATCTTTATCTGAGACGTTGTGCTGCTTTAAATCGTTCCATCCTTCTTCCAGGTCGTCCTCAGCAAACTCTACAGCCTTTCTTATTGCGGTATCTCCACCGGCGATCAACCCTACGACCAAACCAGCATCAACACCAAAGGTGGGTGGGCATTCCGAAGCATCCACAATTCCCAATCGGCCGCTGGTACCTGCTCCTATGTAGAACAATCTGCCTCCCGTTTCCATTTTTCCCACAACGACCTGCACCAGTTTTTCAATGGTGGAAATTACCTTTTTAATGGAGCCGGATACTGAAGCGTCTTCCTTGTTGATATTGGTTAAAAGTTCCTCCACAGACATCTTCTCCAGATCGTCGTAGTAGGAGTCGGATTCGGTAATTCTATTATCCATTTTTATTGAAGACTAATGAACTAATTTGATTTTGATCGTTGGTGCAAAGCAACGATTGTTTTTGATTTACAAAGTTACAAATGGGCTTGGCGCATTGATGATAAACGATAAATTTCAATTTTAGTCGTACACCATGACATGTTTTCGAAATCCCACATATAACAAAGAATCATTATAAGTAACGCTAACTTGGTTTAATGTGTCAAAAATTAGTACTGCTTCCTTACCATTATTTATTGACAAGGATATCATATCGATATCTTCAAAGTTTTCTATTTGAAGTACATCGGCCAATTCAGTACTCCATTCCGTTGTGATATCATACCTACCATAAAGCTCCCCATTCTTCTTCACGGTTAATAAGTCATGATTGTAGTTAGCAGTAAAATGAATATATAGATTTCCATCCATCAAATACATTGAGTCCAAAGTAGGGTCTGGATAGATTCGTTCAGTTTTCCACAACGCTCTATTGATGATGACATCGTAATCTTTCTTTTTCCCTGCATAATATTCATCATTCTTTGGGGGAAGGCCAAAATGATCTGTATAAATGATCTCTTTGAATCCGTTTTCTCGTATATGTTGGATTATCTCAAGTGCAAGTACTTCTTTTTCCCTTGGAGTTAGATCTTTAACGAAATTCCAGTGTGTCCAGGGACGATATCCACCTAATTCAGTCCAATTCCTTTGCGAATAAATATTTAGCGCTGCCAGTACATCTTTTTCATTGATGTCACCTGGTCTTGGGGGAACAACCGTTCTTGAAATATCATGACAAATTAAATCATAAATGTCATGGACAAGAACCTCGTTTAAAGAGGGAGGAACTATGTAATCATTATCTACCAGGAAATCATATGATTCTACCTGTATATACGCATTGGTGTCTGCTGGAAATGGAAAACATTTGTATTTACCTATTTTCACTAAAACTTGGTCACTTGCGCATGCAGTGCAAATCATCACTCCGAGAGAATATAGAAAAATTCTGAAAAACATAAAGGCTTTAGCTTAAGATGGCGTTGCAAATTGTAGCTTTTTATTTTTAATGTCAAATCCCGCCTGTTCATCGGAATTCTACAGCATCTGAATTTCCGGTTTAACCGCAAGGTCGCAAGGGTTTCGCAAGGAACGCAAAAAATGATCACTCAACTTTTACCTTGGCGCTCTTGGCGAAACCCTTGCGACCTTAGCGGTTAGATCATATGACTTATTGAAAACCAAGCTGTTCTGCCAAATCAAAACGTGCTCTATATCCTGACATATTGCAACGTTATTGTAAACTAAAGCCGCACCTGTTTACATGCTCCGGCGCCCGCAAACAGCACCTGCTCACTTGCTCCGGTGCCAGCTTAGGGAGATTTCTCCCTGCGGTCGAAATGACAATTTTAGGTTTATGCTTTTGTAGTTGACGAGGCATTCAAGCCTCTTAAAAGAACACGTGAAGCACTGCCAGGGCGGCAATCCCAACAGATAGAATCACGATTATTATTCCAGCACTTCGAAGTTTCTTTTCCAGCACAGAAATTTCGTCTTTATACTGCCCTATCTTATGCAGCTCATCATGGATTTTCTTGGTTGGGGAATAACCACCTAAGAGGTTGTAAGGGTTATCTGACTTACAGGACGTGCATAATATTTGCGCCGGTTCCAGCACGTTTTTTCGGCAAATGGGACAATACTGAACTTCCTCCTGACTCATAATGGCACCTAATATTTTAAAAAATAGTAAATGTGTTTCATATACTCGTTGTTCACCATGATCATTCCCCCCTCATCCTTCCACCACTCATCTTCGTTATAGGATGAGCTAGGTGCGCCATGAATGATCACCTTGATGCCCTCTGGCTCGAGCAGCGGTTTAAATACATCGCTGACCCTTCTGGTATGGAACGTAGAAGACAAGACAATCACGGTTTTGAACTGGTTCTTTTTACAATACGCCAAGATGAGTTCAGATTCTTCCTTGGTGCTGGTACCCTCCAGGATGACATCGACATTCTCCACCGCTATCCCATGATTATTGACAAGCCCTAATCGCGAAACTTCTGCTTCCTTATATTCCATCTTCAAGATCTTCAATACCCCTGACACCCATGATCCTGAACAGATAACTTTATCGGCAATTCCTTGCTCCAGCAATTTGGCCGTTTCATTGACCCTGTCAAAGGCGCCACCACCCAAAAGGAAGATCGCATCAGCCGGCTCCAGGGGATCCTCAACAATGAGCCACGCACCTGCCGCCCTGTAGAATGTGGTGCGAAATGTTCCAAACACCAGAAGTGTGAGCAAGATCCCCAGTAGAAATTTATACCGTAGTTTCATTGAAAATGAAAAAGCCTTTCCGACAAATATCGGAAAGGCTTTTTAGACTTAAGTTTTGTAGAATTAATTTCCTCCAAGAATAAGCGGCATGCCATCTTTACCACTTCCAACCACAACCACCTTGGCATTGGGAGACTCAGCAAGTTTTAAGGTTGCTTCAATGCCTCTCATTTTTAGTAGGCTGGGTGTTAGGCTACTGTTGATAATCCGGTTGGACTCCGCTTCACCCTCTGCAGCAATGATTTTCCTTTGCGCCTCACTTCTCTCTTTTTCTAATCTGTACTTATAGGCAGCGGCTTCCTGCTCCTGCTTTAGTTTATCATCGATAGCAATCCTGATTTTATCCGGTAATGAAATCGATCGAATGAGAAGGGTTTTCATTTGCACATTGTTGGCTTCCAGAATGAGTGCCGTTTCGGACACAATCGCCGTCTCTACTTCGCTTCTCTTGGTAGAATAGATTTCTTCTGCCTCATATCTT
>JAESRW010000291.1 GCA_016764395.1 Flavobacteriales bacterium
GGTTGCGGGTTGCGGGTTGCGAGTTGCGAGTTGCGAGTTGCGAGTTGCGAGTTGCGAGTTGCGAGTAAAAAGTAATAAGTTTAAAGTTAAAAGTTGGAGGTTGCAGGTTGGAGATTGCAGATTGCAGATTGCAGATTGCGGGTTGCGGGTTACGGGTTGCGGGTTGAAGCTTAAAGTAAAAAGTTTAAAGTAGAAAGTTGGGAGTTGGGAGTTGGGAGTTGGGAGTTGGGAGTTGAGAGTTGAGAGTTGAGAGTTGAGAGTTGGGAGTTGGGAGTTGGGAGTTGGGAGTTGAATTTTATGGTTAGTTCACAATTAGGCCCTTTGTGATTGGGGTTTTTCCACCTAGAATCGTGATGTTGTAGAGGCCTGCTTTCCATTTTGACACATCTATAGACGCTGCATTACCGGTGAGAGCTACTTTTTGCCGAAGAACGAGCCGGCCCGCTTCATCTATGATCTCCATGGTGTATTCCTCCCCAGTTCTGGTGCCACTTACGTTGACTTGTACCGCATGGGAAGATGGATTCGGATAGATGTCCAGTTGTAGAGCATCCAGGTTAACTTCTTTCACGGCTAAGGTTGCAGCTACATCCACATAAGCTACATCGCTATGTTGTATGCCGCCTAAGACACATAAGTTGGCAATAACGGCCTGCACATTTTTACCCATAAAATCAAAATTGAGGCTGTCCATCGCATCGGTAGACGTGTGATAATTTAAATTTCTAAAGTTCGCGCCGTCCGTTAACATGATGGCCTCAATACCCGCATCCCAAAATGGTGCATGGTCGCTGCGCCTAAGGTCCTGTGTGGCTGCTCCATTACCTGGTGTTACCAAGCTGATAATCCTGAGTCCGGGAACAAATATCCTTGAAATGCTATCGTATTGGGCCGTAAGCCACACKGAACTGTCACTRCCTACATTGGTTATGAAGTCYCCTGCCCCATTATTGGCTGCCAGAGAATCTGCCGCATCTGGAAAGATGAGGTTAAAGCCCAACGGAAGTTGCTGTGAATTGGGCCTGTTGCTGTGATAACCGATCATCTCATAATTGAACACTCCTTCAATTTYCTCCCAATCTGGAATGCCCCCGTTGTTGATATAATTCAAACTGCCGATTAAGCCATCTTCCTCCATGTCGAATCCGATAAATCGGAGGCTCTTTCTGAAATTGTATGGAGCCAGAATCCTTGCAACCTCCAGGAATCCAACCACTCCGGAGCCATTGTCATCGGCAGCTGGCCCAGCGGGCACGCCGTCGTAATGCGCATCATTGATATAAGTAAGACTATCTTCTACCGTGCCTGGCATCCGTCCAATGATGTTCATGCCGCTATCTCCAAGAAAGGCATACTCCTGTGTACTCRCCTCAAAACCAAAAGCATTGAAACGATCAGCAATTGAATCCCTAGTGGCTAGCAGCAGCGGCAACCCCGCTCCATGATCCCGTATACCGGCTGACATCCATTGTAAATCCTGGTAAAGGTTCATGGTGTCCACCTGATCCACCAACGTCTGAATATCTATCTGAAAACGGTCATCAGCAGTGACGCGCACGCGATAATTCAAGATGTTGGGATGTGATGTACCATAGTTCCAGATAATCTCTTTACTTGTTCCCGGCGCAATGGGAAAGCCGATATCTCCTGTAAGTCCTGATGTATTAACCGAATACACCGTATCGTTCATGGAAACTCCAAGAAAGATCTCCAAATTCTCGGCTTCATTATCCGCTACCTCGAAGAACACGTGAAGGGTATTGTTCGGGACATCCGCCCATGCGGTCAATCCCGAAATAACCGGCGCTTGATTTTGAGAAAAGACGCTCGAAGCGAACATCATCCATATTGACACGAGTAATACATTGCGTTTCTTCATAAGTGGGAATATGTGTAAAGATTTAAATACTAACCTCTTGGGCATTCGTAAAACTTACCAACTCTCTGCTGCTTTTTCTACCTTGGCTATTGAGGCCTTGAAATCCGCAACCACCTTTTTCAACTCCTCATCAACCTGGACAAGGTAGCTGGCTGTGGCGTAATTGTACTCCTTTTTATTTCCATCAATCCACTGCTCCACTCCCTGATAGGACTGAGCTTTGTAATTGATCTTGGTAATTTCATAGCGGTAACGGCCTTCCTTGAACGCGAAGGTCAGCGTGTATTCGATGGTACCCATCCGGGTTTTTGTCCCTTTCTTGGGGTCTGTGTAAAAAGTATAGAAGCGTGATCTCGCAACGAGCTTAGCGTTTTCTTTGTCTCTTTCTCGTAATACATTGGAAGGACTTTTATAA
Organism: Flavobacteriales bacterium; assembly: GCA_016764395.1. Lineage (GTDB taxonomy): Bacteria > Bacteroidota > Bacteroidia > NORP154 > NORP154. Next base: position 2,295 of record JAESRW010000291.1, read on the forward strand.
AACTTCATGGCCCATGCCAGTGCCTTGTCATAGAGTTCTCCTTTAGTGCCTTTCTGTTGTACTACCTCATTATATACCACCAATTTGGTTGTCTCATCAATCGCGAATTCCGGAATCTCAATTACGGGTGCCTTCTTTTTTTGGGCGTTGGAAGAAGATACGGAGATGAGCAGCGTGATTGCGATTACTAAGGTTTTAATGAATGTTCGCATTTRAATATGGTATTGTTTAGCMRAGGCTAAATTAGGTTTTATTCAGGATTCTYAATCCTTCTTTGMTTCAGTTTGTATCTCGACYTTAKTGAATCGGYCARRMAARYTTGCCATTAYGTRTCAATTTGYGTTAYACTATTGGYCATGACTCGTTCYTGCWGACTGCTCCTTAGGACAGTATTTATCCATCCTCCTTTCAAGATCAATKATCACCGTTGTTTTGAAATCCTGCCCTTCTTTGGACCGCATTTCCTCAATGTACTTTTCRATATCCAGCTTTTCCAACCTCACGTTAATCTCYCGAAACASYTTGGGAATTAATTGCCCYGGCACTTGTACATGGTGCAGTCCTCCACTGTACATAATGACCATYTTGCCCTTGTTAACGATCTCCAGAATATCTGCAATTCCTCCCCTAACAGTCATGGGGTTTCCCTTCTTGTCGAGACCGGTGGCTCTTTTCATTCTGCCTTCAGGCATGATCATGACCAAAGAATCATCGTCGATTTCATTCATGAACGTGTCCCATGTTTCATCCCGTTTTCGAGAGACGGGAACCATTTTCGGACTCATGAGCTTTAGTATCGGGCCGATGATGGGCCTGTTCATGGTCACATCCGCCGCAGGGACCACTATTCTGCCGGCTGCACGGTAAATAAGGCGCCAGGGGACCGCTCCCAGAAACAGGCCCTCGTATAAACTGGTATGATTGAGAAAAACAATGAGTCTCACCCCTTCCCAGGGGTCTTCCGTATGCTCGTGGATCCAGGAATTCTCGACCCAGAAAAAAAACCGGGACCAGAACTTAATCCARACCAAGACCCCTAAATTGAAATAACGCTTAAAAAACAAATCYGTCGACTTTTGGRATGAGWTYSMATCCCCCGSSCAAAATTACAAATTCTGTRAMCCMGAAKMWGAKYCAMYYYWAWSKWTMYGMAMYWRMRMWGSGKAWMMMGTRMMSYKWNANTTTAARATCCGATTGAGYTCWGCAAAATAACGCATRTCATCATTGATTCCRTTRTGACCCAGGCCATCCAASGTRATGAACTCATCGGACGCTTTGTAGTGCCGGGCCAAYTTYTCAGARGAYCCATRRTAAATCACACGATCATTATTCCCGTGAAAGATGGCAATGGGACAGGTCRYTTGCTCMACATAYTTRTARGTTTCAAACTGGTAGCTCAATAAAGAAGTAGGAATGAATGGATACCGCTGCTCCATCAAATCAACCARGCTGTAATAAGGCGCCTGYAAGATGAGCTGTCKKGGACTGTTATTCGCAGCAAGCATCGCTGCGGAGCCGGTACCRATTGAATACCCTATCACGATGATGCGGTCTTCSTGGTACAGACTCTTTARTTTATTATAAGCGGCTTGTACATCTCCGAARAATTGCTCTTCGTTATAAATTTYCCCYTCGCTCTTTCCATAACCCCGRTARTCAAGAATGAACATRTCGTATCCCAAATYCGTGTAGTTGGAAGCTATACCGCCCCATCTGTCCATTCCCCCTGAATTRCCATGGAGGTAGATGATCAATCCCTTGGCACTATCCGAATGGAACAGGAGGCCATGTAATCTCACTGAATCTGTTGTTGGAATGTAGATCTCATCAAAATCGGCCTCAAATTGAAATTCGTAATCCGGGCTGAGTTTCTTGGGGAAGAATATCATGGACTCTTGCTGGAAGTATAAGAAGGTGCAGATGCCAATATATCCAAACAGTGCGAATCCAAGTACTGTCTTTACTGTTTTCTTAATCATGTTCAAAGGTGTATCTCATTTATTCATAGAAAATACCGCAGCCCCACTCCAAGGTCAAACCTGGAAGGGTTTGCATTTTCAAATCCTGTTAAATTGACACTTTGGGTAGTGCCATTTCCGCTGATTACCAGCTCCTTGATGGATGCGAATGTAAGCCCAAAGRCAACTCCAAGATGGAATCCCCCTTCTAACTGGAAGTCCAGGCCAATATCCCCAGAGAAAGCCAAGGTCGAACCCACCAGCTTAAATTTGTCAATGACGGTTGCGTTGTTRAGATAAGTAAGCAGYCCAAATGAGATACTTCCTACCACATGTGCGCCTCCATTTGGCATGGATTGTCTCATGATCAGAGACGGCCCAAAATATTGAACGGTAATATCATCCTTTAGATTCCCGAATCTAAAAGCACCGGTAGAGTCAATGATACTGATATTTTCCTTCTGATTCTTCGTCTTGAACAGCGAATATTTTAATCCCAATCCCAGATTTTCCTGCAGATAAAAACCTAGATCAGCCGCAAAATGATTTCCTGATTTCAATTCTTCAACATAGGCCTTCAAACTTTGCGGAATATTGTTGGGTACCCGTCCAAGAAACTCGCTCAATCCCCCACCAACACTCACCCTGTACTTTGGATGGGTCGGCTCGTCAGCCGGCGGGACAACGTCTTCCCAATTGTTTTGATAATCGACAATATAGGTCCTGACTGCGGACATTGAGATCACAGCTTTTTTCTCCACACTATCTTCTGTGAAAGTGATATGTATCAAATCACCACTGATTTCCTGTATTTGGCACTTTAAGGAATCACCGCTATTGGTAACGATCAGGTCCTGGGCTAATAATCCGGAGACGGAGAAAAGAAAACCCAAGAATATTAGCGAACACCGGACCATGATTTTTTTCTTAAAACAAAATAAGCATTTTACCGTCACTTAAATTTGCCTATCTTAACAGTACCAAGCTAAACCCATGAGACCTACTAAAGACGAGGCGGTACCTTATTATCAAAACTACATCGATAAGGTGGATGGGGATGACTTTCTCATACAAATGAGCCTCGTGCATCAAGCGACGCAGCGGTTCATCAAGTCAATCGATAATAAAACGGAGGAGTACAGCTACGCTGTAGGTAAATGGTCCATTAGAGAAATTATTGGACACCTTATGGATACGGAACGCGTTTTCAACTATCGAGCGTTGCGTTTTGCACGAGGTGATGAGCTTAATTTGCATGGATTTGATCACGACAAATACGTGCCCGCATCAAAAGCCGACGGGCGACTGCTAAAAGATTTAGCGGAAGAATTCCAGGCTGTTCGCATGTCTACTATTTCTTTGTTCCAATCTTTTGATGAAGAGATGCTAGCTAAGAGCGGCACAGCCAACGACAATAAGACCACCGTAAATGCGCTGGGATTTATCATCGTCGGGCATGAAGTCCATCACATCGGTGTGATCAAGGAGCGGTATTTAACGGTTGCGTATTAATTTCGGCTTTATCAACCTACTATCCACCTTTGCGCTCTTGGCGACTTCTTTGCGCTCGTTGTCGCCACGCTCAATAGCTTT
>JAESRW010000135.1 GCA_016764395.1 Flavobacteriales bacterium
ATTACGCTCAAGGGGGTCTATATGATGTACAGCTTACAACAATTAACGATAAAGGATGCGTCGATGTACTGGTGCAGCCTGTGTATGTTTATTTAGAACCTGAACCTACAGTACTCTTTAATGCACCTTGTGAAAAGACGGCGATGACTTTTGATGACGGCACACAGCTCGACTCTGGCTTCGTTGTGTCCTGGGATTGGGACATTGCAGGATTGGCCACAGATTCGGTATCAAGTACGAGCTTCACATTCGACACAAGTGGATTCTACGACATCACCCTTTCGGTCGTCACCGATCATGGTTGTGATGGGATCACTACGCAGACGATATTCATCAAACCAATTCCCTCTTCTGAGGCTGGGCTCGACACTTCTATTTGCCCCGGTGAGATGATTACAATTGGTGGCTCTCTTACTTCCGGTTATGCCTACGATTGGGACCCCTCAACTGGACTGAATAGTCCGTTGGTTGCATCCCCAACCTTGGTGCTGAGCAATGATTCCAACGTGTGGGTAATGCACACTTATACCGTAACCACTTCTTTGAACGGATGTAGTTCTTCTGACACCGTGGATATCGGCGTATTTCCAAGTATCAACCCCACACTACCAGTGCAGGAAGAACAATGTTGGCCGAATAATCGATTTTTCTTTGAAGCCGCTGGGGTATTCAGTCCAAATGCAGTGCTCACTTGGGATTTTGGAGACGGAAACGTCTTGGTTGCAGGCGATACCATAAGCCATCATTATGACACCTTGGGAAATAGCGACACGGTTAGATCGTATACCGTAACATTGACCGTTGAGGATAATGGGTGCATGGAGGTGACCAGCGTTGATGTTCAGGTGTTCCTGGTTCCCGTCGCTACATTCTCTATCGAGGCCCTGGTAGGTTGCCAACCCTTCAGCGTAGATTTCGTTGCGGTATCATCGAATCCAGCAATTGACGATAGTCAACTGACATTTGCATGGAATTTCGATGACACAGCATCTGGCGCATTAAACCTTGACACCGGCCAAGTGAGCAATCATACGTACAATATTGATGGAGATTACCAGCCCACTTTGACCATTACACTGGGAGGCTGTTCGAAGTTTGAGCAAATGACACAATCTCTTACCGTTTCCGTACTCCCAATGCCAAAAGCTGGTTTACAAATAGATCCACCCGTAGCTTCGGTATATGATCCTGTTGTCAACATTATAGACATGTCGCAGGGGGCAGACTCATGCTGGCTGATGGTGGAGAATGGAACGTGGATGGACGTCTGCGGATATGTTCAAAACTACTACGACCCAAACGCGTCATTTGATGACACCGTCACGCATTACATCACACAAGCCGTGAAAAATAGTTTTGGATGCGTTGATACTTTTCGTGTTTCGATTGATGTGCTGCCGGCTTACATATTCTTTGCTCCAAATTCATTTACACCGAATGGTGATGGTATAAATGACCTCTTCTTTGGGCGTGGATTCGGGATTAAAGATTTTGAAATGTTGATATACAATCGCTGGGGAGACTTGATTTGGTTTACCAAGGATCGATTTGAAGGATGGGATGGGATTGCCAATGTAGGTGAAAGAGAAGCTCAGCAAGGCATATATGTATACCTCGTTAACATTGTAGATATCTACGATGTTCCGCATGAGGTTGTTGGTAAAGTCGTTATAATCCGATAACCCTTTCGGTTATCTCTACGTATTTCTTTTAAGTGGTTGAACGAGCCATGCTGAACTATAACACAGACTTGAGAATTTCGGCAGGTAAGCCTGCGGCCCCAGCAGGTATGCTCCATTTAACTGTCAGCGTCACCTTTACCGCATGAAAAATGTACTATCCATATTGCTGGCCGCTTGTATCGCACTACTCTTTGTAGCTTGGACGCCCTTTGAAGAGCGCCCCTTATCTGGTGGAGTAGCGGAGAACACAGGATTTCAATTCATAGAGAATAAGGGACAATGGAACAATAACATTCACTTCATGGCCGATGTTCCCAACGGGGTGCTGTACTTAGAGAAGAATAAGTTCTCCTATGCATTCAACCATCCTGATGATCTTGCCAAATTGGGCGGACATGGAAAAGCAGCTCCAGAAGGCGCAGTGATACGCTCTCACATTTTCACCCTTGACTTTATTGGAGCTTCAGGTGAACACCCAAATGGGGCAAGGACATACAGCGAATACCACAACTACTATCATGGAAATGACCGATCTCACTGGGCATCAAACGTACCTCTTTTCAGGGAAGTACAATATCCAGAAATGTATCCTTCTATAGATATGAACATCTACGGCGATAATTATCAGCTCAAATATGACTTCATTGTCAATCCTGGAGGCAATGTATCTGACATTCAAATGAAGTACAGTGGTCTGGATCAGCTATTCCTCGAAGATGGCACCCTACATATTGTTACTTCCGTTAATGAGATTATAGAGCAGCGGCCTTATGCATTTCAAATTATTGATGGGCGCAAGGTGAGCGTGGAATGTAATTTTATAGTAACTGGAGATGTCGTAACATTTGAGCCTCCTTCTGGCTATCATGGCGAACATCCGTTGATCATAGACCCAAAACTTATATTCTCGACTTTCTCCGGATCCCTGACCGATAATTGGGGCTTTACCGCCACTTTCGATTTTGATGGGTTAGTCTATTCTGGTGGAATCGCATTCGGACCCAATTGGCAAAACATACCTGGGGACACGTTATTTCTACCAACTCCCGGAGCGTTTCAGGACACTTTTGCAGGCGGTACTTTTTACCCATGCGATATGGGTATCATTAAATACACGGCAACCGGCAACACCCGGATTTACAGTACTTATTTAGGCGGTTCACTCAATGAATGTCCGCATAGCTTAGTGGCCACACCAAGTGGTGATCTTCTAATTCTGGGAACGACTGGATCGGCCAATTTCCCTACTACCGTTTTTGCTTTTGACTCCACCTTCAATGGTGGAAGCACCATCACTAGTTCAAGTTCAGTAGAGTATGTAAATGGATCAGATATAGTTGTGGCAAAGCTCAGTTTTGATGGAACCGCGTTGGCCGCCTCTACGTATATTGGCGGAAGTGGAAATGACGGACTTAATTTTGACGTAAGTACACGCTACAATTATGGAGATGATTTTCGAGGTGAAATTATTGTGGATGGGAATGGCGACTGCTACGTTGCAACAACCACAGCTTCCACAGATTTCCCCATGGTCAATGGCTTTCAACCGACCTATGGCGGAGGGGTGACAGACGGGGTCAGCTTCAAGCTCAGTAGCAATTTTTCTACCTTAATTTGGAGCTCTTACCTAGGTGGCACGAGCGCCGACGCGGCTTATGCGGTACAGTTTGATCAAGCCAACGACGTGTACGTTTGTGGAGGTACAACCAGTAGTGATTTTCCAACAACAGGAGGCGCACTAAATCCTTCAGCCCTGGGAGGTGTGGATGGATTTATTGCACATATCTCGAGTAATGGGTCCAACTTAGTAGGGTCAACTTATATCGGCACTCCACAATATGACCAGACCTACTTTGTACAGCTAGACACATCCCAAAACGTGTATGTGGTTGGCCAAACAATGGGTACTTATTCCATTATTCCCGATTCAATTTTAGGTACTATTTATTCTAATGCAGGGGGAAAGCAATTCATCCACAAGCTCAATAATAATTTAAGTGAAACAGCATTTTCAACTGTATACGGTACCGGGAATTCGGTTCCCGATATTTCGCCCTCGGCGTTTTTAGTAAACAATTGCGGAAACATTTTTGTTTCCGGATGGGGTGGATCAACTGGTTTTCAGCAGGGCAGTACTATGGGGTTACCAACCACCAGCAACGCAGAACAATTATCAACAGACGGTAACGACTTTCATCTTTTGGTACTTTTTAAGGATGCTGTGAGTCTTCTTTACGCAACATTTTTTGGAGGACCAGTAAGCAATGAACACGTCGATGGAGGCACCAGCCGATTTGACAAAAACGGCATCGTCTATCAAGCCGTATGTGGGGGATGTGGCGGCAACTCTGACTTCCCTACGACTTCTGGTGTATGGTCTAACACCAATAACAGCAGCAACTGCAATAATGCCGTTTTTAAATTTGACATGTCCGACATCAATGCCAAGTTCAACGTACTTCCCCTAGCGGAAGGATGTGCGCCTTTTATGGCCAATTTTCAAAATACCTCAGTTGGAGGATTGACCTATTTTTGGGACTATGGAGATGGCACAACTAGCGTATTATTCGAAGAACAGCATCTTTATGTCGATACAGGAGTGTATGAGGTGTTTCTGATTATCACGGATTCGACAACCTGTCGGGTAAAGGATAGCGCATTTGCCACCATAACAGTGCATCAACTTCCCACGCCAATTACTTCACCTGACACTGCTGTATGTCCGGGCGGAATTGTCACCTTATCAGCCTCCGGCGGTACGAGTTATATATGGTCACCTATGTCCACGCTGTCTTGTCAAGTGTGTCCATCTCCTGACGCTTCTCCGGATACCAATATACAGTATGTAGTGATAGTAATTGACGATAATGGTTGCCAGATACAAGATACGGTAAACGTCGCCATGTTGCCGACACCGATTGCACTTGCTGGGTTTGATGCTGTTGTATGTCCTGGGAATGTCGCACAGCTTAACGCTGTCGGTGGAGTTGTCTATTCCTGGTCGCCAGACAGTACGTTGGTTAACGCTAATATGCCCAACCCCATAGCTTCACCTAGCGTTACAACAGATTATATTGTCACGGTATTCGATCTCAACGGCTGCTCGGATCAGGACACCTTAACAGTAACCGTTCAAGATTCAATTGTAGCCGATGTCAGCGAACCAGTTGGCATTTGCCTGGGTGATTCAGTGGGCATCTTTGCGTCAGGCGGTGCTTCATATTCATGGTCACCCTCCGCTGGTCTGAGCGACTCTAATATTGCCAATCCGATGACATCTCCTTCGGTCACAACTTGGTACACTGTTGTAGTCAGCAGCGGAACTTGCACAGACTTCGATTCAGTGCAAGTATTGGTTAATCCACCACCTACAGCTGATGCAGGACCCAATGTAACAATTTGTGAAGGTGACACGGCAGTCCTCACAGCTTCAGGCGCCTCTACATTTGTTTGGAGTACCATGGACTCCACCGCCTCAATCTTGGTAAACCCAGATACCACTACTACSTACTCAGTRTCTGTGTCGGACTTTATTGGATGCTCTGACTCAGACCTAGTTACRGTGAATGTAAAAATCGCACCRATAATCATTGCAAGCGCTGAYATCACGATCTGTAAAGGCGAYTCAGCCGTGTTAACCGCAACGGGAGGCAATACCTACTTGTGGTCCACTGGCAAACCTGGAAACCCTTTAACGGTTACACCTTCAGATACCACGGAATATAATGTCACCGGATTTGATAATGACAATTGTTGGGGTACCGATACAGTAATGGTTAATGTAATTCCGCAACCTGTTGCAAACATTAGTTTGCTAAGTGCGGATGGGTGCGCACCGCTTGACGCAGATTTTCTTAATGCGTCCACTCCCAATGACTCCAGCTTGAGATTCGCCTGGGATTTTGGAGACCCCCTCTCAGGGGCACTGAACATTGATTCAATTCGAGAGCCTTCTCATATATATAACAGTGCAGGTACTTATACGGTGAATCTGACGATAAACCACGATGTATGCAGCGGATCCGACACGATGAACGCCAACATCACGGTAGTGGTAAGTGCCATTCCAAATGC
>JAESRW010000328.1 GCA_016764395.1 Flavobacteriales bacterium
ATATTTCCAGGGGAACAGGTATCGCTCCACATGCATTTGCTCAATTGACTATAGATGATGATGCTGATAATATGATCAACATTCTAAGCCCTACCACCGGAAGGGGCTTCCTCGCGTTTGGAGATGCCGGTGACGCCTATATTGGCGGTGTAGTGTACGACCACAACGATAATTCATTGGATCTCTTTGCGAATAACGCCACCCGCTTGTCGATTACCTCGGCGGGCTTCGTAGGCATTGGCACTACGGCTCCTGAAGATATGTTGCATATTTCCCAGGCGTCTGCAGGTGGGCTTGGACCCGTTCTTGTCATTGATAACTCCGCGGTAAGTACCTTAAGTAGTGAGTCTCAAATAGCATTCCTCACGGATGGAGGGGCGAGCGTCGCCGGTATTTCTGACGTAAGACTTCGGGCAATTACCCGGAATGTGGGAAACGGAGCAGCTTCATTCCAAATTGATACCTGGGATGGTACGACGGAGGCAGCAAGGCTCTACATTAAAGAGGACGGCAATGTAGGCATCGGAACGATAGCCCCAACTGTTAAAACGCACATTTTCAATACAGTAGATGGAACCTTCACCGGTCTTGCCATTGACAACCGCAAAACCTATGGTGCAGGTACTGGCACCAATGAAATAAGTAGGATCATACTATCTCTTTCAACGGCATTATTTCCAGATCCCTTAACGCAAGTAATGGGATACATCAGTGCGGGCACTGAAGGTGAAAGTACCTCTTTTGAAGGATTCATGGCCCTGGGTACAAGGACTGGAGACACTGAGACAGAAAAGATGAGGATTACCGGTATTGGCAACGTCGGCATCGGCACCACAACACCCAATGAACTCCTCGTCATTGGTAACGACGTCGGCAATCTCACAGCGGATAAAGCCATTGTACTCGGAAGCGCCGGCAATTCCCATATGTATTTTGCAGAGGATGCCAGTAATTTTGCCCACTTCTGGTGGAATGGCGCAGGAAATGACCTGCACTTACGTGTCAAAAACGTGGGCGTTGAGCCTCTTGCACAGTTGGTGCTCGATGCTGCCGGTGGTGTGGGCATCGGCACTGCAACCCCGGGTGGTCTTTTTGAACTTTCTTTAGATGAAGGTCGTAAACCGGCCAGCGGTACCTGGACCATCGTCTCAGATGAGCGCCTTAAGAATATTGAAGGCGCTTACACCAAGGGGTTGAGTGAAATTCTGCAATTGGAACCTGTTACCTATCACTACAAGAATGTAGGCGAAAGAGTATTTGCCGAGCAGGTATTGAACACTCAGAATGTGGGTTTCAGCGCACAGGCCATACAAAAAGTATTTCCGGAAGCAGTTGGAACAGATCCAGATGGATATTTAAACTTTAATATGCATGCCATATTGGTGGCCTATGTGAATGCCATTAAAGAGCTGAAAGCGGAGAATGAAACGCTAAAAAGTGAAATGGCTGAAATAAAAGTATTAACGAGTAAAGTTGCGGAGATTGACGCGATGAAATTGGAATTGGAGAGGCTAAAATCTATGATAGAGGTGGAAGCCGTGAAGTAGATAGGATAGATAGCTTGAGGTAGGAATGATTCATTGATGGAGGTGCCTGCAGACGTTTAGTTTGCGTATGCCCACTTAATATCTGCTCTTGCAAAATTTAAAAAGGATAATTATCTGAATGCTATTTATAAACACTAAACCGATAAAATCATGAAGAAGAATACCATATTAATTATCATGATAAGTTTCGTGTTCTGTTGGGTGGATACTCAGGCACAGGTGGGCATAGGTACATCAACGCCGGACCCCTCTGCCATATTGGATCTCACCAGCACCACTAAGGGCATGTTGATTTCTAGGGTAACACTGGTTCAGCGAAACGCCATCGCCTCGCCAGCCACAGGACTACTGATTTACCAAACAGATAATACACCAGCCTATTACTATAATGCGGGTACCCCTGGTGTACCCAACTGGGTCCGATTCTTTTCCGGCAGCAGTGCCGGTGGATGGGACCTCTCTGGCAATGCGGGAACAACAGTGGGCACCAATTTTTTGGGTACCACCGATGCCAACGATTTTGCAGTTTATACCAATAATGCAGAGCGTATTCGGATTACATCATCAGGCCTTGTTGGCATAGGCACAGGATCACCCGGAGTTAAATTGGCAGTATGGGATGCTACAAGTCCTTCTCTTCATATGCGAAGAGATGCAACCAATGAATGGTATTTCACCGCTACACCGGTTGGAAGTGACCGTCTTGGGATTCGGGCGGGAGGCAATGCTGATGCCAACGAACGAATGACCATTCTAACCTCCGGCAATGTAGGTATTGGAACCATTACGCCGGCCACTCGACTTACTTTGGAGGGCGACGACCAAGCGGTGTCGGTTGCGCGAACCACTTGGAATTACAACAATACGCCAATGGGTGCTCAATTCGGGTCATGGAGTGGTGCGTATACAAACGCAGCGGGACTTAAATTTCACCGTTGGACGGGCGTGGCAACTGATTATAGAGCAGCATATATTGGTCAGGCTCAGGGGGCTGCTAACGACTGGGGACTTGATTTTAGAACGAACTCATTTGGCTCATTGGGCGATGCAACTACTTCCCGAATGTTCATCAGTAGCACCGACGGCAAAATCGGTATCGGCACCACGGTACCTGAAGCGCTATTGGATATTCAGGGAGGAGATATATTACTGGATAACAATAAAGGCATACGAATCGAAAAAACAGGTGGATTTAACAAAATGGTTCTGGAGCTTGATGATCTTGATTTTACTGCAATACACAGTGGCGCAACAACTACCGGTATTCTTTTTAAGGATGCTTCGGACACTGAGTTTGCAAGATTCACTACAGCAGGTGAATTGGGAATTGGGACGCCGGATCCAACTGGAATAGCCACAGGCAGCATGCTTTCGGTTAGTGGTGAGGGCCAATATGGCCAGATTACCTCCCTTACGCATAGCAATACCGATCCATCAGGTGCATATAGACTTTTTGGTTCCAGAGGTACCAGGGTTGCACCACTGGCTCTTACCGGACCCGACCGTTTTGGTTTCCTCGTGGCGCATGGTTACGATGGGGATAGTTATGCAAGTAGCGCGGCCGTTGAGTTCTATGTCGATGGAACCGTCAGTACCGTTGACCTTCCATCAAAAATATCCTTCTGGACCACTGATGACGGGAACCTCACCCGGACTGAAAAAATGGTGATCAAAAACATCGGGGAGGTAAAGCAATGGGAGCACCCCCCTTTTTTTATCACATTTGCGCACCATTTTTGGAATCAGTTATGCGGCCAGGCGGCAACTCTTCCACCTCCAACCCGCATTACTTGCAATCAAAATAAAGGGCTCAATACGGGATTTACGAATTTGGGTTGGCGAGTGCTTAAGGAATTGCTAAGCAAAGACAACGGTAAGAGGATGTTGATTGACACGCGTCACATGAGTGCCCAATCGCGGTTGGAATATTATAATTTTATTCAACAACATAATGCTGATAACCCGGATGACAATATCCCCATTATCTCCAGTCATTCTGCCGTAAATGGATTTTCAACGTTGAGGGCATCGAATCATGTGCCGGACAATATGAAGAAGAAACGCAAAACCCCTTTCTGCGCCTGGAGTTTGAATATTTCGGATGAAGAAGTGAGGGTCATACACGATTCAGGGGGTATTATCGGAATCATTTTGGATAAAGGGCGTCATAGTGGGATTGATGTATTAAAATCAATTGAGAAAATTCACAATCCCGATGAGAAGAAGCAGGCATTTCTAAAGTTGATTCTTGACAATATATTCCAGTACATACAAGCGGTCAATAAGAAGTCCGCCTGGGATGTGCTTACCCTCGGAACTGATTTTGATGGAGTGATCACCCATTTTGATTTTTATGAAGATATGTCGAAGATGCCAGATTTAAAAAATGACCTAACAGCATATTTGAAGCATCACAGCTACCAACAGAAGTTATGGTTCGGATACGAACCGGAAGAAATGTTGGATAAGATATTTACGACAAACTCCATGACATTTTTGAAACGGAACTTTGTATAGCTAAACTTAAATAAATAATATTATGTCTAAACCTCTAGTTTGTTTTCCGGAAACACCGACCTCTGCAAAAGAGTTAATAAAATATATTAAGGAAAAGAAAACTGCTGATGTAGATTGGCAAAGTGGCAAAGCTTTCTGTTTGATTTATTACCCGGGGGAGGAGCGTTCGAAGACCATCAGAGAAATTTATGACCTTTATTTTTCAGACAATGCGTTAAACCCAACTGCAACCCCAAGCTTAGCTGAGCTGGAAGCAGAAGTGGCCAGTATGTGCGCTGATCTATTTAATGGAGATGGCCAGGTGCGGGGCAATATTACATCCGGGGGTACGGAGAGCATCCTTCTTGCTGTTAAAACGGCGCGTGATTGGGCCAAAAAGAACAAACCGCATATTAAGCGCCCCATGGTAATTGTTCCAGCATCAATCCACCCCGCATTCATGAAAGCTTTTCATTATTTTGAAGTTGATTTTGTGCCTGTAGAACTGCGAGAGGATTTAAGAGCAAATACAGCAGCAATGGAAGCTGCCATCACAGAAAACACCATCATGTTATGCTGTTCTGCCCCATCTTATCCACATGGTGTGGTAGATCCGGTTGCTGAGATTGCCGCTGTCGCCAAAAGTCACGATTTGCTTTGCCATGTAGATGCCTGCATCGGTGGTTTTATGCTCCCGTTTTTAAGGAAGCTAAATTATCCCATACCAGCATTTGATTTTTCCGTTGAGGGAGTTACCTCAATTTCAGCCGATATACACAAGTATGGGTACTCTACCAAAGGTTCATCTGTTGTTTTGTACAGAAATGCAGCACTCAGAAAGCACCAATTCTCCATTTACACCAAATGGAATGGTGGCATTTATGGATCTCCGACCATTAGCGGAACACGACCTGGGGGTACCATCGCTGGGGCATGGGCAGCTTTGAAAGGAATAGGAGAACAAGGGTACCTGGAAATGGCTGTGGTTACCATGGACGCTACAGAGAAAATCCGAAAAGGCATCGATGCCATAGAGGGTTTAGACATTATGGGTAAACCTGATATGAGCATTCTTGCTTTTAAATCAGACAAAATGGATATATATGCGCTGGCTGATGAGCTCAACAAAAAAGGTTGGCATTTTGAACGACAGCAGTTGCCACCCAGCATCCACCTAACAATCAATTATATCCACAAAGACGTAGCAGATGCATTTATTGATGATCTACAAGAGGCGGTTATAAGAGTTAAAAAGTTCAGTGTCAGGAAGATAGCAAACAAATTACAGGTAGGTGCCGTTAAGGGGTTGCATAAAATTCTCCCGGAGGGTACGGTAGCCAAAATTCAGAAAAGGCAAGCATCTGTCGATGATGTCAATAAGGAAAACACAGCCGCCATGTATGGCATGATGGGCGCTTTAACCGGAACTGGGGATTTGGATGAAATTGTGTTGGACTTCATGGATAAGATCAATAAGGTAAAAGATGTTCCCCGGTCAATTACAGAGGAATAGGTTGATAAGCTTTAAAAACTTAAATGAATAAATCGCGTGATTATTAAAATTAACAGGATTACAAGTGCACTGGGCGCTGAGGTGAGTGGGATTGATCTACGCCAGCCTCTTACGGATGAGGTTTTTGATGCCATCCATATGGCACTACTCGAATACCAGGTAATTTTCTTTCGTGAGCAGCG
>JAESRW010000124.1 GCA_016764395.1 Flavobacteriales bacterium
CCCATAAACATCCCTAAAATAGTAGATGTTATGATCCGCATCAGCTTCGCAAGTATAGTAGCGAATGTAAATAGGTAAAGGGCTTTTGAAGCGCATCTTGCGGCTGTTTTTCCTGTCAATATGCGCCTGAACGCTGTCCACAGTATAGCTGTTACTATCCACTTTCAGCAAGTATTCAGCGAAGTCCATGGGCTTGTGCAAACGCAAACAGCCATGACTGAAAGCTCGGTGTTCTTTATTGAAATAGTTCTTCGAGGGGGTGTCATGGAGATACACAAAATGCTCATTGGGGAAGATGAACTTCACCAGGCCCACTGCATTCCAAGGGCCGCCCATTTGTCGGATGCGGTAGGGGAAATAGTCAGGTGTTATTTTGGTCCAGTCTACCGTTTTGGGATTCACCGCCTTCCAACCTTTGCCCATGAGCTCGTAATGGTGTGATGCGAGATAGTTAGAGTCCTTTTTAATATGGGGTAGGATTTCTTTGACTGCGATGCCTCGCGGCACGTGCCAAAAGGGGAAGGTCACGAGGAATTCGAGCTGACTGTTAATTTCTTGGGGTGTACGTGCCTTTTTATTGCCCACAACGAGCTTATGTGTTTTTACGGTCTCGAAATTTTGAACCAGGTGCAATTTGTACTCTGGGATATTTACAAAGAGATGATTGTCACTCCAGGGAACTTCCCAGCGCAGTTTTTCCAGGTTTACTGCAATCGCCTGGAATCGCTCATTGGTGCTCTGTTGCAATGCAGCAACGGTGTTCTTGCCGACAGCTCCATCAGCGGACAGGCCGTGTTCTTTCTGGAATTTTTTAATCGCTGTTGTTACCTCTTTCTCAGATGTAGCATTACTATCGTTGAGGTAATGCAACCCAATCAGAACTTGGGTCGCCTCCGCAAGGCAGGAATCCTCAAACTTTTTTGGATCGGGAAGGGTGACTTTATCATTGTTCAGGTCGAACGTCTGTAAAAATAGTTCAAGTGAATGTTGGAGTAGGGTATAGGGTCGACTCTGAGGCTGCATATTCACCAAACTTGATTGCACTGTTTTCTTATCCAATGCCTCACCTAAATACGGTGGAAGGTCAGTGCTCAGTCGGTGCCGTTCCAGTCCATATGCGGAGACGGAATCGGTTACCCCTTGATTCAAATGCGTAGCAAAATGGAAGTAGGCGTTGGTCATGAGAAGGTCGACATTGGCCAATGCTTCAAAATCATATTTTCCGGGTTCTAATGTGCTGATCGAAGCGAGTAGTTCGTCAATCATATTGATCCCATACCAGTTGGAATCCAAGCCGTAATAATGAGCATGGTGAAGCATGTTTAACAGCTCCTCTATACAGGGGGCACATTTAGAATCGGTAGCGGCCAGGTTGGTCGAGTTCCACCAAGCTAAGCGGTATGCCCGGTTCTCGTAGAATGGTTTAAGAAGCGCTGACGTTTCCAACACTCTGGAATCGACCTTCATCAAGGTAGAATCGGTCCAATCTGCAAAATGTTTTTCGATCGAGAGAGAAACGACCCTTGCCTTTTTGCCTTCTGGGGCTTTCTCAACACGGACCTTGGGATATGTTTTAGTCTCCGGTTGTATGTCAATTTCTTCTTTTATCTCTTCTACCGCGGTACAGGCGTATAGCAAGCAAGCATACAACAGAAGGGCAGATAACGCTTTCAAGAAGACCGGGTTTTAATCAAATCTAGATATATCCACAAGAATTAACCCAAAACTTAAGGCTTTCCTATGTTCCTGGGTTTCTTAATCTTGAATTTGGTTAACTCCCGGTCATAATTCAGGTAGTGTGTTCCATATTCCATAGCTGAGCAATCGATCTTTGCATCGTGTCCTTTTGCAATGAGGTCACCATATGCGTTGTATACCTCATAAGCGGTAGCTCTGGAGAATATTACGTTCTGCGATTCAGGATCATATTGAAATGTTGGTGTTGGCGCACTGTTTTCTGTCTTGACCGCGTTGTAATAACAAGGTCGGCAAGTTGGCGAAATATGTTTCAAGCGGAGCTTGTTTTCCCCGCTGTGGAGAGCAGTTACTTTAAATGAAAAGGCTGATCCACCAATGGAGTCAGGGGCAGTGACTTCCCCCAATTTCACCCACTTGTTCCACTTGAACTGTTCAACGCTAAAGGATTGGTAAAAATTCCAAGTGTTTTCACGAATTGTCCATTGCAACAATCCGTGCTCATTCAAATTCGTTTTGGTAATCTGTGCACAGAACTTTCGATTCACCATGGTGGGAGGTAATACTTTCGGAGTGCAATTGTTTTGGTGGAAGATGATGACGCTCAATTCGGTGCCAATGGCCCAATTCATGGAATCCAGTTTGATCTCAAATGCATCAAGGTGAATAGCTGCCATACAGCGAATTCCATTAACCATAACGCTATCGATGCAATTGGAATAGCCTCCACTGTCAACGTTTGGGTTCTGAACGTACAGGTTTTTCCCCTGGTACAACCCTTCGAGGATAACACTACTTTGTCCATGCACGGTGGACGAAAAAGAGGGGCCAACAAAAAATGAAATAAGAGCGAATAATTGAAGTGCTCTTATTTTGCGCGGTGTGGTCAAAGGTATTTAGGCTTTGCGATACTTATCGTGTAATCCAATTCCATCGAGGATCATTGGAATGGATTTCTCCAGTCGTTTATCCTGGGTTTCTTCGCGTTTGGCTTCTGCGATATGTTCCGCAAACTCCCGCTGCTTATAGGGGGAAAAAGCTTCAAATTGTTCCTTCAGCCTTTCATCTGCTGCGAGTGCCGAAGCCAGTTTTGGTGGAATAATAACCTCTTTTTTCTTCTCAATTTTGACTGTTTTACCGGCCTTCTGGTTGTCGATGGCTTCCATAATATAGGCTTTCACCAGATCGCGATCAATTTCATCTGTAGACGCAAATCGCCATTGGCGCAGGGCCTTGGTGACACCCTCCTGGGCGTTGACCAGCTTTTTCTGCTCATCTTTTAAGAGTGCTCCTTGCCAAAACCATAAAGCCACGTAAGCTTTAAAAGCGCCTATGCCTACAATGTTTTTCCCATTGACCGTATATACCGGCCCGCCCCACTTAACTGTTTCTTCCATCCCTGATTCCAGGGCGATTTCTCTTAGTTTGATGGTCGCTTCTTTCCATTTGCTTTGTTTCTCAACAAAGGCTTCTACTTTTTGATGTCGTTCCATGATTTCTTCTTTAAAGCATCATAAATATAGGAAGTTTTGCTTTCGGAAAGATCGAGTTTGTGATAATACATTATCTTTGAACTAGTTATATAAGTTCCCTCACAAAATGCAAGACTCATATACCTACGGTCCGATGCAATTTACGTTGCATGGGGATGGTTTTTTGACCGTTACTATAGATGAAACACTAAAAGAGTTCGTGGTTACCGAAGACAYCSMMMAYSGAWWYRYYSAGRTKYYYRKMYAMWTWWYSARMSGKRKAMRGYMYSSRKWTSTCTWTCKRTWCAAANGATWTACGMGTKAARGTAGATAGARGKGTCATTRATCTKATTGCCAATCATCCGRRKCTRCTARAAGTTAAAAARGCRGAAGCGSTSGTGTCCACYTCATTWTTCGGTCGGATCTTGRTTAATTTCTACGCTTATTTCTTTCATCCTCCAACKCCTGTTCGAGTATTCAGGACAGAGTCCGAGGCYARGAAATGGTTAAGTCAGTTTCTSTAGACTTCGTTKCTTTACAAGCCTTAAATTTTCTTACTTTTGCCCAGCTGAAAATTATTCNRSCACTRTTWATTGCCCGATGGTGTAACTGGCAACACGTCTGGTTTTGGTCCAGAAGAGTCTAGGTTCGAGCCCTAGTCGGGCAACTKAGCAGTAAAAAACTGCAAAGCAAAACAAAGAAAAAGACCCGCATTCTATCAGGAGTGCGGGTCTTTTTRCGTAAAGTKCTTTTTGTTGTTTTGTGATACTTTTCGTTAATTTGTGATACCTATTTGTACCCCCGTGCGTTTGGGGTATCACAAATTCGCCATGAAAAAAGCGAGATTCAAAGCCGTCTTTAATCGAAAGGGCAAACTCAAYAAGAAGGGTGARGCTCCGGTYGARATACAAATGTATCAAGACAGRWCCCGAAAATACCTCTCTCTGGGGGTSACCATCCTTCMGGATAATTGGGATAAGATCGGGAATGAAGTTCAAGAGATTGAYGACTCCCACAAAGATTTCAATAARGAGATCCGSAGGATTATTGGYAGRCTCAGCGACATCCAAACRAGGTGTTATGAGCAGGATAGGCCCTTYCTGATTCAGTCSATCAGCGAAAARGACTTATAYGCTGARGTAAAAACAGACTCCTATATTGAATTTGTGAAGATTGAATTGGAGCACGACAATACCCTRAAAAGTAAAACGAAAGTAAGCCACACCAACACGCTAAATAAGTTAGTGGCCTTCAATGGAAATAGGGAGGTGCTGTTTTCTCAATTGGATTTCACCTTCATCAAGGACTTTCTGAATTATCTCACTGGAAAAGGTTTGGCCAAGAATACGATCCACAAGCAACACAAGAATTTAAAGAAGTTCATTGAGTTGGCCATAGACAAGGGGTACTACAAAGAAGATAATCCCTGTAAAAAAATCAAGGTGTCTTATGAAAGCACCCTACGTGAGGTGCTTAGAGAAGAAGAAGTGAATGCCATTGAGCAATTGGACTTGACCGAGTACGACGAGCGGCTCAGCATTGTACGAGATATGTGGTTGTTTGCATATTGGTCAGCAGGGCGGAGGATCTCTTGTGTGCTGCGCATGAAGAACAGCGATATTAAACAAGATGAGGACGGCTACAAGTTGGATTACAGGACCTATAAGGCCAATAAGCATGCTGTGATCCCGCTCTATTCACTGTTTAGGGTAAAGGGCAAGAAACTATCCAAGCCGGAATCAATCGTGAAAAGGTATAACGACCGTTCAAAAGAGTTTCTGTTTCCGCGTTTGTCAGAGCAGTTTATAAATCGAAATCTGAAGGTTCTTGGGGATTTAGCTGAACTGGATATCGCGCTGAAATTTAGCACGGCCAGGCACAGCTTCGGTACCAATATGTCAACTAAGATCCCAATCCCGTTTCTGATGAGATTGATGCAACACAGCGATGTGAAAACGACCTTGGGTTATGTGAATCTGGATGAGCAGAAGATTAAGGAAGGGCTAGAAGGTGTTAAGTGGTAGGGGGGGAGGGTTGTCTCCATCTTGCCTCGGTATATTATGCAGGTAACTGAGTTCGGTTTTACTGACCCTAATGAACTATTTGGCAGCCTGAAGCTTACTCTGATGCCCGGTTTTTTGCTGCAAGACCATCTTTGAACCGTACCGCTATTTGCTTAACCCACCAAAGAACTACTCCTAGCAGACATCCTATTCCTCCCCATAGAATCGAATTAGCTGGCCGTCTGACTTCTAGGTGCCCGCTCGATAGATAGTAAAAGGAACTGGTATAGGCATTAAGTTTCTCATTCAGAGGTTCATGTTAATTACAGGAATTTGTAAAGATAGAGTTGACATAAAATCCACCAATAATAGCGACCACAAAGCCTGCTAGGATAAATAAAATGATTTCTCCTCCTCTTCTTTTTTGATTCATGGATGTATGCGTGATTAACTAGTGTTAAGTGTCACATTTATAACGAGCTAAACGTATAAAACGTTATGCCAAGGATTTCAATTTTGCGTCCTGATAAAACAGACGAGTTTAATTATCATTCTTATTAAACCCT
>JAESRW010000125.1 GCA_016764395.1 Flavobacteriales bacterium
GGTCAAATACAATCTTGTAGAAGCTTCCTTTCTCAGCGGAAACTTGCTGAATGGATACTCCTTTAGCAGACCTTCCTTCAGAGCAACATTAATAAAAGCCCGTAAAGTCGCCATTGACTTTTGCACCGTGTTGGTCTTGTTGCCCAGCTCATTTCGCATGTACGATTCATAATCCCTTAGAAATGAATAGTCCACCCCTTTCAGGGTTAACGAAGGCCGAAACTTCTTCAGCTTAGACAGCTCTGTTTCATATTTGCGAATCGTGTTATAGGCATAGTTACCATCCCGTAGGTCGATGATGCGTTCTCTGACAAACTCATAAAGATCTCTCGGGGCTTTGCTTTCACCTTGAAAAGCAGCGGTAAAACGATCAATGGTAATTTCCCTGTCATCCAGTTTATGCTCAAGGATAATATCATTGGCCCTTGCCAGCTCCTTAGACAAGAACAAATTCAGTTTTTCAGCATTTACTGTTTTAGTCCTTGTCTTAACGATTGCTTTGCTATCATCCCAAGCACTTGGAGGAATGGATTCGCCTAATGAGAAGTCCTTTTTCTTGCGATCAAGGACAAATCGCAAGTACAAACCGCCTGTTCCATCTTTTTTCAGCGGTTTTGATCGCAAAATGACATTTGCACTAACAGCCATGACAATTTTGATACGTTAGTATAAAGGTACCAAAATCCGCTTCACAATTTTAAAATTGTGAAGCTATTGTGAAGCGAGATTAGTTTTTCTATGAAACGAATTTTTCAAGGATTAACGTTCCACCTGATAGGAATTAGGGTTTAGGCATAAAAAAAGCCGTGAATGATTTCACGGCTTTTTGGCATTTCGTAGCCCGTAGGGGAATCGAACCCCTGTTACCAGGATGAAAACCTGGCGTCCTAACCCCTAGACGAACGGGCCATCTTACTTTCGAAGAACAATATTCCCCGAAAAATGGTGTGCAAATTTAATTAATTTTTTCCTTCTTCAAATAAAATTTACCCCTACTCAATTGGCTCATTCTCTGATTGAAATGTGTAACCAATTCGTTTTCCAGTACTCAAGGTCATGAATTTAGTCGCTTCTAATATCTCATGGACAGAAACTGACTGAACCTCACCAAAAGGTGGAGTAAGCAAGTCAAACTCTAAGGTATATGCCACTATGGACTCAACTAATTCCCTGATAACCACTGGCATCAGTACATTATTTTCAAATTCTTCAAAGAGAAATCCAAGCTGCCCCTTTCCCTCCACAAAAAAGTGTTCTTCATTGTTGACCAGGATCCTGGCGATCATATAACCTATGTCATTTCTCCGGCTGTACTTCAGGGAGTCAGATAGAAAATTATACACTGAAATCGTTCCGCAATAGTTTCTAAAATCATCCTCTTGGGCATAATGGGTCTTTGACACTCGATGTTCCGGATCCAATTTGAATATATTGGTGTGCATATAGAATATGAGCACGTCGCCGGCAATTTTGAGCTCAGCTTCAAAATCTCCACGCTCTAAATACTCTATCCCCAAACGCTTATCATGATCACCTACTCTTTCCTGAAGATGAAAAGCCAAATCCTTGAGTGCGGTTTTCAACTCTCTAAAGGCCTTCAGGGTATTTTCATATACGTCCTGCTTCATGGAAGATTTTCCTCCAAGAGTCTGAACAATATGCGCTAATTTGCTTTGATCAGCCATGCTARTATGACTTGGCGAAAACCACCTTATACGCCGATCGCTTGCCTGAGTAAATRCAAGTCCCCTCTTCCGAGCGATCCTCCAAAGGAATTAGCCGAATTGTCGCTTTTGTTTCCTCTTTAATCTTGAGTTCCGTCTCCGTGGTGCCATCCCAATGCGCCAAAACAAAACCGCCTTTCCCCGAAATAACCTCCTTGAACTCATCATAGGTCTCCACTTCAGTGGTATTATCTTCCCTAAACTTCAAGGCACGGGCATATAGGTTATGCTGAATCTCATCCAACAAGTCAACAATTACTTCRGCAACACCATCGACGTGCTCAGTGGACTTCACTTTGGTGTCCCTGCGCGCTATTTCCACKGTGCCATTCTTCACATCTCTTGGCCCAATCGCAACYCTAAYMGGAACRCCYTTGAAYTCATATTCACTGAATTTCCATCCAGGTTTATGCGTATCCCGGTCGTCAAATTTTACAGATACGCCTCTATCAAGGAGTTCTTTTTTGACTTTTTCTGCCACCTCTGAAACTGCTTTCCGCTCTTCATCACTCTTATAGATAGGAACTATCGCAACCTGAGTTGGGGCCAACTTTGGAGGCAGTACCAACCCATCATCATCAGAATGGGCCATAATCAGCGCCCCGATTAGCCTGGTCGACACTCCCCAGGATGTTGCCCATACATGGGAGAGTCCTCCTTCTTTATCCGCAAACTTGACATCAAAGGCCTTGGCAAAGTTTTGTCCCAAAAAATGAGAGGTGCCTGCCTGAAGTGACTTGCCGTCTTGCATGAGCGCCTCAATACAATAAGTCTCCTCAGCTCCTGCAAATCGTTCATTGGCCGTTTTTATTCCTTGCAGTACAGGCATCGCCATGAAATTCTCTGCAAAATCKGCATAWACGCCTAACATYTTCTTTGTTTCGGCTTCTGCTTCTTCCCTGGTAGCATGCGCAGTGTGTCCYTCYTGCCAAAGGAACTCAGCAGTTCTRAGRAATAAACGYGTTCTCATYTCCCACCGCATCACATTSGCCCACTGGTTGATTAARAGTGGMAGATCACGGTAAGAWTTAATCCATTTTTTGTAGCTATGCCAGATAATGGTCTCWGAAGTAGGACGGATTATCAACTCCTCTTCTAAYTTTGCTGTTTCATCAACCGTTACCCCTCCATTGGGATCACTTTTTAAGCGGTAATGGGTGACTACGGCACACTCTTTGGCAAATCCTTCTATATGATCTGCTTCTTTACTCAAAAACGATTTAGGAATAAGCAAAGGGAAATAGGCATTCACATGCCCCGTATCCTTGAACATCTTATCCAATGCTGCTTGCATTTTCTCCCAAATGGCATATCCAGTAGGTTTGATCACCATACAGCCGCGGACGGCCGAATTTTCGGCAAGATCAGCCTTAATTACTATGTCATTGTACCACGCTGGAAAATCGTCTTCTCTACTTGAAAAATCTCTGGCCATAAGTTTTTGGCATGGGTATTGTGATGTACTAACTGAAGCTGTAAAAATAAAAGCTTTATCAGAACCAAAATTTTAACAGGCAGCAAATTTAGCAAATAAACCAATTACTGCGCCTTTCAGTAGCCACTACGGCAAAGCAAGGCTAAACGATTAGGAGGACCAAGACATGGAAACGAAAACAAAAATAACTACAACCCTCATGATGCTTTTTAGCATGAGTCTTTTAGCACAGTCTGGTAACACTGACGATGTTTATTATTCCCCACAGAATGATCCGTACACTACAAACGACGAGGGGAACAAGGCACCTGTTTCAGATGAAGAATACAGAACAGTGTATGATACACCGCCCGGGTCTACTGAAAGGTCAACTCCTGACTATTCAACTACCGAACAGTATGTTGATGAAAATGGTGATACCTACATCACCAACAACTACTACGATGATGATTTCGCGTATGACGATTACTATGACTACTCCTATACAGCGAGAATCAGAAGATTCCACCGACCTGTATATTCCTATGGATACTACGATCCTTACTATACCAATTCGTATTGGTACTCAGGTAACGCTTATGACTATGGTACCAGCCTCTACGTGAGCTATCCATTTTGGGGCTCTGGAGTAAGCTGGTGGTTAGGACTTGGATGGTTAGGCTTTGGCTGGGGTTATGGTTATGGAGCTTATGGATACGGCCATCACGGTTACGGCCACCATGGATATGGTCACCACGGATGGGGACACCTTGGATATGGTAGCCACCATTCATACGGATACGGCAGCTACAGCTCCTGGTATGGATACGGATATGGCCATCACGGTGGATATGGTTATGGAGCCGGATACGGAGGCTATGGAGCTGGTTACTGGGATGGATGCAATGATGGTTTCTATGACGGATCATATGGATATTCTGATGGCTATAACAGCGGCTACTACAACAGCTTAGATGGAAGCAGCTACTATTACGGCCCACGTAACGCTGTATCCTCAAACGGTGCTACCGGTGGAAGCTACAACAATACGGTTGCGGGTGCCTATCAAGCACAATACACCCCTGTTACTAATTGGTACGCCGGTGTAGATGCACCCTCAAATGTATCTAGCTTGCCTTCTGCTGGAGCTAAGCCTAGCAACTACGGTGCAGGAAAAACTGCTAATGTTAAGAAAGCTCAGGCGGCAACTGCTCCAGCAAAAACTGGCACCTATAAGCCTGTTAATAATGGCGTTAAAACTGCACCTGGCACTTATACAACAAAGCCTGTAAAGGTATCTAACTCAGGTGTAAGTGGTGCTACGAAAGTAAATCGTCCGAACAGTAGCACTGGTACCAGAGCGGGTACAAAGCCTAAAGCTTATAGCTATGAAGGCCCAAGTAAAGGCTACACGCGACCTACAAACACGGCTAAGCCGGCTGAAACTAAGAAGTATGAGTACAACAGACCAAAGACTTATACCAGGCCTACGACCACGCGTCCAAATACCACGACAAGGCCAGGTACTGAGCGACCAAAGAGCAGTGGTGCTGGATACGACAGGCCAAAGACATCGAAGCCTACTTACTCAAAGCCAAGACAAAGTTCACGGCCCACTTATCAAAAGCCGAGCTCTACGCGGCCCAATCAGTCGGCTCCAAGCAATAGAACGCCAAGGTACTCAACGCCAAAGAGCAAGTCACCCGCTAATTATAACAAGCCCAGAACCAGTTCGCCTCCAAGGCAAAACGCAAAGCCTGCCAGGAACTATTCTAGGCCCAATGCTGCTCCAACCAGGAACAGGTCTGGTGGCACGGTAAATCGTTCTGGATCACACGGATCCAGCCGGGCTTCCGCTACAAGGGCCAGTTCACCAAGTCGAGTTAGTGCACCTAGGTCACATGCACCTAGCAGGGTTGGTGCGCCAAGATCTAGCTCATCTAGTAGAGCAAGTGCGCCAAGGTCAAGTTCCAGCAGATCAAGCGGATCAAGAAGTGGCGGTTCTAGAGGGGGTAGCTCAAGAAGTGGTTCAAGACGGTAATTGATAACAGATATTCTAACTGCCCAATAAGATGTCGATGAGAATACAAATAATCGCCTTATTTGTTGCGACTAGCCTTTCTACCACTGCGCAGAATGAAGTGGACGCTCTGCGATATTCCCAGGTTACATTCGGAGGTACCGCCCGATTTAACAGTCTGGGTGGCGCTTTCGGTGCACTCGGAGGTGATTTATCAGTTACCAGTACCAATCCAGCTGGATTGGGCATCTACAGAGGATCAGAATTCACCTTTACTCCAACCGTGTTTACACAAAACACCCAGTCAACCCACTTTGGCAATACATTAGAGGATAGCAAGATCAATCTCAACCTCGGAAGTATAGGTGTGGTTTTTACCGATATGAAAGGTGATGGCTATTCAGATTGGAA
This sequence comes from Flavobacteriales bacterium, assembly GCA_016764395.1. Classification (GTDB taxonomy): domain Bacteria; phylum Bacteroidota; class Bacteroidia; order NORP154; family NORP154. Next base: position 5,570 of record JAESRW010000125.1, read on the forward strand.
AGGAACACAATTCGCCATTACCTACAATAAGCACAACAACTTCAATAACCGGCTCAATATAGGCGGCGTAAATCCTAGCAGCTCACTATTGGACCA
>JAESRW010000292.1 GCA_016764395.1 Flavobacteriales bacterium
CGCGTCTTTCGCTTGACCGGTTCGGTGTAGGAATTGGCAATATTTTAAACGCTGTGGGTAGTTGGTAAATTGAATATCCATCTCCTCAAATGCTTTCTCGGCCAGGTCTCTTTTTTTCGTTTCAAATAATGCCCAGGCATAAGAAGCCTTCACCTCCGACTTTGAGAATGTGAGATCATGGGCCAGTAAATCACCATAAGAAACTGCTTTTTCAAATTCCTTCATTCGGTAGTTTACCTCCACCAACTTGAGTAAGATGTCAGGATCATCTTCGTTGAATCCTTCCAGACACGACAAATACAATTCAACTGCTTCACGATGCCGCCCCAGCTCTGCATAAGCGTCTGCGAGGCTGCTTTTATGGGTTACGGTATCCGCAAATTTGACCTGCTTCTCTAACTTCTCAATGTGATAGTTCGTGCTTACCGTACTTTTCAATCCCTCTGCGAGGTTGTCTATGTTTTGTCGGCTATAGAAGTGATGGTACAGATAGAATAAACTACCTAGAAAAGGAAAAAAGAGGATGAACCAATACCACTTCTGAGCAGCATGGTTGGTATAAGCGTGGTATAGGCATACCACCTGCAGGATGATAACAAAAGGAATTAGACGGACCATTTTAACCGAATCTTAAAGAATTTGAGTAAAGGTAAATCATATATTCAAATCTTCAGTGGACCTGAGAACACTTTGCGCTTCATTATAATTCGCACTACGAAGAATGCTGAGAAGGTTGCAAATAGGGTGATCATCTGAAACTTTAGAAGTTTTGTTGAAAATATCATAGGAGGAATACGCAACGAATATTGTCCGTCGGTGGTTASGCAAATGGTATTGCACATTTAGACTTCGCCCTCAACTGCCCGTCCTCTTACCTGGGCTTTTTTTTCAAATTAATCTTAAACCGCATCGTGTCTTTGACCAATTCCTTATCATTGGGAGTAAAGCCTTTAAGCTGGTTTACTAAATGGGGGTTGTTTTCAATTTGGCTCGATACAATTTTATAGGCCAGTTCCTTAAGAGAGCCTGCCAGTTCATCATTCTTGCGGTGGACATGTTCGATGGCGCGTAAGAAGCTCTCTTTATCGTGTTGCTCCAGTTCGTCAGCGTACAGGCGATCAATTTCGGTTTGCAGCAATTTGTTATCCTCAAAATTGGTGAAATACTGGTTCAARCAGTTGAAAGCGTCCTGCTTSGTTTTCCAGCCATCCAATAATAAGGCCTGCGCCTTAGATGTATCYCGCATCTTATCTTTGTATATAAAGGATGCTTTTAGATACTGATTGAGGGATTTATAATCATTGATGACCATTTGATAATGGCTGTAAGCGCTGTCCTTATTCCCGATACTGAGATAAAGGTCACCAACTTTTTCGTTGTTATTCAGCTCCTTGTGAATGGCAATCGCCTCTTGTGTCATGTTTCCTTTTTCATAACAGTCAGCTGCTTTAATTTTATCTCCGCAGTGTTTTAAGTAGATGGTTGCAGCCTCCTGGTAGTGCTTTCCGGCTTCCATCGTTTTCGCGGCAGCAAGGTAATGTCTCAAGAGTTTCATATATACAAAAGCGGCTTTGCGGTATTTCTTCTCTGCAATTAACCTGCGCGCAGTGGCTTCATACTGTTTTCGCAGCTTATAATATTCATCTCCAATATCGATAGACATTCCTCCAGAATTCGAACTGGTTCCAAACAGGGATAAGTTGGGCCACCGGATGTTCCAACCGAAATCACCACTGCTACCCACACCCCGGGTTGTACCACTCTTGTCTAAAGGAATGGCATACCTTAGCGCCTCTTCTGGGTCGTTTTTTAGTAAATCCATCAATTTGTCAACTTGCTTTTGATTTCTCCTTTCAAGTTCTTCAAAGTTTTGCTGAAAATCTTCTATCCAATTGGGCTGGGTTTTGAATACTGAGCTCAGAAAAGATTCCAGCTTTGACGTTATCGGCCTCTTTTGGGTGGGTTTGGTTTCACCGGTTTTCTGGTCTCTGTCCTTCTTAAACATCAGTTTATAGAAGTTCAGTTTACTTTTCTCCCAAAGGGTCAAAGGCTTATCCTTAAGTGGCTCTCTTTGCGGGAAGACCGTCTGCTCCATGTTTCTCAGGTCTTGTTCCGGTGGGACTGGTTTGACCTGAAAACTTTTGATCTGATTGGGAATAAAAACAGGATCTTCCGGTTTGGTGATGTAGTACGACTTCATTTTAGGAAGCTTTACCAGTTGTTCAAGCTTCAGCTCATCCTTTAACGCTACCCATCCAAAATCAGGGTGGACGACATAGGAAGCAGAGGCGAGTAGTTCATTGATTTCGTCTAAAGAAAAACCAGGCCATAGAATTGTTTTTTCAGGGATAAACAGATGTGTTGATACTCTTTGGCAAAGTTGATTTGAACCCATTTTGAGCGGATCTTGTTTGCTGTTGGTAACAACAAAACACCCCCATAGATCATTCGCAACATCAGATGGAATAGGAAAGATGGTTATATCACGCAAGGAGAGGGCTAAGCGTTCTATCTCCATTAGACAAAGTGCCATGGAAGGGCTCTTTACCAAAATTCCCTCCAGGGGATACGTGTTTTTATGGGTTGCCCTGATGCTAAGCTCCATGCTAAACGATGTTGTCAATAAATGGGTGGATATAGGTTTCGAAAAACCCGCTGGTGGTGCTGCTGTTCATCGTCTTCCGGCTTGCACTCCATTCATTTTCAGGATGAATTTGGATCTTGCACCCAATCGCACTCAATGCCTGCTTAATGTCCGTTGCTTGCCCCCATGATCCATGTCTTAAAATAGGGTAGGGAGCCGAGTCTACCGCGAGCTTGGCCTTCTTTAGCCCCAATCCTGTATGTTCCTTAATGAGCTTAACAGCGGCAAGTGGCTGCGCTCCGATGCTTTGAAGGATGATTTTAAATTCCGGTTCTCTGAGGTAATAGTCGCTTCCAGCAAAAGTATCTTCGGTGGCCGCACCCAGTGAGGTGTTCAACATTGAAGGAATGTAAAAAGTTGAAATGTCTATATTGGCGCTCTTAAAAATGAGCATCCCACAGCGATCTATTTCTATAATGCTTCCATCGTCGAATGAAAATTCATTGGCCCCTGTTAGGCTGGCTTCGGCTATCTTGTGGGGCTCTCTTGTTACATTGAGTTTTATATGCCCAGAGTCGGTCAAAACCAACTCGTGAATATTGAAAACCAAACGTCGTTGGTCAGTGATGAATATTTCCTTAATATTTTTAAAAAGGTTGGATGAACCCAGGTAAAGTCTGGACAACTCTTCAAGTTCATCATCTTTCTTTTTAAAGGCATCCAGACTGAGTGAGCTGCCGGTTTCCACTTGTCCATCCAAATCTATGGTCCAGCCTTTAGTGAGGTTTACGTGATGAAATAGACCCTCTTCAAATACAAAACTGCAGTGAGCCGTCCCTTTCCATTGCTTAAATTGAATCTTCTTCTCTTCTCCGGTGTCAATATTGAGCATAGTCAATTCCTTTTGTTGAGCGGTGAAGCTCAAGAGTATAAGATCTCCATTTGCTGATTTTCCCAATTCGAATTCAGCAGTTACAGGACGCAACCGGCCAAGTACCAACTCCCATCCTTTTTCATAGAAATGCACGTTCTTGTCGTAAAAGCGCATAAGGAAGCCCTCTTTTCTGATTTGATAATATTCACCATCAGGAGAACGCAAAAACTTTTTGATGTTATGGTCGTTACTGAAAAGGATAGGGTAATTGATACTGGACAACTCAGTAGGATCACGATGTTTTTTAGGCGCTCTGCTCCAAAGCTCGTGGAGGGGTAGTTCAAGATGCTGAATATGCCTTTTTCCTCTTTGTTGCCGCTTGTATAAATCGAGCTGCCCTTCCGCGTTACAGCTGATCCAATAGTGGATGGCGTTGTGGTGCTCGTGCATAGCATGGAGGACGGCTGGATGTTTTATGGTGGACGCTTCTGAAATGACAAATACCTCTCTATCCGGCTTTGCTGGATGATCCCTAAAGAACGCTGACATCCCAATCGCTCCATTTAAACTACTATCCAAGATTTGTAAACCAGCAATAATATCGTCCACAGTATCAATCTCAATGGGGTGATAGGTRTCTCCTAAGGCAAAAACCTCACAATCAATATTGGTTTTGGGRTGTTTAGCAATAGCCAACATCGTCGCAAAGGCGATGGTTTTGGGTGTTCCCCAATTGGTAAGTGACACATCAATCAATATGGTTCTGTACAAGTTGTGGGTAGAAGGTGGAATCTCTCGATTGAGATAAAGKGCTTCATTGTTGGCAAGTCTGGATAACAGGACCAAGTCGTCATTGGCAAATTCCGAAATTAAGAGTTTGTCGAAATCGCCTTTATTGGTCAGGTCAGACACTCCACCGAGTGGTTGCTGACTTGGCAAGGCATTGGTGRCGGGAAGATTCAAGCCGGTCCAAATTCTTTTGACCAGTGCACCTACTTGAAAAGTTTTGTWGTTGTCAATTAAAGCTTCTACTATTTCCTTGGGGTCGTCTTTACTTTCTGACGGATCCTTCAGAATCAATTCCTCCTCAAGGTCAGGTATGGCGGCTATTTGGGCAATGATATCTTCTGCGCTCTCATAYTTTCGCAGTATCAGCCTGATCGTTCTAAAGTCCCTGTTGAAATTCTGAGGGCTGAAATCAACTTTGTTAACCAGATGGCGTTTGTCATGGGCACTCAAGGCATTCCAATCAACTATTTGTTTGGAGTTGTCAAGAGACAGGATTTGATGGCAATTCTCGAACAAGGACTGAAGGAGCAACATCCGCTTCTTGCCTTTCTTGTATTCGGAGGGCACCTCCAATAATAGGGTCAATAGTTTAATGGCATCATCAACTTCCTCATAGTTGACCCTACTCATAATATCGTGAATTGTTCTTAAGGAATTATGTCCATTCGGGTTGGTGGCAGCAATCACCAGTAAAAGGGAGCCAAACGGAGGGAGGCCTTGTGGGGCAAGGTTTTCCAATATCTCATGAATATAGGCGCTATAAGCAATGGTATTCCCTTTGGGAATGGCGATCACTTCCAAACTATCCTCCCATTGCCAGAAGTACCCTATATGTGATCTCAGATATTCGTTGAAGTGCATGTGCGGAATTAAAGCTGGGCGAAATCTGTTAAAGTGATTCTTAATGAGCTCAATGAAAGTGCAGTCAAGTCGGTCTTTTCAATGATGGCATAAGTGGTATCCGTATCCCAAACAACCAGTGAATCTTTAAGGGGGTTCAGGATTTTATCCAAGGCTTTAACGAGTATCTGAAGGTGAAAATCATATCCAGTTGGTAGAACGAAGTCCCCATTTCTCCAGTATACCCTTCCGGTTATCGGTAACAGTGGTTTGCCCCAAAGAAAGACTTTGTCGTTATTGAGAATGGCCCACGAGATTTTATTTATTCGATTTGCCGGAGCATGATTGAGGTAAGCCTCAAGGGATGAGATGCTGGTAATCATGGCTACAGCCTCCGATTCGGCTTCAGATGGAACAATGTGCATAGGGATACTTTCACTTACGCCGAAATAGTTCTGATTAGGCGGGGGAAGCTTAATTGGAATTGCTATTGATATCGGTGTCCACATGAG
>JAESRW010000157.1 GCA_016764395.1 Flavobacteriales bacterium
GTGCTTCAATACAATACAACTCAACCGCTATATTAATTCTCTAAGTACCTTTTCACATGCTTCATTCTTACCTTCCATGAGCTTAAATGCATAGTGTAACTTGCACCTTATTATCTTGATTTATATACCAAGATTGATAAGGCGGTAAAGGTTAACATGTACAACTCAATTTATAAACTGAGGGATCAAGAAGCGCTGCGAGTTGCCGGATACAAATTGGAAGAACTCCGTTATAAATCAAGAGAAACGTACAATCAAATCAAGAAGAAATACCCAATTCGTGTAGCTGAGCCTACAGAAGCCTATAGAGTGTTCAAGAGACTCATTGCTACGCAGCATAAATGATAAACCCATCTGATTATTCGTGTTATATCTTAAGGGAACCTCTAATAATTCATTTCTTCCAAAAAACAAAGATAATAAGCAAGATGCAAGGCATATTTTTTTGCCATAGCCTTTGCTATTTCATAAAAAATATAACGCCGTCAGATTGCTTATTATCTTTGTTCCAATCTGGTTTTCATAGTTTCCCAAATACTGCTTCAAATTTTGTCACATTATCCCGATAGTGTTTCAAAATTTTCATTGTCTTTGGAAAACTATGAAAATTTTGGTGCGAATGAATTATTAGAGGTTCCCTTAAGGATAAAAATAGCGAATTAGAAATCGTAGTCTTTGTAATCCTCATCAAATTCCTCCTCTGCAATGGTAGGATTGACCCTCAAATTAGAAATGGCATACCGCTCATATAAGCCCTTATCATCTGACATTTCTTGTTTTATCGGCAAATTCAAAGCCTTGTCAATGTACAACACACTCTTCTTTGCATACACAACAGGCACCTTGATGATTTGCCCTTCTTTAACATCCTTATAGCCGTCTACATCCTTGTTTTCCCGGACAATCATAAACTCAGACACCATCTTCTCTCTGGCAATGTCCAATACATCCTGTCCTTTTCTGACCTTATAATCCACATAACCAAATTCATCAAATGTGATCACCACTTTGTGACAGGCTCTACCATCGTGCATCGCCGTGCCTTCCAGTTTAAAAAATTTGTCGAAATCTGTACCTGCTGTATCCACTGCAAACTGAATAATTTTTCTTAGATAGTTAAATCCCGATTCAAGCAAGGTGTGATGCTGATTTCGCCTCAGGAGTGAACCGTAAGGATCCAGGTTCAGATTGATATAAGGAAAGCTCCCTGGATTCACCAGGGCGTCACCACCGTTTTCACCTTCTATATAAAGCACTTCAGCTCCATCATTGGGCTCATGGTTGTAGATGTACAGTTTCAATGGATTAAAAGACACTTTCACATCTTGCCTGGCGGAGCCCAACTCCCCATCAACTCTTTCATTTTGGGACAAGGTATAACGGAGCGTTTTAATATTGTCTATCGCCATCATCATATCATCTATCACGACTCTGCAAGCAGACTTCGCAGGGGCAAACGCCATATTTGCGCTTAAAATACCACCTATTAGAACCAAAGAGGATAACTTCATATAGTTTCTCATAATCAATAGCTTATTTCTGCCTCAACGGCATAATGATCAGATAAATCCTTGTTATTTTTACTCCAGTCGCTCCTGAATACTTTGACCTCTCTTCTCACCGATGTTAATTGAGCCCCCATCGAATTGAGAAGCACGTAGTCGATCACCTTGGCTTTGGCTTCTTCAGAAGGATACATGTCGTTCGTGCTCTTATCAGAAGTGAATTGATTCTCACCAGAGAGCGCGCCGTTTTCGACATCTAAGATAGTCAACATCTTGTTATAATCGGCCTTTTTGGCCATGGCAATATTCAAATCACCCATAACAATGATAGGTACACCCGGTTGTTTGTATTTATCTATTATCAAGTTCTTAACCTCTTGTAATTGATCGTTGCGCACCAATTGAAACTTATCCCCTCCCTTGGCCTGTAAATGTGTTCCAATGATTTGAAAGGTCATTCCTCCTTTCTCCACCTGTACAAATAGCGCTCCTTTGCGCGCTCTGCAATCCGCAGTTCCTGGGCTACACTTGCTATATCCAATCTTCTCCTCTCGTATTATTTCCAGCTTACTAATCACCCACACGCCACTTGAAAATCGGGTTAATCCACCATTACCGGGCCAGTATTGATAAGGGTAATGTTGTGAAAGCAGCTTCCAAATCAGTTTTCGGGCTTTGGTATGGAAGGCCTCCTGAAACACAATTACATCGTAATCGGAGCTCGCCAGGACTTCAGCGATGCCTTTTGCACGTGGCACCTGGTGTTTCCCTAAGACAATTGAGGGCAGTAAGTGAAGATTCCAGGTGAGCACCTTTAGGCTTTTTTCTGCTTTGGCAACATCCCCAGCTCGTTGTGCAAACGTCCCACTCACGAAGGTAATTACCAAGGCAAATGCCAGGTAAAAACGAATGATTTTAATAAGGTTAAGGTGTTGGCGTAAAAATAGCACGTCCGGCTATTCTTCATCATCATCAATGCCTCTTTCGATTTCATCGAACATAAGCATTTGCAAGGCCTCGTCAAGCGTAGGAGCGATAGATAAGACGGTATCCAATTGCGAAATAGTAACCAATTTCTTGACTGCATCCTGTAAGTCGGCCAGGATAAAACTCCCTTCCAGATCACGGCACAATCGATTCCCAATCAATATCGCACTTAACCCGGAAGAATCACAATACTTGCAATTAGCTAAGTTGATAATTATATTCTTCTCTCCGGTACTGTTGATCATTACTAGCTCAGATTTCAATTCAGGAGACACCCTACTATCCAGTTTATCGACTGTAGGCGTAACTACCGAACATCTTTCTTGCTTTTCAATTGAGAAGTTGGCCATTTTTCGTTCTTTTTCTTCTAATTCCTCTCAGTGAAGAGGCAATAAGCAAATGTATAACAATTTATTTCTATTCTTCTCTTTTAATCTTGCCTGCAAGAAGGTAAAGGATCGCCATTCGAACCGCAACTCCGTTCTCCACTTGATCCAGAATAATGGACTGGGAGGAGTCTGCTACGTCACTGGTTATCTCTACTCCCCGGTTAATCGGACCTGGATGCATGACGGTAATCTTCTTACCCAGGGAATCAAGAATCTCCTTAGTGAGGCCATACATCATCGAATATTCTCTAAGTGAAGGGAAGTACATAATCTCCTGACGCTCCAGCTGGATTCTCAGCATATTGGCCACATCACACCACTCCAGCGCACGCCTCAAATTATGCTCTACTTTAACACCAAGCGATGCTATATATTTTGGCATCAACGTAGTTGGCCCGCAAACCATCACCTCTGCGCCTAGCTTTTGCAAGCAGAATATATTTGACAACGCCACCCGAGAATGAAGAATATCACCGACAATCACTACTTTCTTCCCTTTAAGTGAGCCGTGTTGCTCCCTGATTGAATAGGTATCCAATAGCGCCTGTGTAGGATGTTCATGTGCCCCATCTCCAGCATTGATAATAGGCACATCAATGTGGCGAGAGAGGAAGATGCACGAACCTGGATTGGGATGGCGCATCACCACCATGTCCACCTTCATAGCCAGGATATTGTTAACTGTATCGATGAGCGTTTCTCCCTTTTTCAGCGAGGAAGAAGCCGCGGAGAAATTAACCACATCTGCGCCTAGCCGCTTTTCAGCTAATTCAAACGAAATTCTGGTTCGCGTTGAGTTCTCAAAGAAAAGATTGGCAACTGTGATATCTCGAAGCGAGGGAACCTTTTTAATGGGGCGATTAAGAACCTCCTTGAACTGGTCAGCCGTTTCAAAAATGAGGTTGATGTCAGCAGCTGTAATTTGCTTGATACCAAGCAAATGCTCAGTACTTAATTGATTCTTAATTATAGCTTGCTCGTTCATCTTATTCCCAATTCTACTTTCTTTGCACCAATACGCGGTCCTTGCCTTCAAGCTCTTCCCACTCTACTTTAATTTTTTCCGTAGCCATGGTATCAATGGTACTTCCTACATAATTTGGTTCGATCGGCAAATGTCTTGAAAACCTTCTGTCAATGAGCACCAACAGTTCTACTTCCCTGGGTCTACCATAAGCAAGAATTTCATCCAACGCCGCCCTAACGGTTCTACCAGTGAACAATACGTCATCAATGAGCACCACTTTTTTATCCTCCACAATGAAATCCATTTTGGTGCTCTTTGGAACAATAGGATGTTCTCTGCGCCTAAAATCATCTCGTGAAAACGTAACGTCAATATTACCCAGTGACAAATCATTTTTGCCCAGAATTTGCCCTAGTTGCTTGGCAATTCTGTTGGCTAAAGGAATACCACGAGGCTGGATTCCAATAAGAGCCGTATCCACAAAATTGTCGTGATTTTCAATCAACTGATAACACAATCTACTGATGGTAAGCTCGAAGCTTTTCTTATCGAGAATGGTCTTTGACTTCATATGATCCGCGTGGACATTGGAGCGGTGAAAGTATTAAATATCGTTGAAAAAAGTCCAAAAAAAAGTCCCGAAATGCTCCGGGACTTTAATTTGAATAAGATCCATTTTATTTATCATCTTCTTCAGCCTTCTTCTTCTTTGCTGCTTTCTCTCCGGCCTCTAGATCGCTCTTAAGTGCAGAAAGTGCATCGATATCACCAAGTGTAGTCTTTTCAAGATTCTGACGTACATCTTGTACAGCTTTACGAAGAGACTTGCCTTTATCTTGTTTTGAAGACCTCTTCGCTGGCTCGCCTATATCGCTGGTATATGTTGCGGTATGCGAAACCAAGATGCGCCTGCTCTCTTTCGAGAACTCTAGCACTTTAAACTCTGCTGTATCATCAAGTTGCAATTTGGAACCGTCCTCCTTAACCGCATGACGGCCAGGCGTAAACGCTTCTACACCGTGTGGGAGTGTTACAATAGCCCCCTTATCATGCATGCCGATGACCGTACCTTTATGCGTTGAATCGATAGTAAAGACGGTCTCAAAAGCTTCCCAAGGATTCTCCTCAAGCTGCTTATGGCCCAGACTTACTTTTCTGTCATCCATATCCAACTCGAGAATCACCACCTCTACTTTATCACCTAAGCCGGCAAATTCAGAAGGATGCTTGATCTTTTTGGACCATGACAAGTCTGATATATGGATCAGTCCGTCTACTCCTTCTTCCAGCTCTACAAAGATTCCGTAGTTGGTGAAGTTTCGAATCGTTCCTGTGTGTTTGGAATCTTTTGGATACTTCGTATCAACGCCTTTCCAAGGGTCATCTACCAGCTGCTTCATTCCCAAAGACATCTTTCGATCTTCCTTGTCCATGGTCAAGATTTCAGCTTTCACCTCATCTCCAACTTTCAGGAAGTCTTGAGCACTTCGCAAGTGCTGTGACCATGACATTTCAGATACGTGAATCAAGCCTTCAACTCCAGGTGCAACCTCAACGAATGCTCCGTAATCGGCTACCACGACAACTCTTCCAGTAACTTGAACACCCGGTTCCAATTTCTGGTCAAGTGATTCCCATGGATGTTCAGAAAGCTGCTTAAGGCCCAGTTGAATTCTAGTTTTACCTTCGTCAAAGTCCAGGATTACCACGTTGAGTTTCTCGTCCAACTTAACAATTTCCTCTGGATGTGAAATTCGACTCCAAGACAAGTCTGTAATGTGAACCAATCCATCAACACCACCGAGATCCATGAAGACACCGTATGAAGTAATGTTTTTAACAACCCCTTCAAGTACTTGTCCTTTTTCAAGTTTAGAGATGATTTCTTTTCTCTGCTCCTTAAGTTCCGATTCGATCAATGCTTTGTGTGACACAACAACATTCTTGAATTCTTTGTTGATTTTCACCACACGGAATTCCATCTTCTTACCAACGTACATGTCGTAATCACGAACTGGCTTCACATCGATCTGACTTCCCGGCAAGAATGCCTCTAACCCCAATACATCGACAATCAAACCGCCTTTGGTTCTGCACTTCACAWAACCYTGRATYACYTCATCRGTWCCCARWGCTGCGTTTACTTGCTCCCAAGCCCTTAAAATACGGGCCTTTTTATGTGAGAGAATAAGTTGCCCCAAACGGTCCTCCTGGATATCCACATAGACTTCAACAGAGTCCCCAACGGCTAGATCAGGGTTATACCTGAATTCTGAAATTGTGATGACACCTTCAGATTTGTATCCAATGTTAACTACAACTTCCCTTTTAGATATGGAAACAATAGTTCCGTCTAGAACTTCCTGGTCAGATATCGAGCTGAGGGTCGCCTCATAAACAGCTTCAAGCTTTTTCCTTTCCTCTGCCGTGTAGTCATCAACAGTAGTGTCTATCGCACTCCAATCAAAATCTTTCAAGTCAACAGGAGCCTCGTTCGTCTCAAGAGCCTCCTTTTTTTCTGCTGCCTTAGCAGTAGTTTCCTTTGCAGCTTCTTCTTTTTGCTCAGTGGAGCTTTCTGTAGCTGTGTCAGCAGATTCTGCCTTCTTCTCTTCAACTTTCTCCTGTTCTACCACTTCTTCAGCGGTATCGGCAGCTTTAGCTTCAGTAGCTTCACTCTTGGTTTCCTGATCCTTAGATCCTGAATCAGTTGTTGTAGTAGTTTCTTCAACTTTCGCCGTAGCTTCAGTTGACGTGTCTTTTTTGTCTGTCATTTTCAGTATGCACCCTGGTGCACTTTTGTATTCCGCAATATCATTGAAGTGTCACGGAAGTAGTTAAACTTAAATTGGATCCTCGAAATCCCCAACTAATTTGATTTATTCGGGGCGCAAAGGTAAGAAATATAGCCTGAAATTAAAGCAACTTACAGCTTTATCTTTTGAAAGTACTACAGCTGTGTTTAGGCATTGTCAAACTTAACCTTCAACTGCCGCATGATATGATTGAATAGACCTCCAAGAGGTTTCTCGACCATCATTTGTAGCATCGGGTTCAAATCAGATTCAAACACCATGTGTGCCGTACAGGCATCTCCCTCTCCCTGGAGGAAGCAATTCAAGTCGAACAGAAAGGGTGATTTATTGGTGGATTTAATTCGGATTTCCTGACCATCAACTTTTTCATCTATTCTCATACCGATACTCGCCATCCCCTTGATATTGAATGAACACTCATCTTCAGTGGATTCCCACCCGGTAATTTGATCAGGCATCAAGCCTTCATAGTTGTTGAAATCAGATAAAAACTCAAACGTACCCGCCATTGAATTGTTCACCTCTACCTTATCACTTTCTATCGTTGTCATAATCTCTCTTTTTGGAAATCCTTTAACTCTTTAATTTAATCCATCCCGGGTTTTTTCTCCAGGTTTGAAGCAGTTCAAAATCTTTTTCTTGAATGTAATTTTCTTCGAGGGCTACATTGATGAGCACATCGTAATGAGAAAGCGCCACCAGCTCACACACAGCATCGTTGAAATTCCGCTCAGCAATATCAAATCCATAGGTGAAAATAGCTGACATACCCAGCACTTCACAGTTTTCTCCTCTAATTGCCGCCACCGCCTTTAGGCTGCTGCCACCAGTAGAAACAAGATCTTCAATTATAACCACTTTCTGGCCCTGTTTAAGCTCTCCTTCAATCATGTTATTTAAACCGTGCACCTTAACATTGGAGCGTATGTAGACAAACGGAAGGCCCATTTCTTCGGCGACCAAAGCACCGTGGGCGATACCCCCTGTTGCTACACCGGCAATGACGTCCGGTTTTTCAAATTTTTCCCTAATTGAAACAGTCAATTGACTTTTCACATAAGCCCGAATTTCCGGATAAGACAGGATCTTTCTATTGTCGCAGTAGATGGGGGATTTAACCCCTGAAGCCCAGGTGAATGGGTTTGCGGGTTGAAGTTTTATTGCTTTTATTTGTAATAGATACCTGGCAACTTCCGCCGCTACTTTTTCAGAGAAAATCATTCGGCAAATGTATAAAATATTCATTAACGATAAGCCCCTCTATTTAGTCGAAAAATTCTCGGAATACCAAGATTACAACACCAGTCTGCTGGTGAATTTCCATGGTCAAGAGGACCTTGGTTTTGGAATTGAGACCCTTGAAAATCAGCGTCATGTGTTGAGCTTGATGGTTTTTAATGCAGATCTCAATAAGCTGTGGGACGCTTTCAGGAAGGACTATAAGTTCATTGAAGCTGCAGGAGGCTTGATAGAAAACGCAGATTCCCAGCATCTACTCATATACCGCAATGGAAAATGGGACCTCCCAAAAGGCAAATTGGAACCCAATGAAACGACAGAAGAAGCTGCGATAAGAGAGGTGGAAGAGGAATGCGGTATTGGTGATTTAATCATACGACATAAACTGCCAAGCACTTTGCACACCTACCAGCAAAAAGGAGTGAGAATATTAAAAGAAACCCATTGGTACGCAATGGCGTATGCAGGGAGCGAAACACCAAAACCACAGAAGGAGGAAGGGATCGAGAAAGCCGTATGGCTCACGCCTCAGGAAATAGAAGAGGCCAGTTCCAATACCTACGGTAGCATCATTGATGTGCTCTCAACGCTTGCCTAGTGTACCGATTACTAAGTTAGCACACTAGTGTACCCCGGGATCAGAGATGGATGTATTATTGTTTTTCTTCAAGAGGTTATTGCTGAATGTCTTTTCAATATTGCCGCTGGGCGGTTCAGCTGGCGCTTTAAGAATCCTCCCTTGTTTATCAATAAACACGAAGCTGGGCAGCGTTTCTATTTTATAATCCGCTTTAATGGCGTCAGCGCCGTTGGTAGCTAAAAAATACATCTTTGACTCCTGGCCCAAACGACCGGTAGCATTGTCTAAGTTCCCCTGCTTCTTCCCCAAAGAAATATTCACAAAGGCCACTTGGCCCCCATATTTCTTGAACAGATCTATCATCACACCCATCTCCTGATGACAAGGTTCACAAGCATGCGCCCAGAAATGAAGGTATACATACTTTCCTTCAAAATCACTCAACTTCTTTTTATTGCCAAATGAGTCAAGGAGCTCAAATTCAGGTGCCATTGATCCCTTTCGCAGATGAGAGAGCGTGCTTTTTATGCTCTTGGCCATCTCAATATGAGGAGCAATTTTGGTCCGGACAGCCAACGAGTCGAGCAGATCCAGCACCATTTGTTCCTTATATAAAGGTGCGCCATATAAATCATAGAGCCCACTAAGCAGCACCAACTCATTTAAAGTATCATTGGCCAGTCGTTTATCCTTTTTAAGCAGGGCAAGAATCCCTTCAACATCTTTGTCGGAGTTAATAAGATCCCGCAACGACATGCCCCGAACTTCCGCACCTAAAACTGCCAGGTAATTGTTGAAATATTGCGTGATGAACTGCATATAGGCCATATGATCCTCCTGGACCGGTTTGTTTATGATATACTTCTGCTCAAAAAGAGAAACCTGCTTTTTATAAATAATTTGCTTTACAAGCGCGATTTTATAATCAACATACACCTGCATAAATGCACCCACGTTTTTCTTACTGTGTGCTGCCAGTGCATTAAAAACACTATCCACTTCATCCAGCTTGATGCTTTTCACGATGTAAGGGTAATAGTCATCCGTTAGGGACACAAGGCTATCTTCAAATGCTGGGATTAAACTATTGAGGTCATGATCAGGCCCGTTTATTACGGTCAATTTGGGCCTTGTGGACAATTCCAATTCTCCAATCTCAACTTCATAAACCCCACCTTCAATGGCATAAAAGGTAAGCTCCTTATATTCGACTTCCAACAAGAGTACCGTTGCGTGCGGTTCTGCTATTTTGAGCTCAAATGATCCATCGTTATCTATCGGAGATGTGGCTAGCTCCGAAGTGGTGAATGTAATATAGTTATCGTAAGCGCGAATTGAAATGGTGGAACCCACATAAGCGGGAGCAGATCCCCGAATGACTGTTTGACTCAACCCTGTTACAGTCAGGGAGAGACAAAAGCAAAAAAGAGAGAGCCCTTTAATCCAACGATAGGTCAATCCCTGCTGGTACGAATTTGGATGCTTCACCTCCATTCTTTATGATCTCCCTTACAATAGTAGAATTAACTGCCAATAACTCAGGCGCTGACAGAATGAACACGGTCTCAATTTCACCATACATCGATCTATTCATCTGAGCAATCACCCTTTCATATTCAAAGTCAGCAGAAGTCCTCAGGCCCCGTAAAATAAATTTTGCACCAATTTTATTGCAAAAGTCAACCGTAAGGCCCTCATAGGTTTCTACGCTTACCTTCGGTTCATGCTCAAACACCTTACCAATCCAATCCATCCGCCTCTCTAAGGAGTACAGCGATTGCTTAGCTGAATTAACCCCTACTCCAACCACAATATTGTCAAACAAACAAAGCGCCCTATTGATAATATCAAAGTGGCCCATGGTAATCGGATCGAAAGATCCAGGAAAGATTGCTGTTTTGTTCATCGTTTAAATATAGTAAAATTCACATTCCCGATTCTTCTCTCATCGTGGAGATGGGCCAAACTACTAAAATCCTGGTCTTCCCCATGCTCCAATATTAGACATCCATCCTCCTCAAGAAGGCCACGCTCAAACACCAATTTATGAATCAATGCTGTTTCACCGTGCTTATAGGGTGGGTCGGCGAAAATAATGTCATAAGATCTGGATACCTCTCGTAAATACTGGTATACATCTCTTTTGACTGCAAGAAGCCCTTCCATCCCCAGATTTGACGCTGTAGCTTTCACAAAGCCGGTGCACCTGTAGTCAATATCGACCGCGCTAATATCCGTACAGCCCCGTGATGCCATTTCATAGGAGATATTACCGGTACCGGTAAAGAGGTCCAGAAAAGAAATTTGGTCAAAAGAGAAACTATTGGATAAAATATTAAAAAGTGACTCTTTCGCTGCATCCGTTGTTGGACGAACAGGCAAAACTGATGGAGCTGTAATTCTACGCCCTTTATACAAACCGCTTATGATACGCAATTGTATTGGCTAAAGAGGTTGAAATGATAATGTTCAGGAATTGGGTTCATCGCATAACTGTACTTAAATGCCACATTGCGATCAATAAATTTCATGGATCTGATATACTTATACAGGATCGCATACTCTGGAGAACTCTTATCGAATTCACCAAGAATCACCGTATTTACTGACTCCGGATTAAGCTTAAGTTGCTCAAAGACAAACAACGTATAATACGCTAAATCCTCAGGTGAATTGAAAGTGAAATTATTGCAAAAGTTCAAATCATTGCCATCAATGACCACCATGCTGAAAAGGTGATCCTGAACATGTAAAAAGCAAGTTTTTTGATTTTTATTTTTACTGAGATTCAAAAGGGAATCAATCAACAAACTGGTATGATGAACCATACTTAACCTGGGAAAAGCAGTTCGCAATTTAGCTATGGTTTCTTTGGGCACCGTATAGATATTGTACGCCTCAACTCCAGTGAGTTTGTCCGCCAACACCTCTGCAGTTGCACTATTTACCACAGTATCCTCGTTGTTAAAATGTAAAAATGAGGCTAACTTGGTTTTATCGTAAAGTGGTACAGGCACGGTAGTGAACTGCTCGTTCACGATAGCGATGCTCGCCGACTTATACCTAGGATTCAGAATCTCATGTGTTTGCACCAAATCCAACAACCTGTCTGCTGCTCCTGAAATGCTGTGATCCGAATGCTTCGCATGATAAAGCGCCACATACTTATTGCTCAGTGTATCAAGGACACAGCAGGCAATTGTACGTGTGCCCAGTTCTATTGAAAGGTGATAAGATTCAGACTTGCTTGCATCAAAGGTTTCGTCGATATATGACGCATTCTCTGTGTCAGCATTTGTCAAGTGTGAAGCGCGTTTGTCTTCTGGCTGTGTGCCGGTAACAGAATGAAGCTTGGGGCACATTATTCACCCCAATTTCCACTGGTTGAGGGCTCATACATAGATCCAACACTTAATCCTTCTTCCAGATCTATTGCCTCATTTTCAGTATCTAGCCCAGAATATATTATACCGAATTTCGCAAAGATGTAGAACACTTTGACCTTGACTTTACCTTTTTCTATTTCCCCTGCATCGAATTCGAACAACTCAGAATTAAATCCAAAAGGGATGTATGGAAGAGAGTCAACTGCGAATGATGCAATGTGGTCTTTCAAGTAAGTGACCGAGAAGATTGAATCCATCACATTTACATAGGAGGTATCGCGTGATACATATCCTAACAGAACAGCTTCATCTTCCGAAAGCGTGTCAGGAACAGTTCCAATCGCCTTAATCACCGGAAACGAATCCAATTTCACGAACTTCAGCAGGTCATTGAATGTTTTGGCGTATCCATTCTTAACCGATTTATGTGCCAATTGTGCCGTTCGAAGGTCTATCAAGCGTTCAATGACCACCTTTCTTCTATATTTTGTTTCCTTGTCGAACCGCATTTTTCCGGCTATACTTTCGTAAACGAAGTAGGCCAGAACAAACACTACTATCCACAAACCAACTCTAATACCGATTTTCATATTAATGTCTTTTCAATTTGTCGCTTCATCAAGAAATCGACGATAAACGAAAGTAATTCCAGTAATCTAGACAATGAATTGCGTTTCCTTTTCTACTTTTGAACGCGGAAAAAATGATTCCATCTGATTAAAGGCAAAACTACAATTTTTTTGATTTTATAACCATAAATCAATGTTTACCGAATCTGTTTCGAGGAAGATGCGCAACAAAATATCAGGATATCAGTTATGGGGACAAGAAACTATGCCCTATATGCGTTCGACCTACGGATTAGGATTAATTGCCGCACTTATCTTCTGTATTTCATCCAATGCCAACGCACAGCTAGGAGGAAACAACACGTATGAATCTTTGAACCTGGTGACCTCAGCACGTGTATCCGGCCTCGGTGGAACCGTTTTAGCCATCAGAGATAATGACCTTGACTTGGCCTGGTACAATCCTTCATTGCTCAACGAAACAATGCACAATCAACTGGTGGTCAGCTTCATGGATCATGTTTCAGATATTAAATTGGTTTCCAGTATGTATTCTTACACGCATAAAAAGTACGGAAGCTTTAGCGGAGGGATTCAGTATATGCACTTCGGAACATTTCAGGAGTATGATGAAACAGGCGTTTTCATTCGGCTTTTTACTGCACAGGACCTGGTTGCCAATATTGGCTGGGGAACCGCGATAGCACCAAAGATCAACGTCGGCACAACAAAAGAGCGCACTTTGGATTCTATGTTTTACGTAGGTGCTAATTTTAAATTTATCAATTCTTCTTATCACTTTGATTACTCCTCTTTCGGAATAGCATTGGATTTAGCGGGCACCTATTATAATCGAAAGAGCGACTATGTGATTGCACTGGTTGTTAAGAACATTGGCACCCAAATAAAACCCTACATTCCTGACAATCGGGAGCCGTTACCATTTGAGATTCAAGCTGGGATCAGCAAAAAATTAAAGCATGCACCGTTTCGGTTAATGTTACACGCCCAGCACTTACAAAAATGGGATCTAACTTTTGTCAATCCAAATGACGTATCGAGCTCCTTGGATCCGGCTGAGGAAGACACCTTGTTTTTTCAAAAACTAGGTAGGAATGTTTCAGGCTTCACGGACAAGCTAATGAGACATGCCGTGCTTGGCACTGAGCTGGTCATCACAGAGAATTTCAACATCCGCTTTGGATACAATTACCTCAAAAGAAAAGAGCTCAAAAGCGCTCCTAAAAAAGGTATGGCTGGATTTTCAATTGGATTAGGGCTAAAAATTTCTAAATTCAACTTCAGTTATAGTCGCTCGTCATTTCACCTGGCTGGTGGCTCTAACCAAATAACCATTAGAACATCACTATCTGATTTTGGATCTAAAGCAACAGTCCCAGACCCTGGCCCCGTTCCCGAATAAAGTGGCAAAAATCACCATCGCCATCGACGGTTACTCTTCCTGTGGAAAGAGTACACTTGCCAAAACGCTTGCACATAGCTTGGGCTACCAATATATTGACACCGGTGCGATGTACCGATGCGTAACACTGTATGTCATTGATAACAAGATGATTTATCATGGCGAACTAGATGTAAAAGCCCTGGTCAACCACTTGGATGACATTGATATCAGTTTTCGGAAACCTGAGGGCGCAATTGACGCTGATGCCTTTCTAAATGGCGTCAACGTTGAAGAAAAGATCCGGGGAATGAACATTTCCAATCACGTCTCTTTGGTGAGTGCTGTTAAGGAGGTGCGACTGAGAATGGTTGCCTTACAACAAAAAATGGGGCACGCCTGTGGAGTGATCATGGAGGGCAGAGATATTGGAACAGTGGTGCTTCCCAATGCGGAGTTGAAAATATTTATGACCGCCTCTCTGGAAGTAAGGGTACGCAGGCGATTTAATGAAATAAAATCCAAGGGTCAGGAAGTTTCACTTGAGGAGGTAAAAGAAAACGTCTTGAGTCGAGACTACAAGGACACACATCGCGAAGAGAGCCCGTTGTTGCAAGCAAATGATGCAGTGGTGTTGGACAACTCTAATTTATCTCACCAAGAGCAATTGGATTTTGCGCTTAAGTTAGTGGAAGAACATTCGTAACGCTGCGTTATACAGCCTTCCGCTCCAATTCGGCCATCACTTCATCAATGGGCCGGGGCGACTCAAAAAACTCCAAGACCCGCTGAAGCACCTCCTCCACCATGGTATCAGGACAAGATGCGCCACTAGTCAAAATGATATCAACCCGATTTTTACCCGGGATAAAGCCTTCACTTACAACCATCTTATCCGCATAATGGTTGTAATGACGGATGGTGGATTTTGACATGATCTCATTCGATCTGGAAATATAATACGTCGGCATTTTACCTTCAATTAATTCTACCAAATGAGATGTGTTTGAGCTGTTGTATCCCCCTACGACAATGGCC
Organism: Flavobacteriales bacterium; assembly: GCA_016764395.1. Taxonomy (GTDB): domain Bacteria; phylum Bacteroidota; class Bacteroidia; order NORP154; family NORP154. The sequence goes on from JAESRW010000157.1 coordinate 14,876, forward strand.
AAATCTGCATTGTGCTCTAGCAAACCATTCGTAGCCTCTTGATTATCATTCGTAGCATAGCACAATGTGTCACGTGTGTCTGCAAAATGATCATGCACCTCCTTCGCTCCGTACTTCGTTTCCATTACCTGTTTGAGAAAATTTGATATCTCCTGGGTTTCCGAAGCCAGCATGGTGGTTTGGTTCACCACTCCTATTCTCTCGAGATCTTTCTCCGGATCAAAGTCCAAAGAGCATCTACCAGAGAATAGTGTATAAAAATCTTCCCGGCTGGTCTCTCCTAAAATTACAGCTGCAAGCTCTTTTGCCTGAGCAAAATCTTTAATAATTAGGGATGGAGCCATCTTGTTACTGTGAGAGAATGTGGCCCTCGTTTCTTCGTGATTGTGCTTACCATGGATAATAACCGTAAAACGATCATCGCCTAACTTTGCCGTTCTGTTCCAAACGCGTTCAACAAATGGGCACGTGGTGTTGTACTTATAGGTTTCTATTCCAATTTCTTTCAGTTTTTCTTCTGTTTCCAAAGTGGTTCCAAATGCCGGAATAATGACAACATCGTCCGCCCTAAGCGCGTCCCACTCCACAAATTGGTTCCCTTCGGTATCCATAATAAAGCTTATTCCTCGATCCTGTAAATCATTATTCACATTCGGGTTGTGGATCATCTGACTGAGCAGAAAAATGCGTTTATCAGGATTTTCTTCTAAGGCTTGATAGGAAATCTCAATAGCATTCTCCACCCCATAACAAAACCCGAAATGCCGGGCAATTAGGAATCGAACGGGCCCAAAATCCAGGATGGTAGGCGAGAAGTCCTTCTTACGAGGATCCTGCACCTTGCGCATCTCTTTAATCCTTGAAATGACAGGGCTTTTATAGAACTCAGGTATTTTAAACTTTTTCATTGCGCTTATGCTATTGCAAAACTATCACTTATGACGATTAAGAAAAAACCACTTCTTTAAAATCACAATGCACCTTCTCCCCGCTCTCCGATTCCAAAATCAAACGCCCAATATCATCTATCCCACAAATTTGAGCCCTCATCAGAACACCTTTAACTTGATATTCACGCATTTCTCCAAACCTATACAGCGAGGCGGCATACTCCTTATTCATCTTATGCCAAGCACCATTGCGCAAGGTAAGATAACGTGCATCAAGATAGCCAAAAAGCTCCTTCCTCACTTGCTCAAGGTCGAATGCTGAATTAGCTACCAAGTGCATCGAGGTTGGGTTGGGCAAGCTATCCGAAAATTGCGTTTGATTGACATTTAAACCAATTCCCACAACTGAATGTGTCAGTTTCGCACCACTCACTAGATTCTCAATCAAGATTCCGCATACCTTTTTGTCACCTACATATATATCATTGGGCCATTTGACCGATATCAATGACAGATTGACAGGCAAAGCTGTACGAAGATAACTCACAATGCCCAGTGAAATTGCCTTCGACAGCTCAAACTGATCTGATGGACGCAGAAACTTCGGATACAATATAATGGAAAAAGTGAGGTTCAATCCAGGCTCAGAAACCCATGAATTACCCCTTTGTCCCCGCCCCATAAGTTGTTTATCTGCAATTACGACCGTTCCTTCCGCAATATTTTCCCCTTTTGTCAGTAAAGCTTGTGCATAATCGTTTGTAGACGTAGTGGCATCTAATTTGATCATGTTATTACTGAATACAAAGGTGTCGGGAAGCATCTGAACGGAGATTTACTTATTTTTGTAACTGAAAATTGTTTGAATGATCAAAACCCCAGTTGTTAATTTAAATACTGCTAATGTTGGTAAGGATTCGCCAAATTTAGCTGATATTATTATCAATAGTATACAGGAGAAAAAAGGGGGCGATGTAGTTTCTCTAGACCTCAGCAACACCGAAGGGGCAATTTGCGACAATTTCATTATTTGTCAGGGCAATTCCAGCACACAAGTGAGAGCGATATCGGACTTTGTAATTGAAGAAGTGAAAAAAGCACTGGATTCCAATCCGTGGAGCAAAGAAGGGTTTGAGAATATGCAATGGATCTTGCTGGACTACGTTGATATAGTAGTACACATCTTTCAATCCGAAGCAAGAACATTCTATAATGTTGAGGGATTGTGGGCTGATGCGGAGGTAACTTCTTATAGCGATGAACGCAGAGCAGTATAACAGTAATTAAGAGCAGGTGAGTCAAGACAATAAACAAAATAGCACCCAGAAACAGGGAAAGCAGGGGGGCAAACCCAATCTAAGCGGTTCCAATAAGCCTAAGATAAATTTCAATATTTATTGGGTCTATGGGGCTGTTATCGTTGTATTTATAGCAATGAACTTCGTGGATTGGGGATCAGGGGCCAAATTGGTCAGATGGTCCAAATTCGAATCCGAAATGCTCCGCACACAGGAGGTGGATAGATTGGTCATTGTCAATAAGGAGATCGTTGAAATATACATTAAGAAGGATAAACTATCGGACGCAAAGTACAATGATGTCAACAGACGCTCAATTGGAAATGGGCTCAATCTAGGACCGCATTATTACTTTCCTATTTCCTCCCTTGACGAATTTTATAGCAACCTAAAGGAGGTTCAAGCGAGCTACCCTGCAAGCTATGCAAAGCTTAATGCCGAGAGTGAGGTGCGTAAAAACTGGAGTGGAGAACTGGGATGGCTGTTCACTATTGGCCTCATGGTACTGCTCTGGATATTTGTGATGCGAAGAATGGGCGGAGGAGCAGGAGGCGGATCCGGTGGAATTTTCAGTATTGGAAAATCCAAGGCCACCTTATTTGATGCCAATAGTAAAGTAAACATCTCGTTCAAGGATGTCGCCGGATTAGAAGAAGCAAAGGAAGAGATTATTGAAATTGTTGAATTCCTGCAGAAGCCGGACAAGTTTACCATACTGGGAGCCAAAATTCCTAAAGGAGTGCTTTTAATTGGCCCTCCCGGAACAGGGAAAACCCTCTTGGCGAAAGCTGTTGCGGGAGAAGCCGGTGTCCCCTTCTTCTCACTATCTGGATCTGATTTCGTGGAGATGTTTGTGGGGGTAGGTGCCGCAAGAGTCCGTGATTTGTTCAACCAGGCAAAAACAAAAGCACCATGTATCATTTTCATCGATGAAATTGATGCGATTGGACGATCCAGAGGAAAAGGACAGTTTTCTGGTGCCAACGATGAACGGGAAAACACACTGAACTCGTTACTCTCTGAGATGGATGGTTTTACCACCAACTCTGGAGTCATCATTCTGGCGGCAACCAACAGGCCGGAAATTTTAGACTCTGCCTTGATGCGTCCGGGTAGGTTTGACAGACAGATTTCAGTTGACAAACCAGATTTAATAGGGAGAGAAGGCATTTTCAAAGTGCACCTCAAACCATTAAAAGTCAAGAAAGATGTGAACGCCGGAGAACTGGCAAGACAAACACCTGGATTTGCCGGGGCAGACATCGCGAATGTTTGTAATGAAGCGGCTCTTATTGCAGCACGTACCAACAAGAAAGCTGTTGATATGGGCGATTTCCAAAATGCCATTGACCGTGTCATYGGTGGATTGGAAAAGAAAACCAAGCTTATTTCGAAGGAAGAAAAAGAAATTGTGGCCTATCACGAAGCAGGGCATGCGGTTGTGGGATGGTATCTTGAGCATGCTGATCCGTTGGTAAAAGTGAGTATTGTCCCACGAGGAATTGCAGCATTGGGGTATGCACAGTACTTACCCAGGGAGCAATATCTCTATAGAACGGAGAAGTTGCTTGATGAAATGTGTATGTCATTAGGTGGTCGTGCAGCGGAAGATTTAGTCTTTGGGAAAATTTCCACAGGCGCCTTGAGTGATCTGGAAAGAATTACCAAAGTAGCCTATAGCATGGTCACCGTATATGGTATGAAYGATAAAGTTGGCAATGTATCCTTCTATGACCCACAACAGGGAGAATATTCATTTACCAAGCCCTATTCTGAGAGCACGGCCCAAACCATCGATATTGAGGTGCGCAAACTGATTGAAAATGCCTACGATAGGGCCAAAAAACTCCTTCTGGAGAAAAGAGAGCAACTGGAAAAAGTAGCCCAGGAACTACTCGAGAAAGAGGTTATTTTCAAAGATGACCTGATCAGATTAATAGGAGAACGCCCATTTRAGGAACCCGRACAATTGGGTGTGAAGGAATTGGCCAAGTCGGCTGAGAAAAGCGGCAACGGATCGCCAAAAAAAAGTGATAAAAAGAGCAGCAAGCCTAAAAGTGACGACGTGGCCAATGTGTGAGTTGAACTTGCGTGACAGCCTTGCTCACTGAAGCTTCAGTGAAAGTGGTGTAGGCAGTGTAAATATTGAGTGAATGGAGCGAACTTCCAAAGAGAAGGTTCTCAAAAAGGTACGGAAAGCACTAATTGATCAGTCCCCTGAGCTATTTCCTGGACTTGATTTCACCAAGAACATTTACAACTTACCTGATGATAGCGACCAGGGGTTAGACATTGCCTTTGCCGCTCAATTCACAGCTAACGACGGAAAATTCATTTTCTGTGAAGATGCTACAGCGTTTGTCAGCGCTTTCGCTGCGATAGCAAAAGAAAACAACTGGAAAAACATCCATACGCTAGAACCAACCGTTCAGGCCTTGTTGAAGAAGGTTGGTATCGCATATACCAGCCTGGATTCGGAGATGGAACAGATGGATGCTGGTATCACATATTGTGAATTTTTAATTGCTCGAAGCGGTAGCATTATGCTGTCTTCCCGGCAAGTAAGCGGGAGAAGAATGGCGGCTTATCCTCCAGCTCATATTGTTATAGGCTATGCCAATCAATTGGTCATGCATGTCCAGGAAGCACTCAATGGAGTGAAGAAACGCTATGCCTCACTTCCCTCACTTATTACTACGATTACCGGCCCCAGCAGGACCGCCGATATTGAAAAAACACTCATTTTGGGAGCTCATGGCCCAAAAGAACTCTACGTTTTTCTGCTGGACAAAGATATAAGCGAGTAATTTTTTTAATTACTTTGCAGCCAAATTCCCTAAGGGAAACCCCTGATAAATGGAGAAAGACTGGGTCTCAGTATACAGCAGCGATAAACCTCATACCATCCTTATTATTAAAGCAATGCTAGAGACCAATGATATACAGTCAGTTGAAATAGACAAGCGGGTGTCTCCTTACAATATCGGAGAGTTAGAACTTTGTGTGAGAAGAGAGAATGTATTGAAAGCGAAATACCTTATTGATAAAAATCGCAATGACTAATTTAGCACAAAGGGCAATTACAGGTTCCGTCATCGTTGCGGTCATTCTCGGATGTATCTATTATGGGAAAGCGTCTTTTATAGGACTCTTTATGGTAGTGACTGCCCTCGGACTTTGGGAGTTCTATACCATGGCTGAAAGAGGTGGACTGACACCTCAAAAACGCTTCGGCACTATTGCTGGCACAGGATTCTTCCTGATCAGTTCTATGTACATTCAGCACGTGCTTCCCCAAATGGACCTTTTGATGATCATGCCTGTATTGTTCTTGATTTTGGTGGCGGAGTTATATAGAAAAGCTGAGAACCCATTGATAAATATTTCGATTACGCTTAGTGGCATATTCTATCTCTCTATACCTATGGTGCTCTTGAACTACCTGGCCTACCCACCTGCGTACGGAGGAGGACACAACATGGAATACAACCCCAACATTCTCCTGGGATTTTTCTTTATCCTTTGGACCAATGACTCTTGTGCCTATGCGGTTGGCAAAACTTTTGGAAAAACAAAATTGTTTGAAAGTGTCTCGCCTAAAAAGACTTGGGAAGGCAGCTTAGGTGGGGCTTTCTTCTCCTTATTACTGGCCTATTTCATGGTACATGCATTCCCCGAACTCCACCGCTTCAATTGGATGGTGGTGGCTGGACTTATTGTGTTATTCGGCAATCTTGGAGATCTAATTCAATCAAAGTTTAAAAGAAGCGTTAACGTGAAGGATTCTGGAACTATTTTGCCCGGGCACGGTGGAATTCTAGATCGTTTTGATGGAGTATACCTCGCGGCACCGTTCGTATTCGCATATATTCAGTACTTGAAATAACGTTTATGACCTCTAAATACCAAGTCACACAAGCAAATGACTGGATGATTATCCCGCATAATTCGAAATACCAGGTTAGCAGTATAGAGATCAACAAGTTCATGTATATTTGCATTTCGTAAGCTTATGACTATTCACAAAGAAGGGTATGCCATATTACTGACCACCCTGGTCGTTCTTGTGGCATTGAATGTACTTGTTAACTCCATGTGGCCCGACCACAAGGTGTTCCATAACATTGGGTACGTCGTATCTGTCATCTTTTTCTTGCTTATTCTGCAATTCTTTCGCAGTCCTGAACGCACCTTAGTCCCCGATCCGAATTTGGTTTTTTCGCCTGCAGATGGCAAAGTAGTGGTTATTGAAGAGGTGGAAGAGCCCGAGTACTTCAAAGGCAAAAGAAAACAAATCTCCATCTTTATGTCGCCTCTTAATGTTCATGTTAACTGGTATCCAACGGGAGGAGAAGTACAATATGTCAAATACCACCCTGGAAAGTATCTAGTTGCCTGGCATCCAAAATCATCTACCCTCAATGAGCGAACGACCGTTGTAGTAAAAGACGAAATGGGCCGTGAAGTACTCATTCGCCAAATAGCGGGGGCCGTTGCCAGAAGAATTRTTTACTATGCAGAAGAAGGGCATACCGTAGCGCAAGGCGACCAATTGGGCTTCATTAAATTTGGCTCACGGCTAGACGTTTATCTGCCTTTGGACGCCGAAGTATTGGTATCCTTGGACCAAGAAGTATCYGGTAGCCRGACGCCAATTGCCAAATTCCGGTAAAATTAATATCGTATATTTGATAACATTATAGAGGGACAACCGTTCAGGTATCTCTAATCGGAACTTTAAAAAATTCATAGACCATGAAAAAAGCACTTTTACTATTTGCAATGTTTGCGTTCATTGGAACGGCCTACACTGCTACTGCCTCTGTTACTAATGTTGCTGGAATCTACAGTAAAGATGGACCAGGTGACAAACACAAACACGACAAAAAGTGCGAAAAAGATTGCACTAAAGGCGCAAGCTGCGCTCCCGGTGCAAAATCTTCTACCGCCAAGAAAGGCGGCTGCTGTTCCAGGGGAGCTGCTGCAAAAAGTTGCGGTGGTAAAGCGACATCAAACGCATCTGCTTCAAACGGTAAGAACACCACATCGGACACAAAGACAAAAGAGGAAAAGAAGTAATTCAATCCTCAATCAAAAAAAGCCTTCCGGACAAGTTCGGAGGGCTTTTTTTATGGGTTGGCTAAATTGATCCGGTCCGAAAGCTAAATATCGATAAACAGATACACGATGGCGGTTAGACTGCATGACCATATGAGTACGCTGGTCATGAGCGCTGGAATCACGCGTTTGTTCTCCTTAAAATAAGCCGCAGCAATGAGCGTACATATGGGGACCGAAATCACACCAATAATGGTAACCAAACCGGTGAGGCCATATTTTCTCTTTACCCGAACAACGAAGCGATTCAATTGTGAAAATCTTTTGGGGGGATTCTTTCTCCGCTTATTGATGGACTCCATGATAACCTTACCAAAATAGTAGAAGATAAATATCCCGATCCATCCCCCTATTACAGTAACAAGTAAAATCTCCCACCAAATATAATCAGTAGCTGTGGCCATCGTCAATGGCGCCCAAATGAACTTGAAGATGACAAAAAACAGCCACCATGCAAGCTTCAAAATCTCCCCTATCATCTAGATAAAATTGCGCAAATTGTTAATCTTCTAAGTTGAATCTGCGAAATACAAAAAAAGTGCAAATATCCGTATTGGTGAGTGGTAGGCTTTCTCTTCTTGATCCCATAAACATGTAATTCTAAGGCACGAGTCCTTCTCCCTTTCCATTCTTCAATTCATACAGTGCCCCAATCACCGTACGCGTATTTCTTAGATCTTATGTCTTTGTACCGAATGCCAAATCACCTGCGTCACCAAGCCCAGGTACGATGTAAGAATTGGCATCTAGTTCTATATCAACGTCACCAACCCAGATTGTAGTATTCTCAGGTAAATTATTTTTTAGATAATTCAGCCCTTCTTCACTGGCCAATACAGCTACAATATGGGTATGGGTAGGGGCGCCCTTTTTCAATAATGCCTCGTAACAGAGCAGCATGGACCGGCCCGTTGCCAGCATAGGATCAGATAAAACGACTGTTCTACCCTCAATCGACGGAGATGCCAAATACTCGACATGAATATCAAATTCCCCGCTCTGTTCGTGTTTTCGATAGGCCGAAATAAATGCATTATTAGCCCGATCAAAATAATTGAGCAAGCCTTGATGTAAGGGCAATCCGGCGCGTAAAATGGTCGCTAAAACTGGTTCAATTGAAGGTACTTGTACCTCCGCAATACCAAGTGGAGTGGTTACCTTCTTTTGTTCATAGTCTAAATGCTTACTCAGCTCATAAGCGAATATCTCTCCCATCCGTTCCAGGTTTTTCCTGAATCGCAACGGGTCCTGTTGAATATCGACGGCTCTTATTTCTGCAATAAACCGGTTAAAAAGTGAGTTTCCCTCACACAATACATGTACATCCATAACGTCTTCTTTGGGAGCCTAAAATTAAGGGTATTCGTATATATTATGGCATATATTTGTTTTGGTATTTCTCATCCTCGTTTTGATGAAACCGTATTAGCAAGGAGGTTGGTGAAACACTTATGAAACAAGCGCAGAAAACAATTGGAACTCTTGTCATCTCGATCCCCGGGAGTAATACTCTCGAGCCAGCAGAGGTGCCTATTAATAAATATGCTTTAACTTGCTTTACCGTATGCTTAGGGAGATTCCTCATTGCGCTGCGCTTCTTTCGGAATGACAATTTTGTGTAGATGCTTGGGTATTAAGGAGACCATGAAATCAACAAGTCAATAAATTCCAGGGTCCTAGAATGAGTGATGCAAAACGCAAATACAATGCCCTCGCCGTAGCAACCGCCGAGCTTCCGATCTTTATGCAACCCTGGTGGCTAGATGCGGTAGTTGAAAATAATGCGTGGGATGTCGCGCTGATCGAAGAAGCAAAAGAGATAAAGGCCTGTTTTGTATACGTGCTTAAAAAGAAAGGCCCTTTTACAGCCATCGGAATACCAACGCTGACGCCTTACCTGGGGTTCTGGTTCGATGCGAAGGTCAATCCAGTGGCCGCAGCTGAGCAGCTTATTTCCATGCTGCCCAGGCATGATAAGTTCTACATGAAAATGCATTATGAGGCCAGTAATACCCCATTGAGTATGCCTGGTTTCCGTAAAGAACCGCTCTATACTTATACACTGTCCAATACAAACGATCACGACTCCCTGTACAGCAATTTCAAATCGAACTTGAAGGGCAAAATTCGGCAGGCAAATGGAGCGCTCACCATTGTAGAGAGCAATGATGTCAATAAATTATATGACTTGTGTCAGATGTCTTTCACACGCCAGAACAAAGAAGCTGACTTTAGTCTGAATTTGGTACAACGGATTTACAACGCAGTTTCAAGTCGAGGTTGTGGTACGATACTCATGGTTAAAGACCAGGAGGACAAGGTACATGCTGCAACATTGGTCGTTTGGGACCAAAACTGTGCGTACTACTTAATCAATGGCCTGGATCCTGCTTTCCGTCCCAGTGGGGGTGGGTCGTTGCTCATGTGGGAGGTGATCAAGCATGCGTCTCAATTCTGCGATACTTTTGATTTTGAGGGTTCCATGATACCCGGTGTAGAAGCTTTTATTAAAGGATTTGGTGCGAAAAAAAGGGATTACTTTTTATACACTAAAACAAATTCAAAAGTTATAGGCGCTGTGGAGGGATTTAAAAAACGCATCAGGAGATAGGTGAATCTGTAGGACCATTAAGACAATGTTGAAGTATCTTTTGGAGACAAAGGACGTTGGGAAGCGGGATCAGTGAACGTTGGTAATGTCAATTTACGCAACTACCTTTTCACTTTTTACTTTTTACTTTTCACTTTTTACTTTCTACTTTTTACCTTCTACTTTTTACCTTTCACTTTTTACTTGACTTACATTCTCTAATCCCTCCTTATAATGCAAAGAACAAAATGCCGGTAGTAGGAGCTGAGGAGTATTCTATTTTCGAATGAATAAGATTTGAATGGAACACGGATGACGCAGGTTTGGCAGATTTACGCGGAGAATAGAATACAGAATTCAAGAGTATCCTGACCTGAGATGAATATGGCCCATACAACTCACTTGTCCCTGACCGATGTTTAATGGAATTTTAAAGCTAAAATAGTGCTCAAAAAACATGACCATAACGAAGTTTAACATTCGCGTATACGGCATCTGGATCGATGACAAGGACCAAATACTTCTCAGTGACGAGTATTTCAGAGACACGTATATCACGAAATTCCCGGGCGGGGGCCTGGAGTTTGGTGAGGGTACCGTGGAGGGACTGAAACGGGAGTGGTTGGAAGAGCTGGGCCTAGAAATTGAAGTACTCGACCACTTCTACACTACGGATTTCTTTCAAAAATCCGCCTTTCATAAGGATGCACAAATTGTGAGCATCTATTACCGTGTTTCTCCTATTGATGTTGTGACCACGGAGTTCAAGAAGAAGCCTTTCGATTTCGACCTTTTGTGCGAAGGTGCGGAAGCCTTTCGAAAGGTTCCAATTTCTGGATTAACGGCAGCGGATATGACTTTTCCGATCGACAAGCAGGTGGTTCAGTTGATTAAAGAGAAGTGCTACTAATGGCAAACCTATTTCGGCTTTAGTTTACAATAACATTGCAATATGTAAGGCTATAGAGCGCGTTTTGATTTGGGATAAAAGCTTAGTTTTCAATAAGTCATATGATCTAACCGCTAAGGTCGCAAGGGTTTCGCAAGGGACGCTATGAATGATCACTCTACTTTTACCTTGGCGCTCTTGGCGAAACCCTTGCGACCTTAGCGGTTAAACAGGGAATTCAGATCGTGTAGAATTCCGATGAACAGGGAGGATTTGACATTAAATATAAAAAGCTACAATTTACAACGCCAACGTAAACTAAAGCCCCTATTTCCATCAACTGCGTAGAAACCAAATTGACACCCCGGGTTCGAGGCAACGCAAACCAGGAATTGACGCTAATAATTGCTACCTTTATAAGAGAACAAGACCCCATGAGGATGAAATACCACATTCTTCTTTTACTGGCCTGCTTCACTATGTGGAGTGTTCCTCAAATAGCAATTGGGCAGAGCGACAGCGCTTCCAATTCCTCCCTGGAAATTGTCATCAACGCTTACCCCGTATTTAATTCTCTGGTCGCGGATCAGCAATTTAAATCAGAGATAGATGTCAATGGTGCATTCGGCTTTGGTTCAGATGTCAGTCTTGCCTTGAACAAAGGGCCATGGAGAATTGAACTGGGCATTGGTTACGGTAATATCAAACTCGGCCACAAGCAACGCGGCCTTATATTTGGTTCTGATATTGATCCGTCCATAGGTATTATTTCAACTTCTACCATTGATTATGATATTGATATTGGCGTATTGTCCGTACCATTTGAAGTGGGTTATACGCTGTTTCGAGAATCATTCGGACTGGTAGTATCTCCGGGTTTGTCGTGGAACTATGTTCTGGCCAATAACTCCAATGTAATCATCAACTACGGCAATGGGCAATCGGCCCCATCCAATTCGACATTAGATTTGGGGACCTCAATGATTGCCGTCACGCTGGGAGCCGGCAAGCAGTTCTCTTTAAAAGATCGGTTGAATTTAGTGATTGAACCAAAGATGAATTATTATCTCCGGGACCACTTTGTATCTAATTCAAAGATTCTATCCTTTGCTCTTCAGTATGGATTGTCCTATCGATTGAACTAAAAGGACCTCTTCCTGATTTACAAAGGGCAAATATCTCCTTTAGATACTCATAACTAAGATATTGACGAGGACCCTGGATAAATAGCTGCCGAATGAGTCATTTCCAAAAGAATAATGGAACCCGCCTTTGCCGGCAGGCAGGCGCGGATAACGCGGATTTTGCTGATAATCACGGATTACCCTCCTCAGCACAAAAGGAAAAGTGGCGCCTAATCTAGCAGTTGCATTTTCCCTTTTCTCAGCGCCGTTCACATTTGGATAAACATCAATTAAACGCCTTCAACACCGCTATCGTCCTACCCGTCATCTCATCATCAATCTCCAAATGCGTCACCATCCGAATCATCTGGGGATCCAGGGATACGGTACGTACCCCATTATCTTCCAGGTGCTTCATGAACTTTTCCTGGCTGACATCTGCATCCAATTTGAAGATCAGAATATTGGTATCCACAGGGAGGATAGACTCAATATAACCCAATGACTCCATGGCCGAAGCAATTTGACGGGCTCTCGCATGATCTTCTTTTAAGCGTGTAACATTATTGTCCAGGGCATAGATTCCCGCCGCGGCGACGTACCCCGCCTGACGCATACCACCACCCATTAACTTTCGCATCCGCCTTGACCGGCCAATAAATTCTTTGCTCCCTACCAGTAAAGAACCAAGCGGCGTTCCCAAACCTTTGGACAAGCAAATTGAAATGCTGTCAAACAGTTTTCCCAACGAATCCGCCGGCTCATCCAGCTCAACCAGGGCGTTAAAGACCCTCGCGCCATCCAAATGGATCTTCAACTTGTTGTCCCGAGCTGTTTCAGAAAGTGCCTTCATTTGTGCCAAACTGTAGATGCTTCCTCCTCCTTTATTGGAGGTGTTTTCAACGCTGACAAGGCTTGTATTTGCCAAATGCGCATCATCCTTATTGATGCTCTTCAGCACCATTTCAGGGGTCATAATGCCCCGATCACCATGGACCAATTTTATCGAAGCACCCGAATTAGCGGCTACTCCCCCACCCTCGTAATTGTAAATATGTGCGGTCCTGTCACAGATCACCTCGTCCCCTGGACGAACATGGACCCGGACCGCGATCTGATTGGTCATGGTGCCAGATGGACAAAACAAGGCGGCTTCCGCACCTAACATCTCCGCACCCTTTTCTTCGAGTTTATTAATGGTCGGATCCTCTCCAAAGACATCGTCACCCACTTCCGCTGAAAACATGGCATCCAGCATTGCAGGGGTTGGTTTTGTTACGGTATCGCTTCTTAAATCAATCGTCTTGTTGCTCATATTGCCATGCAGTTTATAGGGGAATCCCTGATTATCTTTATCTCAATGCTCAAGAATATGCTCAGCTTGCCGATATTATTAGCGCTCGAATTATCGAGAACCGATGCAAATCAATTCAAAGCATAAAACTACTCCTTTTCATGAGTACTTATCGCACCGCAGATAACCGGATTTCCGAGTCTGGAGGCATTGGATACAAGTTCACAAAAGTCTGTGGGAACCCCTCTAGACAAAAGGTGAGCATACTGCTCGTCTTAGGATGATGCCTAGAACATTAATGATTACCTTAGACAAAAAGTAGCGAACTTATGGCATATCAGATGAGGACATCCCTTGTATTGTTGGTGATTTTCTCGCTTGCATGGCGTCCTTTGGGTTACGCTCAATCAAACCTCGAAAAGTACTGGGTTTTCTTTACCGATAAAGAACAAGGCGCATTCGATCCTTACGCTTATTTTGATCAAAAAGCCATTGAACGAAGGGTCAAATCCAATATTCCAATCAATCACCCATCAGATTGGCCCGTTACTTTTTCTTATGTAGATAGCGTTGCAGCAGTCGCTACAAAAACATCACACGCGAGCAGGTGGTTCAATGCCCTCAGCATCAGCGCCACAACAAATCAGGTAGAGACGATTGCTGCATTCGAATTTGTAAAGGCGGTGGAGCCCATGATGGTGATCAGCTACCCGGCCTCAATGGTTATGGCCGAAAAACCCACCTATAAGTCAAGTATTTCGACGGCGGAGATGAAGCTGCTCATGAAGCAAACCGCTCGCATGGAAGCAGATGCGTTTCATGACAAAAACATCAGAGGGCAAGGCTTACGAATTGCGATTTTTGACGCGGGATTTCCCAGCGTTGATGTGAACCCTGCCTTTGAACATATTCGCGCTGCCAACAGAATTATTAAGACCTATGATTTCCTCTCCAAGAAGGAAAATGTGTACAAACACAGTGCACATGGTTGCAATGTACTCTCCTGCATAGCGGGCATTATCAACGGCCAAAGAATAGGCCTTGCTACAGAAGCAGAATTTCTCCTCGCGAGAACGGAGAGTGGCATGTTTGAACCCTTTTCGGAAGAGGAGAACTGGTTGGCAGCCGTTGAATGGGCCGATAAGAACGGTGCAGATTTGATCAATAGCTCCCTGGGCTATACCAACAATCGCTATTTCACATCGGATATGGATGGAAAAACAAGCCTCGTTGCCCGAGCAGCAAACATGGCAGCACGCAAAGGAATACTGGTACTCAATGCGGCTGGCAACGACGGTTCCGATGACTGGAAATACCAGGGCACTCCCGCCGATGCCGACAGTGTCCTTTCGGTTGGCGGTATTGACTTTAACACCGATTTTCATATTTCCTTTAGTTCCTTCGGACCCACAAGTGACAAGCGCATGAAACCCAACATCTGCGCTTTGGGAGTAGCCATGGTAGCGGGCCCGAAAGCCATGGAAAAAGCCTATGGTACTTCCTTCGCTTCTCCGCTTGCCACGGGTTTTGCCGCCTGTGCCTGGCAAACGGACAGGGAGGCGACCAATATGGAAATGTTTAAAAAGCTCGAGCAGTCCGGGGAGTTTTATCCTTACTTCGACTACGCCCATGGATTCGGAGTACCACAAGCAAGTTTCTTTGTAAATAAATCAGCAGAACCGGTAGCTTCTACCTTCGAAATGAACACTTCAAATTTTGAGGTCTCTATTGAAATTGATAAAGCACAATTTGACCTGGAAGGAGAAGATGCCGGCGCGATGCTCTTTTACCATATTGAAAACACAAAAGGGTACCTTGACAAATATTACGTCATTGCAGTGAGAACTTATAATGTGCTTCAGCTGAACAAGGCAGATTTCAAAAAAGGAAGCACACTGAGAGTACATTTCAAGGGCTACACAAAATCATATACTTTTTAACATGAGTACAACCTATGTTCTGAAAATTATCTTGCCACTACTATTCGCGGTAAGTGTTGGTGAGCTGATGGGCCAGAGTGTCCTACTTGAAGAAGACGTTAATGCAGATACCGTTGAAGTTGTCAAAGGCCCCAATAAAAGGGTATTCTCACATATGTACCTGGGTGTTGCCTTTGCCGCTGGACCAGATTCGGCCGGCAGTCGAATCAACTATGGAAAATCCTTTGACATTACAATAGGAAGAAGGACCAAATGGAAGATCAGTTCCTTTTATGCCTTAGGATTGGATTTGGAATATCATATGAGTGCATTTAATCTCGCCCAAGAGGCAGGCAAACTGTTACCCAATGATTCCGTACATGATTCAGAGCGCTTAAAGTTTCACAACCTGGCGGCGGGTTTCTACAATCGTTTTAGTCTCAATACCAGAAGAGGAAACTATATCGGTAACTTTATTGATCTTGGAGTTAGGTTGGATGTTCCCATATTAAGCACCCATGTCACTGAAGATGAACTTGACCGAGCAGGTTATAATAATGGACGCGACATAAAAACCAAAACAACTGATCTTCGATTCATCACCGACTTCAATTACAGTGGCTACTTTCGCCTTGGATTTAACAAGTACGTTTTAACCGCTTCTTACCGGTTATCTGATCTTTTTATATCCGATTCAAACCTGTACGCGAAATACGGCAATGGATTAACAAAATATCCTGAGCTGCCGGCGCTAAGTGTTGGGGTTCAGTTGGGGTTACACTAGTGTTTTCGCGCCACCAGCAGTCCGTCCCGGACCGGAAAAAGCACGTTCTCAACCCTTTCGTCGTTGTGGATCGTTTCACAATATGCAACCAACGCTTGTGTATCAGCATCACGTCTCTCTACAGGTTCTACCACCTTACCACTCCACAGTACATTGTCCGCGATTATGTATCCACCTGATCGTACTTTATCAATCGTTAGATTAAAATAGTTGGTATAGTTCTCTTTGTCGGCATCGATGTAAACGATATCAAGGGTCTCATCAATTGTAGGTATGATATCAGCCGCATTGCCCAGATAAGTGATAATATTATTCGACTGCCCGGCCGCCTCAATATAACGGCCCACCATCTCTTCCAGCTCTTCATTGATATCTATGGTGTGTACGCAACCTCCCTTTTGTAAACCTTCTGCCCAGCACAGCGCCGAATAGCCTGTATACGTACCAATCTCTAACACCTGTTTCGGCTGGATCATCTGACTGAACATACTGAGCACTCTCCCCTGTAAGTGTCCTGCCAACATTCTTGGGATTAACACCTTGCTGTACGTCTCTCGATTCAACTCCTTCAAAACCTGACYCTCGGAAGTTGTGTATCGCTCTATATAGGCAGTGAGTGTTTCGTCCAGGAAGTCCATATGTATATTTGAATTCGGGTAACGCTTGCCGGYTTATMGGATCATCATCYCWTCATGAGTACAACCAYCGGYAGGYWGGCCYATACGAATCTACAAATTGAGGTTTATTTAAGTGGGGAAAACCAATGTATTTAATGTATCTGAGGCATAAAACAACCGCAGTATACTATTCATAGCTGGCTGCTCTTAACAGGCTAATAGTTATCCCTTTTGAGCAGTATCACCTTTGTATTTACCAGACTCGTTGCGCGATCCATCCTCTCTCCAGAAGGTCCACTTTCCATACACTTGTCCGTCGGTATAGGAGAGTTGATGCCACTTCTTTCCATTCTTGTACCAATAAGTCCACTGGCCATCTATTTCACCTTTATTGTACGAAATAGTGTTCCACTTTTGTCCATTTTCATACCAGCAGGTCCACTTCCCATTGGCCAAACCTTTGGAGTCATAATACCTGACGCTTTCCTTACCACCAACTTCATAGTAGTAGGACCACTTTCCGGTTTTTACCCCATTTTTATAATAGCCTTCTGATTTAATATTCCCGTTGGCATAGCGTTTTACTTCCTTTGCCACACCGTTATCATACAGCTTAATTTGGGCAAACGAGGCCGTGGAAAACACGAGCAATATTAGGACAGTSCTTATTTTATTCCACATTACAAGAGGAGGTTAATTAGTAATCGAATTATCAAGCAAGTCAAAGGTAGTTTGCCATTTTGACTTTAGCAAGTTTGCCGCCAACGAATCAGACAAGAGATTGATAAACAGGCCTCCAACCAGCGGTTGGCAATATTTGACAGGAAGGTAACAATCCTCCAAACTCAGGTTTAAAGCCTAAAGGTACTACTGCAATTGGTCCCGGCCGTCTAAAAAGACTTTGAATAATATTTCGTATCCAATTGGGTCGCCCTCCAAATTGAGTTTCAGGGTGGTGAGTGTCATGCTGATCATCTTTTTCTCCATCTTGAAGGTCTCCTTATTTAAATACCAATCCTCCACGGTGAATACTTTCACCACCTCATCCGGATTTAATTCCTCAATTATCACCACCGATTCAACCTCTCCAGTCTCAATATCTTCAATATCCGCCGTATCTGTGTGGGATTGAATGTACTGAACCTCTTCAATGGTGAGGGGGGTGTCCATGTAATCATAGGCCTTGATTCTACCCGCGTAAATGGCTTCAAACATATCCTCGATCAACAACTTGTGATTGAATTGCCCCATATAATTTTCTGTCCCTTCTTCTACAACAATCTTTGATTCTGACCGAAACGCATTGGCTATTTGCGTGTAGCTCTGATCTGTAGCAAGTGAGTAATCAGGATCATTTTTCCCACCGCCTTGCTGGCAGGAAGTAGCTAGTTGAATGAGGGCCAGGCCAAAGAAGAGAAGTGGAAATTTCATAAGGAAAAGGTGTTTGAAGGAACAATCACTGTTTGTCGAATCGCCCAAAAATAAGGATTTTCCTCGGACCTTATCAACGTTTTCATGTTCATAAAATTGACTTTTACCTGATTGCTCATGTAGTTTTTTTTGCTTTTTTCGCTGAATAGCAATCTAGGCCCTATGATATTTCGGATAGTCGTTCTCCTATCCTTTTGTATTTTTTTATCCTCCAGGATCGGTTACGGTCAGGATAAAAACGACTTTTCTACTGATTATATCATGGGTGGTGGAGAAGCGGAGCTACTGGAAGATGCAGAGTGGTTTTTCGGTATTGGCGACTATCGGCGGGCACTGCCAATCTTCGTAAAACTCAATTTACGTTACCCCGGCACCAATGTCTATCAGTACTATGCCGGAATCTGTTACCTAGAGAAAACCGACGAGCAGGACAAATCCATCGATCTTCTTGAAACTGCCTACAGCGTCGATCCAAAGTTGATTGATATTCTCTTTTACCTTGGGAGGGCCTATATGGTGAATTATAAATTTGATGAAGCCATAGGCTATTTCATACTCGCCAATGACAAAAAGAAAACAAGCGCCGCAAACAGGGTTCAAATTGCACGTTTTATTGAACAGTGCGAGAACGCGAAGGCATTGACAGCGAAAAAACCTGAACAAGTTTTAGTACTCGAAAACTTAGGCCCTCCTGTCAACACTGAAAATGACGAATACGTTCCGCTATTATCCGCAGATGAATCCGTAATGATCTACACCTACAAAGGCAAACGCAGTCGAGGGGGCCTCATCAATATTTATGGCGAGCCAGATCCAGACGGCAGGTATTACGAAGACATCTTTTCAGCCTACCGATTGGGAAACACGTGGCTGGATTCGGATCCACTCGGGCCAAGAGTCAATTCTGACTACCACGATGCTTCAGTAGCGCTAGCACCTGATGGACTATCGCTGTTCATTTACAAAGATGAAAATGGAGGTGATATCTACATTTCTCGGTTTACCAGAAACTCGTGGGATCGGCCAGAACCCGTGCCTGGTAAAGTTAATACCAAGCATTATGAAGGCCATGTAAGCATCAGCGTTGATGAACGAACACTATTTTTTGTTTCAGATCGGCCCGGCGGTTTCGGCGGCCAAGACATTTATCAAGCTACGCTCCAGGAAGACGAAACCTGGGGAGACATTGTGAATCTAGGCCCGGATATCAACACGCCTTATGATGAAGATGCTCCGTTTATTCATGCCAACGGAGAGCTCCTCTATTTTAGTTCCAAAGGCCACAATAGTATGGGTGGTTTCGATATATTTTACGCTACATTGAAGTTTGGGAAATGGGTTGCGCCTGACAATATTGGCCCCCCTGTCAACACCCCTAACGACGATAACTTCTACGTGGTTTCCGCAAGTGGTGAGAGAGCGTACTTCTCATCCGGCCGTGCAGGTGGATACGGCGGGCAAGATATTTATGTTGTCAAACCCGGTGTGTTCGGTAAAAAACCTGTCCTAGCTGTGATCAAAGGTGTTGTTAAGAATAATGGGCGTGTTACACCAACCGATATCAATATCACCAACACTTCCACCAACGAACCCTATGGTGCATACAAAGCGAATGCCTCCTCCGGGAATTACTTGATCACCCTTCCTCCGGGCTCTGATTACAAGTTGGATTTCATGGTTAAGGGTGAGGTGGTCCACTCTGAAAACGTGGATATAACGGATCTCAATGTATATGTTGAAGTGGCCCAGGATTTTGAGCTATCTGCAAAAAAGAACCCTTTAATGGGCTCCAGCAATGCTCTTCAAGTTTTGCTGGACGAGAAGCTTACTGACATTGAAACAGCAAAGCTGGTGCTCGAACTTGAACAGAAACTGTCAGGCCCTCAAGACAGTTCAGTGGAAAGCACCCCCGGGGAAATTGTCAAACTATATCTCCTCGATCAGAATGGGGAAGTACTCATGACTTCATTAAAGGATGAGAAGGGCGAGTTCAATTTTGCTGGGCAAGAGATGCAGGACTATTACTCGATGCTGCTGGATGCCAGTGAATCAGATGTTGACGAGGAGGTTATTGTGCTGATCACAGATAAAGATGGAACTGAAAGGCTCATTACTACTTGGGTCATCCATGCAACCGAAGAAGAAGTGGCCCTTTTGGAAGGAACGAAGGTGTTGGTAACTCCAGAGGCGATGGCAGAAGCAAAGGAAGAAGCGCGTATCAATTTAGAGCAGCTACAAAAGAGAAAAGCAGCTGCAAGAAGGGTGCGCCTGGTAGCAGATGCTGAGCGAAGGCTCTTTGCTGTATCACCTGGCCCCTTGACCGCACAAGACTCCTTGAGAATTAAGGCAGAAGCAGAAGCATTGGTAACGAAAGAGGAGGAGATTAGAATAAAGTCGGAATCGGAGGTACTGGCCCAGGGCCAGGAAGAAGCACGGACAAAGAAAGAAGAGGAGGCGCAACAGCAAGCATTGGCTGCAGCAAATGCAAAGAAAGAGAGGGAGGCCCGACTCAAAGCTGAGGTGGCGGCCCAGGCGAAGGAAGCGCGGGACGAAGAGTCACGACTCAAAGCTGAGGCGGCAGCATTGGCTGATGCGGCAGAGGAGGCGCAACTTAATGCAGAGGCCCTGGGAGCAGACGATTCTAAGAAAGCGGCAAAGGTAAGAGCAGAAGCCGAGGCACTGGCAGAGCAAGCGAAAGCGGCACAACTAAAAGCAGAAGAAGCTGGGCTCGCTAAAGCCGAAGCCCAGGCAAGAGACTTGGAACTCGCCCAACAAACTACGTCCGCCACTTCAAAATTTGACAATCTCCTTTTCGACTTTAACAAGTCAACATTGCGCACCAAAAGCAAAAAGGAATTGGACGCGCTGTTAATTTATCTCTCAAAAAACACCACAGCGAAAATTGTGATCGCCGGGCACGCCGATGCCATAGGCACCCACAAATACAATATGAAACTCTCAGAACAAAGAACACAAAGAGCCGCAGCCTATCTAATTCAAGGAGGAGCCAACGAAAGCCAACTCTTGCTCTATGCTTTCGGCAAAACACGGCCGGTGGCAGCCAATGCGAATAATGACGGAACTGACAACCCATCAGGTAGACAGTTGAACAGAAGAGCTGAATTTTCCGCAACGGTGGCGACAATGAACCTGAAGGGCGGTAAACTCATCGCCTTCTCCAGAAAGAAGGCCAGGCAGTCAGGATACCTCAATGGCTTGGCGTCAACTAAAGGAATATTCTACAAAGTTCAGGTGGCAGCCTATAAGCATCCAGAAAATTACAAGCATGGCAAGCTCGACGATCTGGGAACTGTTGCGTCCAGGGATGTCAACGGAATTGCCAGGTTCACACTGGGCCGTTTTGACAATCTGAAGGAAGCGAGACAATTCAAGAAATTAATCGTCAAACGTGGCACGGCCGATGCATTTATTACAGCAGAAGTAGATGGAAAACGCAAGTATCTGCATGAGCTGGGCCGACCTTCGGCCCCAACATCGGTCTTGGCAACTGCCAAGGTTCAAAAGCCTATTTCTCCTGCTGCCATGGCTGCGTATCGGCGAATTATGAACAAATTCGGCGACGAGATCATTGAGGGAATGGAATTCAATGTTCAAGTTGCTGCCTACAAACACGCCGAAAACTATTCCAGCAAAAAGGCGACAGGCCTCGGAAATGTCAAATCCAAGAAACTGGATGATTCCATTACCAGATTTACCATTGGCAGTTTCAAGACGCTTAAAGAGGCCGAAAACTTCAGAAAAAAAGTATTGGACACGGGTATCAACGATGCTTTTGTCACGGCCAAATACAACGGCAACAGAGTGCTTGTAAAGGACCTAATCGCTAATAATTTCTACATGCTTTAAGCGACGTAATAGGCTTGCATAAAATGTTCCTTTTGCTATTTTTGTTTAGAGCAATATGAAGCACCTCCCCAGCCTTGGTAAACACACGGAGTGGAACACAAAGTCATCCGGTAGGTAGCTGAATGAAAGACTGGATTATTTGAATAATGTGAAGACGTGTCTTTGCATTTTGAATGTAATTTCATTCCCATATGCAACGAACGGACCCTTATTATCGGGATGAATGCAGGAATAACTTTGATCTCAGATGCAATAAATTAGGACCCAATGGCTAAAACTATCTCCACATTTTGTATTGCAATTCTTTTGCTTGGCACATGTTACACAGAATCCATGGCTCAGAAGGAATTTGAACGGATATTGGTCCTGAGCGAGGGTGAAGATGAGCTAATGGCAGATGCCAACTTCTATTTTGATAAGGAAAATTATYCTGCTGCCATGCGGCTGTTTGAAAAGCTCTATATAAATTTTGAGGGCCGGTTTGAATACAAGCACCGATTGGGGATTTGCTATACATATACTCCTGGAAAGACGGATTTAGGGTTAACGTTACTGAAGGAGGTCTACGCGGAGGACCCAACTGCTGAAGACATCCTCTATTACCTTGGCAAAGCGTATCATCTCAATCATCAATTCGACAAGGCCCTACTTACTTTTAAGAAAGCCAAGGAAACAGGCGATCTAACAAAAGAGCAAGCGGTACAAGTGGAACGCCTCATCATCAATTGTAACAATGGAAAGGAGATCATCAAGGATCCTCTGGATATAGAAATTGAAAACCTGGGTCCTCCGGTGAACTCAAAAGGCTCAGAGTATGTTCCGGTCATCTCCAGTGACGAATCTGTCTTGATCTTCACCTATGTTGGCGAGCGAAGCCTCGGAGGACGTCAAAATGAGTTTGGCGAAGAAACAGATCGGGGCTATTATTATGAAGACGTTCAAATCTCCTATAAAATGGGAAGTGCCTGGCTTGCACCAGACAATATCGGATTTAACATCAACTCGAACACCCATGACGCATGCATAGCCTTGTCAGGAGACGGTCAAACTTTGTTCGTTTATAAATATACCAAAGATGGAGGGGGAGACATCTATCAAAGTACGCTGGAAGGTGAAGAGTGGAGTACTGCCGTGGCTCTGAATAACAACATCAACACGCCTTCCTGGGAGGGAAGCGCCAGCCTCTCTCCAGATGGCAAAATGCTTTATTTCACGAGTGAACGCCCAGGAGGACAGGGAGGAAAAGACATCTATCTGTCAAAAATGCGGGATGATAGCATTTGGGGAGAAGCAGAAAACCTTGGGGAGGGCATTAATACGATTTATGATGATGATGCGCCGTTTATGCACCCAGATGGAAAAACACTCTATTTTAGCTCTCAGGGACACTTCAATATGGGCAATTACGACGTATTCAAATCAATTTGGGACGGTGAATCCTGGTCAAAACCAGAGAATATGGGTTACCCTTTAAATACTGCGGGAGATGATATGTTTTATGTGGTAGGAGCAAATGGGAAAAGGGCTTATTTTTCCTCTGGCCGGCCAGGCGGAATGGGGAAGCAAGATATATTCATCGCACACCTTGACAAGATTAAGAATGAGCATGCATTGGTCCTCCTAAAAGGGAAAGTAACCGCAAATGACTCAGCTGCTGAGAGCAAGATCACTGTGAAATACTCAGAAAACAATGTAGTTCAGGGAAGCTACGTGTCCAATGCTTCTTCTGGATCATACCTGATATCCTTGCCGTTGGGAAAAGATTATACGGTGTATTACGAGGTAGAGGGTTTTGATAAACACATCGAAAACATCAAGGGGTCCGGGTTCTCGACATATCAGGAAATTGTCAAGAATGTAGATCTTTATACAGCCGGGTTCAAACCCACGATCACCTTGGATGGCAATGTTTTGTATCAAGAAGCTCCACCAAGGGCGGCACAGAGTATCACGGTCTTCATTGAGGATGAGAATGGGAATATGGCAAAACGAGAAACGTCCACTGACAAGAGGGGTTATTTTAAATTTAATGAGTTACCAGCGAATTCACATTGCTTGCTTTCCATTGATGAAAATGATCCTGATCTACAGGCGTATGTTCCACCCACTATTATCGGTCATGCATCGATTGGTGGAAATCCCTATAGTGGACTAAAAATAAATGACATAACCACAGATAAAGATGGCCTGTACAAGATTGAACTGAAACAGGCAAACATAATCAGCAGTAACTTACCTGAAACCAAGGAAGAGATAGAAAAAGTGGACTTTTCGGATCCAGAAGTCTACCAGGAAGTGCTGGATCGGTTTGGCTCTACTGCTGCCGATGAATTAATATTCAAGATCCAGGTGGGTGCCTATGAATCTACCAGGGCCATCGATTTTTCCCATCTTTCTGGACTCGGGGAGATCGATAGGCAAATGCTTGCTGATGGGCTCATGCGCTATACCATCGGAGAGCTCAAAACACTACGTGAAAGTGAGGAATTGAAGAACGAGGCCATCAGGCAGGGACAGGGAGATGCATTTATCCTTATTTTCTATAAGGGCAAAAGACGCCTGTTGTCCGATGCGGTGGCCAGTGGTTTCTATAAGCCGTAGCCCGCACAACATTTTGCATGCTAAACTTATGATTTCTTGACGCATCAATGATCGGAAGAAGGACAATAGCGCTAACTATTTTTTGCCTGGGTGTTTCAGCATGCTGCCTCTGTAGCTCTATGGCATTCGGTCAAGACAGCGATAAGAAGTTGGCAAAGGAGGCTGAAGCCTATTTTAAACAAGGCAATTACACCGCTGCCCTGAGGATATACTCCAACCTGGAAAAGAGGGCCCCTGAGTCCATCGATATTAAATTCAAAATAGGCATTTGCTATATTTATGAGGCAAGGGACAAGCACAAATCCATACAGTATTTGGAAGAAGTGAGGCAATTGGATCCAAAGGCTAAGGATATCGAATACTACCTCGCACGCGCCTACCATAAAACCTATAACTTCCAGAAAGCCCTCAAACACTTCAATGCGGTATTGGATAAAGGTAAAGCATCCGATAAAATTCTAAAAGAGACCACACGTCATATGGGGTACTGTCGCGTTGGTAAAATCCTTATTCGGCAACCGCTGGATGTCGATATCAAAAACATGGGTAAACCGATCAATTCAAGTGGGTCAGAATACGTGCCCGTGATCTCCACCGACCAGTCCATGATGATCTATACCTACAAAGGTGAAAAGAGCGTAGGCGGACGTCGGGATGAATATGGCAATGCCGACCCAAAAGGTACTTATTCGGAAGACATCTACCTCTCTTACAAAGTTGGAGATTCCTGGATAAAACCTGAGAAAAACAAAATGTTCTATGCCACTGTCTTCAAGACCAAAGTTCAAGAAGGAATCAACAGTCCCGGTCATGATGCCAGCATTGCGCTATCGATAGATGGCCAGAAGCTTTTTGTATACAAAGACACTGAAGTTGGCTCTGGGGATATCTACGTTAGTGAGCGAGAGGGTGAAGACTGGACCTATCCGGTAAGGCTAAATTTAAATATCAATTCTGATCACTGGGAGGGAAGCGCAAGTTTGTCAGCCGACGAGCAAGTATTGTACTTCTCAAGTGAACGGCCTGGGGGCATGGGAGGAAAAGACATCTACATGTCCGTGAAACGCAAAGACGGAATATGGGGAGAGGCCATCGCACTGGGACCCAATATCAATACAGAAGAAGACGATGATGCAGCATTTATACATGCTGACAACAAAACGTTGTACTTCAGCTCCAAAGGACACAAAAGTATGGGCGGATACGACATTTTTGTTTCCAAACAAGATGAGCATGGAAAGTGGGGCAAGCCAGAAAATATAGGATACCCAATAAATACCACGGCTGATGACATTTACTACGTGGTTACTGGAGATGGAAGTACCGGTTATTTCTCGTCGAGTAGGATCGGAGGATATGGTCAGCAGGATATTTATACGGTAACACTTGACAATGTGCCCAAACCAGAGCCCATTGTGCTGCTCAAAGGCAAAATACTTGTGGACGATGAATATACCAATGGTAAAATCACCTGTATGTATGACAACGGAAGCCAGCAACTGGGTCCGTTTAGATCAAACAGCGTGACCGGTGAATACATTATCAGCTTACCGGTTGGATATGACTATCTACTCACCTATGAGGCCGACGGATTTACACCGAGGTCCACCACCATCAGCTCAAAAGGAGTGGAAGGGTTTCAGGAAATCATCAGCGATGTACATTTCTATTCACCAGAATTCAACCGGCAACTCACTATAAACGGCCGATTGCTTTATTCAGAGAATCCTACAAGGCCGGCGGCTGAAATATCGATTCGGGTGGTCAACGAAGAAGGTTCCTTTTCAAGAACAATCGAAACCAATCAAAAAGGGGAGTTCAGGTTCATCAATCTACCAACGGATCAGCACTACGTATTTGTCATCGATGAAGAAGACCCTCAATTTATCCCTGGAAGCGATCCTATTCTGTACGGAATTGTCAAATATTCAGGCAATGCACAAGCCGGGGTATCGATCAATCAAGGCATCACGAATGCGAAAGGCGAATTTAAAATCGGAAAAGGCAGTACCCCTGTTAGCAAATATGAAGAGTTGCCTTCAAACATACCTGGTTTGAAAAGGTTGTATCTAAAGGATCCAGATCTCTATCGAGCGATCATGAAACGGTTTGGACAAATCAAAGCGGACAAACTGGTATTCAGAGTACAAATAGCGGCCATGGCGAATCCAGAGAACTTTGATCATTCTTCATTCGCTGATCTGGGCAAAGTGGAAATGATGAAAAATGCCAATAATCTCACCCTCTTTTTAATGGGTAATTTTGAGACGCTGGCGGAAGCAGAAGCCTTAAGAGATAAAGTTATCCAAAGAGATGTTGGCGATGCCTTTACCTTGATATTCCACAATGGTGAAAGGAAATATCTCAAGGATGTAGTTGCTGAGGGTTTATTTCAGCGGTGAGATTGGTTGGGAAATGATAAATATCAAATGCTAAATGAAAAATGAAAAAGGGAGTTGCCTGCAAGTTCAATCTCTCTTGTACACAGGCCCACTCTAACCTTTGAAATTTGTAGCAACATGAGGCCCTGGGAAATGAAAAATATCGAACGCTAAATGAAAAATGAAAAAGGGAGTTGTCTGTAAGTTCAAGCTMKCTSGYRYACAGGCCCACTTTAGCCTTTGAAATTTGATATTGGATATTTATCATTTCAAGAAGCCAACTAAGCTTCTACTTCAACATCYAKAGCTATTTCGTCAAGYTCCTCTTGAACCTTATTCCTTACCTTTTTGTACGCTTYGAGGTGTTTTTTATCGATTGGCAAGGAGGCGGGCAGCTTCAATTTCTTCCAAATTCTGTAGCCAAGATGAGGCTCTTGGGAAATGATAAATATCAAATGCTAAATGAAAAATGAAAAAGGGAGTTGCCTGCAAGTTCAATCTCTCTTGTACACAGGCCCACTCTAACCTTTGAAATTTGTAGCAACATGAGGCCCTGGGAAATGAAAAATATCGAACGCTAAATGAAAAATGAAAAAGGGAGTGGCCTGCAAGTTCAATCTATCTCGCACACAGGCCCACTTTAGCCTTTGAAATTTGATATTGGATATTTATCATTTCAAGAAGCCAACTAAGCYTCTACTTCAACATCYATAGCTATTTCGTCAAGTTCCTCTTGAACCTTATTCCTTACCTTTTTGTACGCTTCCAGGTGTTTTTTATCGATTGGCAAGGAGGCGGGTAGCTTCAATTTCAACGCATCCACTTGTTTCCCATTCTTCCAAAATCGGTAGCATACATGAGGCCCTGTTGCCAGTCCGGTGCTGCCAACATATCCAATTACATCCCCTTGCTTGACCCTCACGCCTTTCCTCACTCCTGATTTGATGTTGGTCATGTGCAGGTATTGGGTAGAATAGACGCTGTTGTGCTTGATCTTGACAAAATTTCCATTGCCCTTTCCGTAACCTGATTTTACAATTGTGCCGTTACCGGTTGCCATAATTGGTGTACCCTTGGGTGCCGCGTAATCCGTGCCTAAATGGGCCTTATACCGCTTCTGTACCGGGTGAAATCGACGCTTGCTGTATCTTGAAGAGATTCTACTGTACTTGAGCG